>CAMCAC010000087.1 GCA_945872305.1 Candidatus Kuenenia stuttgartensis | reverse complement strand
TGGTGCCGTTTGGCCACATCGTCGAAGGCAGGAATCTGCAGGCGGGTACCAATGCCCCCGAGGCAGGTGGATGGTCCATCCCCAACAACGCCCCGTCGATGTTCCCGCTCGTGGATACGGTCGCAGGCGAGGATGGCATGGTGTCCCCGATCGCCGTCTCGGCGACCGATGCGGAGACCCCGGCAGGTCTGACCCTGATCGTCCTGTCGTCCTCGAATGAGGCCCTGGCGCCGTCGGCGTCGGTGGCCATCGGCGGGTCGTCGCCGGCATGGACGATCACGCCGGCGCTGGCGGCGGAGGCGAGCGGTTCGGCGACGATCGTCGTCCAGGTGACGGATCTCGGCGGCCTCTCGGCGACGGCATCGGTGACGATCACCGTGAGCCCGGTGGATGATGCGCCGGTTATCGATGCGGTGTCCGGCCAGTCGATCCCGGTCGCCGGCTCGCTGTCGCTGCCCCTGACCATCACGGACATCGATACGGCGTCAGCCGCACTGACGGTGTCGGCGTCGTCGTCGGTTCCTGGTGTGCTGGCATCGGTATCCATCTCGGGTGGCGGCCCCTGGTCCGTGGAACTGACCGCCGGCGCGGCCGCCGGATCGACGGTGGTGACGGTGTCGGCGTGGGATGGGACGAGCACGGCGACGGCTGCATTCGTGGTGGCGGTGGGCAACACCGCGCCCGGGATCATCCCGCTCGCCGATGCGGTGGTGATCGAGGATGGTCCGGTGTCCCCGATCACCGTCTCGGCGACCGATGCGGAGACCCCGGCGGGTCTGACCCTTATGGTCATGTCGTCATCGAATGAGGCCCTGGCGCCGTCGGCGTCGGTGGCCATCGGCGGTTCGTCGCCGGCATGGACGATCACGCCGGTGCTGGCCGCGGATGCGAGCGGCTTGGCAACGATCGTCGTCCAGGTGACGGACCTCGGCGGCCTGTCGGCGACGGCATCGACGACGATCACCGTGACCCCGGTGGATGACGTGCCGCTGGTCGCTGCGATCGGTGGCGTCGTCCTTCCGGCCGGATCATCGACGGCGGTCGCTCTGCTCATCTCCGATCCGGATACCGATCCGGTGGCGGTGACGGCGACCGCGGCCAGCGCCGATGGATCCATCGTCACCGCTTCGGTGAGCGGCACGGGTGCGTCCCGGATCCTGGGTCTGACCGGTGGTCCTGCGACGGGAGCCACCTCGGTGACGGTCTTCGTGTCCGATGGGACCACGACAGCGACCACGGCGGTGGTCGTCACGGTCGTTCCGTCTGGTGCAGTGCCGATCGTCTTCGCCGCGGATTCCGGGAATCTGTCCCCGCATCCCCTGGGTGCAGCGTGGATGCCGGGCACGGTGACCATGATCGGCACCGGACCCTCTGCCGGAGGAACCATCACCCTCGCCTTCTCGGCGACCACGGTGGCCGGCATCGACGGGGTGCAGTGGACCTTCAGCAACGGTCCGGATTTCACGGTCCTGGCCCTCGGGGCGGACGGCGTGATCTACCGCATCCGCGACGACGAAGGCCTGCACCTGACCGACGATGTGGCGCGGATCGAGGCCGGTCTGCCCATCGCCACCTCGGCAACCTGGGCCAATGGCACGGATGTGGTGACGGTGACCGACACCGCCGCGACCTCTCCCACCGGCGGCGTGCCGGGATGCACCCTGCTGGTGGATGTCCGCGCCGACGGCTCCGTGGCGAAGTCGTGGATCCTGCCCGGCTTCGGATTCGTCGAGCACACCGAATACGACGACCTGGGCGCGGTGACCGAATCCTGGTACCGGATCGCCAGCACACCGGTGCTGGCCGCGATCACCACCGCGACCGCATCCGTCGGGGCGCCGGTGACGCTTCCCTTGGCCGCGGTGGGGGCCCACCTGCATGCGGCGGCGGGCCTGCCAGCCGGTCTGGTCATCGATCCGCTGACCGGGGCGGTCACCGGGACTCCTGCCGGGTTCGGTGTCTTTCCGGTGGTGATCACCGCCACGAACGACGCGGGATCCACGGTCGGAACCGTGGTCATCACCGTTGACGGACCGGGGGCACCGATCGTGTCGCTGGTAGCCGCCGCCTCCATCGTGATCGAGGGTGAATCGGCCACGGTGGCCATGGCGGTCCTCGATGCCCCATCGGCCCAGTCCGTGGATCTCCGCATCGAGGTGGGAGGCGTCGCCACCCCCGGCAGCGACCACGATCTTCCCGCCGAGGTCACCATGACCATTCCCGCCGGCGCCACCTCGGCGACGGTGGTCATGACGGCCTTCGCCGATCCGGCGGATGGCGGCGACGAGTCGGTCTCGATGACGATCATCGGATCCGACGGTGCGTTGGTATCCGGCGGGTCGGTGGTCGCCACGCTCGTCGACGGCGAGCCGCTTGCCGGCCGTGCCACCGCCGGCACCGCCGCCGCCCAGGCGATCCTGGCCGGTGGCCTCGACCTGCTGGTCGGCTCCGGCGTGCAGGTGACGATCGCCATCCGTGATGGACGGCGGCCGTTCGCGGTCTCGGCAAGTGCCGGGATCCTGTTTTTCACCGGCCAGCCGGCCGTGGCCGATGGGGATGCGGACGGTGATCTGGAGCCGGTCCAGACCGTGGTCCTCACGCCGCGGGCCGTGCTCGCCAACCAGCCCGTGATCATCACCGATGCCCAGGGATCGACCCTGATCGTCCGGTTGACGACACCTGGCCTCCTGGATCTGCCGCCGGTCCCGGTGGCGGCTCCGTCAGTGCCGCGCTCCACGGGCGGGGCCACCATCTACGGTGCGATCTGTCCCGGCACGGCGGATGGACTGATCCGCTTGCGGGCGGCCCTTGCCGGCCGGGATCCCAGCGATGCACGGGCCTTCACCTGGGATGCGGTCCAGCAGACGTACCGCGAGCAGCCGCTTGAACCGCAGTCCGGTCTGTTGCCGACCCATGCCTGGTTCGTTGCCAGCCGGATCAATGTGTCGGTGCCGTTCGATGGGAATCCCGCCCCCTATTTCACCGAGCTCGCACTCCAGCCCGGGCTCAACTTCGTCGGCCTTCCCCCGGTCGGCGACGGCGGGCCTGTGGAGTCCGTCCACCCCTGGACATCCCTCGGACTCTTTGATGGGGCCGGCAATCTGATCGCCGGCGCCGCGCGTGACGCCGCCATCGGCACCGGAGCCCATCTGTGGGCCGGCGACCGGTATGTGCTCGTGAGCTCGCTCGAGGCCGGCACCGGCTATTGGATCAAGAACCACACCGGGCAGCCCCTGGTGCTCGTCCGCTTCCCGACCGGTTTCGACCCCGGCACCCTCAGCGGGGGCAATGCCGCCGCGGTGCAGATGTTGAGGCAACGGGTGGCCACCGGCCGCGAGGTCGTGGCATTCGATCGGGTGGCGGTGGCCGATCCGCCGGCGCCGCCAGGCCAGGCGGGCGTTCGTCCGGCGGCTTCGGATGGGGGATCCGGCGGAGGCGGCTGCGGCCTGGGGAGCGGGATTGCGATCCTGCTGCTCTCGCTTGGTCTCGTCCTTCGCCGTCGGAGGACGAGTCCATGACCGATCCCGATCAGACGCTCCCGGCGACCACGGATGCGGGCGCTGCCGACCAGACCCGCCCCACGGAGATGGCCGCATCCCTGGATCAGACCAGGCCGACCGCTCCCGTGCAGCGGAACCTGGAGTCGACCCAGGCCACGCTGGCCCCGGACCTCCAGGCGACGGTGGTTGCTGGTGGTCGGGATCTGGATTCGACCGTGGTCGCAGGTGGGGGGGCGGGTGATGCCGCCACCGTGATCGCCGTCGGAGGCCCGGCCTCGGCCGAGACCCTGCCGACGGGAGCCGTTCCAGCCTCCACGGACGCCACCCGCGTCACGGTGCTGAGCGGGCAAGGGGGTGGCACAGCCCTTCCGCAGACGGCCGGCGCCTCGACCGGCGGGCTCACCCGTGGGGGTATGAGCGGGACCTTCAGCCGGACCGGGACCCTGGGCCGCACCGGGCGGACCCGGCTCAATGTCACCTTGCCGGCGGATACCCAGCAGCTTGATGTGAAGCTGCAGTTGTCGCGCACCAGCGTCCTGTCGGATCTGGTGGCGACGCGGGCCCAGGTCGGCACCGCGCCGGTGCCGAAGGGGCTCAGCAAACTCGCCGAGACCCAGGGCACCGATGGCCGCTACGCCATCGACCGGCCCCTGGCCGCGGGCGGCATGGGCGCAGTGCTCCAGATCAAGGACAACGACTTCCACCGCCCGGCGGCGATGAAGGTCATCCACGGCAGGTTCGCCAACTCCGGCGAGGCCCTGGAACGCTTCCTGGCCGAGGCCCAGGTCACGGCCCAGCTTGAGCATCCGAACATCGTGCCGATCCACGACCTCGGCGTGCTCGAGGACGGGACCCTGTACTTCACCATGAAGCTCATCGAGGGGATGAGCGTCGGCAAGGTGGTGAAGCTGCTCCAGCAGCAGGCCGGGATCCTGTACGAGAACAAGTCCAAGGAGAATCCCAAGGGTGACTTCGTGGCGCCGGATGCGGACAGCGCCAAGGCCGCCGCCGAGTGGACCATTGAGCGCCGGCTGCTGATGTTCCTGAAGATCCTCGACGGCGTCGGCTTCGCCCACAGCAAGGGCGTGGTGCATCGCGACATCAAGCCGGACAATGTAATGCTCGGCGGCCACGGCGAGGTGCTCGTGGTCGACTGGGGCATCGCCAAGGTGCTCAAGGACGCCGACGCGGACTCCGAACTGGTGCGCCAGGTGGCCTCGATCCGCGACCAGGGGAGCCTGTCGGCGACCATGGAGGGATCGGCCATGGGCACGATCTTCTACATGCCGCCGGAGCAGGCGAAGGGCGAACTCTCCGAGATCGACGGGCGCAGCGACGTCTACGCCCTGGGCGCCACGCTGTACGAGCTGCTCGCCCTGAAGCGCTGCCTGGAGGGCAGCACGATCCCGGCGATGCTGGTGAAGATCACCACCGGCGACTTCATCCCCCTCGACAGCGCGGCGCCGGAGCTGCATCCGGACCTGGTCGCCATCGTCCACAAGGCGATGGCCCTGGACCGGGCGAAGCGCTATCCGACCTGCGCCGCCATGGCCGAGGACCTGACCCGGTTCCTCAACGGCCAGGCGGTGCTCGCCCGCCAGCGCAACCTGATCGAGCGGATCGGCCTGTGGTACGGCCGCCACAAGACCAAGGTCCTCGCCGGCGCCGGCGCCGCGGGGCTCGCGGTCGTGGTCGCCGGCGGCACCACCTGGATGGTCCAGTCCCAGGCCCGGGCCGAGGCGGCGGCGAAGAAGGCCGAGGCGGTCGCCGCCTGGGGCGGGCGCCAGGGCAAGCCGCTCGACCGCCTTGAGGAGATCGAGAAGGCCATCCTGACCGCGGCCGCCCTGGCGCCCGGGGATGGGGACCTCGTCGAATTGCGGGCCCAGGCCAAGGCCCTGGTCGCCACCGAGCGGGACCGGATCGAGGAGGAGCGCGAGCGCGTGGCCCAGGCCGAGGCGGCGAAGCGCAGGGCTGCCGCCCTGGCCGGCGAGGCCGCCGATGCGGAACGGGCCGGGGAGCTGGCCAAGGCCGACGAGAAGCTCAGCGCGGCCCTGGAATTGCAGCCCACTGACAAGGCCCTCGACGCCGCCCGGGAACGCATCCGCACCGTGCTCCGCGATCGCGCCGAAGCGGCTGCCATGGCCGAGGCCGGCCGCCAGCGGGAGGCCGCAGACCGGGCCGCCGGCGAGGCCGCCGCCCTGGTCGCGCAGCCGGGCGCGGACCTCGACCGGGTCCTGGCCCTGGCCCGGACCGCGGAGCAGGCCTATGCCAAGGCCGAACGCATCCCCGGCACCCAGGAACAGGCCAAGGTGCTCGACCGCCTGCGTGCCCGGGTCGAACAGACCAAGGCCGAGGCCGTGGCCCGGACCGAGGCTGAATCCGCCCTCGCCCAGGCCGGCGTCCTGGCCAAGGCCGATGCCCCGGACTGGGACAAGGTCCTGGCCACCGCCAACCAGGCGCTGGGCCGGGCCCCGGCGGGCGACGCGGATCTGCGCACCCGGATCACCCGGGAGCGCGACCGCTGGATCCAGGCGTCGGTCATGGCCGCCGCGACCCGGGAGCGGGCCCAGCGGCTCGCCTTGTCCCGGCAGGCGGGACAGCGCGCCGAGGGCGCCCTCGCCGCCGGCGACCTGGATCAGGCCCAGACCGCCATCGCCCAGGCCATCGGCCATTCTCCGGATGATGATGCGGACGGCCGCACCGCCCTGGTCGCCGTGCGCGACCGCATCCGCTCCGCGGTCGCCGACCGGGCCGCGGCCCAGGCCCGGTCCGACCGGGTCGCCCAGGCGGAGACCCGCCTGACCGCCGCCCGGGCCCGGCGGGCCGCCGTGGACCACGCCCGGGGCGAGATGCAGACCGCCCGCTCCCGGGAGATCGCCCTCGAAACCCGCCTGCGCGGCATGCCCGCCGAGGCCAAGAACGACCTGTTCGCCGCCCGCACCGCCAGCCAGCAGGCGGAAGCCGCCCTGGTCCAGGCCTGGGGCGATGCGGAGGCCGAGGGCCAGGCCGTGCTCGGCCTGCTCCCCGACGACCCCGCCCATCCGGTGGTCGGAGACGCCCGGGCGCTCCTTGCTGAACTGTATCTGATCCGCCTGCGTGCCGCCCGGACCGATGGCCGACCGGCGGAGATCCGCGCCTACGGCAACCTGGTCCGCCGCTACGACGATGCGGGTCGCTGGGCTTCGGAGTTCGCCGGCCAGGGCGCCCTGGCGGTGACCGGAGCGCCGGGGCCGGTCGAGGCCCGTCGCCTGACCGCGGACGCCGGCGGCCGGCTGCAGCCGGTCGGGGGCGCCCTGACCATCGGCCCCGGCCAGCCGGCGGCGGTGGAGGCCGGCTCGTGGCAGCTCCGCCTGGGCGACACCGTCCTGGCGGTGGCGGTGCCGATCAACGCCACCGCCGCGGTGGCGTGGCCCGGCCCGGTGCCGGCCATCGCCGGCCATCGCCTGCGCTGGGTCCCGGCCGATGACGGCCGCGGGTTCTGGCTCGGCGAGACCGAGGTCACCGTCGCCCAGTACGCCGCCTTCCTGAAGGATCCGGCGGTGTTCAAGGATGTGGCGCGGTCCTGGAAGCGTGCCTTCACAAACGAGTCGGTGCGCGCCGACGGCTCGATGGAGCCCACCATCCGCATTCCGCGGCTCGCCCCCGGTGCCAACAGCGCCGCCCTGGTCCGCTGGCAGCTCGTCCCCGGCGAGGTCGAGACGATCACCGGGGTGATCCCCGGCAAGGCCGACCCGCCCGGGCATCCGGCGGTGGGCATCGATCGCGCCGACGCTGTGGCGTTCTGCGCCTGGCTGTCCGCCCAGAGCGGGCGCAAGGTCCGCCTGCCTGCCCTGGCCGAGCTGACCCGGGCCGCCGGCGGCGGCGATCCCGTCCGCCGCTGGGCCTGGGGTCCGCGCTTCGACCCCGCCTTCGCGGTCACCGCCTGGTCCCACGCCGGTGACGAACCGGCGGCGGTGGGTTCGAACGCCTCCGACACCGGGCCCTACGGCCACCGCGATCTCGCCGGCAACGTGCGGGAATGGACCGCGGACATCCCCACCGACGCCAAGGCCGGCGTGGCCGGGACCAAGGCCGGCCTCGTCGCCCATGGTTCCCTGTCCGACGAGCAGTCCGACCGCTTCGCGGTCGGCGCCTACGAATCGGTGGACCCTGAATTCACCACCCACATCTTTGGATTCCGGATCCTCGTGGAGCCCTGATGCGCCCCTGCCCTGCCCTGTTGCTCCTCGCCGCCGCCCTTGGGGCTGCGGATGCCGAGCCGATCCCCACCACCAGCACTGCGGCCGCGATGCCGGAACCAGCGGCCACGGTGCCCGAGCCCGCAGCTCCGGCCGGTGGTGCTGTCACCGACCCGGTGGCCGTCTCCGCTTCGGACACCCTGCCCGGTCGGGCCCGGCGGGCCCCCGCTGCCGCCACGCCGGACCGCTGGTCGTTCATCGCACGCACCGCACTTGGGTACGACAGCAACCCGGTGCTGGAGTCGAGCGTGGCCGGCGACGCCAGCGGTTCGGACAGCGCCGTGTGGTCGGCGGAACTCGCCTCGACCCTGCGTCTGGTCCGCGCGGAACGGGCCAGCCTCGCGGCCACCCTGGGTGGGGAGTACGTCGATTATCCCAGCGAGCGGGAGGTCAGCTTGCTCCGGGTGGGCGGCAGCCTGCGCGGCAGCATCGGGGTCGATGCCGGCGGCCTGGGTCGGATCGATCCCGGCGCCATCGTCTCGGCCTACGGCTTCTGGGCCGACGGTGAGCACGAAGCCACCGCGGTCCAGGGCAGCCTGTTCGCGACCCGCATCGGCCAGGGCTGGGTCGGCATCGCGAGCATCGGAGCCACGGGGATCGACTATCCCGACGACGAGGATCTCTCCGGAACCATGCTCGACGGCGCCCTGCGGGTGATGCTCCTGGCCAAGCCCGGCCAGATCGCCAACCGGGTCGAACTCGGCTTGCGCGGCGGCACCTACGCGGCGGAGAGCGACAGCGAATCCTACGCCACCCTCCAGCCGACCCTGCTCGCCACTGTGCGCGGTGGCGGCGAGCGGCCCGCCGCCGGGGTCGTCGATCTCACCGGCCGGCTCGGCTACGAACGGCGTTGGTACGACGAGACCGGTACCCAGCGCATCCTGACCATGAGCGCTGGCATCGACCGCTGGTTCTCCCCGGCCTTTGCCGTCGGCGCCGTCCTTGCGGTGACCGACCGGGATGCCTCCGACGACGCCGACAGCTACGGCCGGGTCCAGGTCATGACCCGTGCCGCCTACACCTGGTGAACCCATGCGCCTCCCCCTGATCCTCCTCATTCCTGGTCTTCTTGCGGCCGCCGACCCGATCGCCGTCCGCGCGGACGGGACCGGTGCGGAACCTGGCGAAGCCATCGTCAGCGGCACGGCCCCGACCTCCTTCACCTTGGCCCAGGCGCCGCGTGCGCGGTTCCGGCTGCCCGCCAACGCCACCGCCAGCGTCCATGTCGACGCCGCCGGCCGGGCGGTCGTGGACCTGGAGGCCGGCACCATCGAAGCCGATGTCGATGAGCGCGGTCCCTACCCGGCCATCATCGTGCGCGGCGCCGCCATGGAGGTCCGGGTCACCGGCACGCTGTTCGTCGTCCAGCGGGTTCGCCGGGATGCGGACTACGTGGCCCTGATCCAAGGCCGGGTCGTCGTCGGCCTCCGCCAGGAGGTCCTCGCGCTTCTTGGGCGCGACGTGCCGGACCTGACCTTGACCGACCGGCAAGGCGTCGGCGCGGGTCCCGCCGGCTTCGAGGCCATCGACACCCTCTCCAGCCGGCCAATCCTGGGTGCGGCGGCAAGCATCCGCGACCAGGCACTGGTGCCGGATCCGGAGGGGGCCACCTGGGGCGCCGCGCTCTCCGAGAATCCCGGCCTCGGCGATCCGGCTTCGGCCATCGCCGAGACGGTGGCCAACCCGGGCAACCCGGGCAACCCAGGTGATCCGGCCGGACCCGTCGATCCCCGCCCGGCCGTTGCGGACCAGGTGGCCGGTCAGATCGCGGTCGAGCAGGTGGCCGCCCAGACGATCACCGAACAGGTGACGACCCAGACGATCACCGAACAGGTGACGACCCAGGTGGTCGAACAGGTCGGTGAGCAGATCACCGAGCAGATCACCGACCAGGTGACGGAACAGGTCGTGGACCAGGTCATCAGCCCTGGCCTGCCGCCCCTGGGCGGACCGCCGCCGCTGCCCTGACGTGCAGATCACCGCCTACGGCATCTGCCTGATCGCCGCCTTCGCGGTGGCCTATCTCTGGGCCAGGCTGCGCATCCGGCCCCACGGATGGCGCGAGGCCTGGCTGGCGGATCTTGGCCTGATCGCCCTGGTCCTCGGTCTGGCCGGGGCGCGTATCCGGTACGTGTGGGAACGGCCCGAGGAGTTCGCCCATCTCTCCGGGGCCGCCTGGTGGCGGGCGGCGGCGGACATCGACGGCGGCGGCATGGTGTGGTACGGCGGGCTGTTGCTGGCGACCGTCGGTTGCATCATCTATGCGCGGTGGCGGCGCCTGCCCGTCCCGGCGTTGGCGGATGCCCTGGCTCCGCCGGTGGTGGCCGGACTTGCCATCGGGCGCATCGGCTGCCTGTTCAACGGCTGCTGCTTCGGTGATGTGTGCACCCTGCCCTGGGCGGTGTCCGGGCGGCATCCGACCCAGGCCTACGAGACCATCGCCTGTCTGATGATCGCCCTGGGGACCGCCTGGGCCGGGCGCCGGATGACGACCCCCGGGCACACCGCCTGTCTTGCGCTTGGCGCGTATGCGGCGTGGCGCTTCCTCAACGAATCCCTGCGCGACCACGGTCCGTTGGTGGTCGAAACGTTCGCCGGCTGGTCCCTGACCACCAGTCAGACCACCTCCGTCTGGCTGCTGGTGGTCGCGGCCGGGCTCGCCGCTTGGCTGGCCCGGCGCCCCCGGTCTGCGCCTTGACTGCCAGGACGACCCGCCCACAGTCCTCCGCCCCACCGATTGGAACTCTGACCATGGACCTGATCGCCCACGTAGCCAAGACCCACCTGCGCAAGGAGCCCCTGGGCGACTTCCGGGTCGGCGACACCGTCGACGTCCACACCCGCATCAAGGAAGGCGACAAGGAGCGTGTGCAGATCTTCAACGGCACCGTGATCTCCCGCTTCCGCGGCCAGGGCCCGATCAACGCCTCGTTCACTGTCCGCCGGGTCGTCTCCGGCGAGGGCGTCGAGCGTACCTTCCCGGACCACAGCCCCAAGGTCACCAAGGTCGAGGTCACCCGCCGTGGCCGCGTCCGCCGCGCCAAGCTCTACTACCTGCGCGACCGCGTCGGCAAGGCCACCAAGGTCAAGGAACAGTTCGTCGACAACGGCTGAGCCCAGTACCCGTTCCGGGGAACAGCAAACAACCCGCGCCCATCCGGCGCGGGTTGTTTCGTTGTGTGCGGCCGCCGCTCGCCGCGTTCGCGCTGCGGCCCATCGGGCGCGAGCGCAGCGAGCCGCAGGTCGGGATCAGTGCCGGAAGTGGCGCACGCCGGTGAACACCATGGCGATGCCGTGCTGGTCGGCGCAGGCGATCACGTCGGGATCGCCCTTCGAGCCGCCGGGCTGGACGATGGCGGTGACGCCGGCCTTGGCGGCCTGCTCGACGCCGTCCGGGAACGGGAAGAAGGCGTCGCTGGCCAGCACCGAGCCCTTGGCCCGTTCGCCGGCCAGGTGGGCGGCGATCCATGACGAGTTGACCCGGCTCATCTGACCGGCGCCGGCGCCGACCAGTTCGCGGCCCCGGGCCAGGCAGATGGC
>CAMCAC010000086.1 GCA_945872305.1 Candidatus Kuenenia stuttgartensis | reverse complement strand
CTACTGAGCGCACAGCATCCACCTGATGCATCCTGGAACCCCCGGCCCATGGCCGGGGGTTCCTTGTTTTGTCCCGGCCGCTGGTTGCCGCTGAGACGCGGCTGGGCTATCCTCCTCCATCCGGAGGAATTCCATGCCCACCTCACCAGCCCCCGCATTCGACCCCGCAGCCCGCTGGCGGATGATCGCGGAAGCCGCTTGGCAGCGCTTCGTCGCCCGGGGCTATGTCCACGGTCATCATGAATCGGACTGGCTGGATGCCGAACGGGAGGTCGACGCCCGCCTGGCGGGATGCCCAGCGGGCACGACGGACACCTGCGGCTTCAAGCCCCAGGTCAAAGGCCACGACAACCTGGAGATCATCGAGGGCATCGGACCCAAGATCGCCGAGGTGTTCGCCAAGGAAGGCATCGCCACCTTCGCCTCGCTCGCCGCCGCCACCCCGGAGACCCTGCACGGCATCCTTGCCAAAGCGGGCAGCCGTTTCGCCATGGCCAACCCGGGCACCTGGCCCGAACAGGCGGCACTGGCCGCCCAGGGCCGCTGGGCCGAGCTCGCCGCATTGCAGAAAGCCCTGAACGCCGGCCGGCGCTGACCGGCCGGCGTCACACGACCAGGCGGTCGAACCAGAAGCGCGCCGTCCGGCGCGCTTCGTCCAGCCCCACGGCGAATGCCTCAGGTTCCATGGCGCAGCGCCGAGCCAGGGCGGCTCGACCATCCGTGTCCGTGGGCAGACCGCCGACGCGACCGGCGGCCAGTCGCTGGCGGGCCTCGATCAGACGCAGCGTGCGCAACGCGGGCAGCAGGGCGTCCCGGGCCTCGGTCGGAATCCGCCCGTTGGCCGCCAACCATTCCAGGGTCACGGCGGTGGACAGCACCTCCGGCAGGCCGGCCGGATCGGCACCGAGCAGGCGGTACTGGGCGAGGAATTCAATGTCCACATAGCCGCCGGGACCGCGTTTGCATTCATCCTGGCCGGCCACGGTGGCCTCCAGCCGCCGGCGCATGGCGCGCACCTGGTCCGCGGCATCCACCGGCACCGGCGCCGCCACCGCGGCGGTTCGGATGAGCCGGGCCGCCGCCGCCGCAAGCTGGGGCTCGCCGGCGAACGGCCGGATGCGCACCATCGCCATGCGCTCCCAGAGATCGCGCTCCTCGGACCAGTAGCGGACCAGGGTGTCGAACGGCGTGACGAAGGCGCCCTGGTCACCCCACGGCCGCAGCCGCGCATCCACCTCGTACAGTCCGGCGCCATCCAGACTGCGTACCAGATCCTGGGCCACCGCGGTCCAGAACGCATCGCCGCCCCGCTCGGCCCGGGGGCACTCGCCACCCGGATCGCAAACGAACACCACGTCCAGGTCCGACACGTAGCCCAACTCGCCGCCGCCCGCCTTGCCCGCCGCCAGGACCGCAAAGCGGGTCGGCCGGCCCTGCTCCACCGGCACGCCCCACTCACGGGCCCGCTCCCGCAAGTGGGTCAGGAGCACGGTCTCGCCCACCGCCTGGGCGATGAGGGTCAGGCGGCCGGCCACCGCGCCCGGCTCGGCACCGCGCAGATCATGCAGGGCGGCAGCGAGGAGCTCCCGGGCCTTGAGGAACCGCAACGCGGGCGCCGGCTGGGACAGCCCGGACACCAGGGCCCGGGCTTGGCCGAGCAGGGTGGCAAGCCGGGGCGGTGGCTGCGACAACGCCTCGGCCAGCTCATCCGCAAGACCTGGGGTTTCCGCGAGCAGATCGACCAGGAATCCGCACCAGCCGCACAGATCCACGACCAGGGCGAACTGCTCCGGATTGCGCGCCAGGGTCTCGAAAAAGGTGGCTCGACCACCCACGGCCGCGGTCACCCGGACGAGATTCGCCAGGGTGCGGTCGGGATCCGGACTGCGCCCGATGGCGGTGAGCAGGAGCGGCGCCAGGGCGACCAGGGCCCGCTCGGTGCGGTCCCGGGTGAGCAAGAAGAACGGCTCCCGGGCGAGTTCCCGCAGACGGCCCACCGCCGCCGCGGGATCCCGGAACCCCGCCGGGCGGAGCAGGACCGCCGCCCGTTCCGGGGCCGCGTCGCCCTGGACGACGAGTTGCAGCCACGCCTCCGCATCGCCCCCCTGCTCAAGAAAATGGCGCTCCGCCAGGGCCCGCACCCGGGACCGGGTCTCGCGCAGCCGGGCATCGAAATCACCCAGGGGATCCGCCGACCGGATGCCGCAGCGCCAAGCCAGGCTGCGCCGCTCGCCGGCATCCGCGGGGATGTCGTGGACCTGGCGGTCCTCCCACATCTGGAGCCGGTGCTCGATGGTGCGCAGGAACAGGTACGCCCGTTCCAGGTCCGCGCAGTCCGCCCGGGGCAGGATGCCACGATCCCGCAACAGGCGCAGGCACGGCAGGGTGTCCCCGCGGCGCAGATCGCTGTCACGGCCGCCATAGAGGAGCTGGAAATACTGGACCAGGAATTCGATGTCGCGGATGCCGCCGGCGGCGGTCTTCACATTCGCCTCCAGGGCCCGCTCCTCGATCCGCCGGCGCATGGAGCGGCTCTCCTCCAACTCCTCCCACCGCGGCTCCGCGGGATAGACCCAGGCCGCCAGTTCCGCCACGATCCGCCGGCCCAGCCCCGGATCCCCGGCACACGGCCGCGCCTTGATGAGCGCCTGGCGCTCCCAGGGCCGTCCGACCGACCAGTAATAATCCAGGGTCTCACCCAGGCTCAGGCACAGTTCCCCGCGATCGCCCTCGGGTCGCAGACGCATGTCGACCCGGAACATCACCCCGTCGGCGGGCCGTTCGAGGATGCGGATCAGCTCGGTGCCGACCCGGATCCAGAACTGGTGCACATCCGCATCCGGCGGCGGATCCGCCGGGGGATCGTAGACGAAGACGAGATCGATGTCCGAGGAGTAGTTCAGCTCCCGGCCGCCCATCTTGCCGAAGGCGAGGACGGTGAAACGGCCCGGATCGCCGGGAAATGTCGGTCGCCAGCGGGCCAGGGCGCAGGCCAGCGCCGCCTCGACCAGGGCATCCGCCAGACTGCTCAGCTCCGCCACCACCTGTTCAAAGGTCAGCCGTCCGCCCACATCGCCGGCGATGATGCGCAGCATGTGCCGGTCCCGGCAGCGCGCGATGGCGACCCGGGCTGCCCGGGGGTCCACGGCATCGATGCCCGCAAGATCCGCGTCGATGACCCGCCGGCCCACGGGCGTGCGGCCGGCGCCCCCGGCGAGCAGGTCCCAGAACCGCTGGGGATCCGCGTGGATCACCCCCGCCGCCCAACGGCTGTGGGCGCCAAGCCGGGCCAGGAGGTCGACCCCCTCCGGCTGGCCCGCCAGGCGGGGCACCGCCTCGGGGTCGATCATCGACAGGGCGCGCAGATCCATCCACCCGCGCCCGGGATCCGGGACCCCGTCGAGGGCCGTGGCGAGATGCTCGATGACCTGCCGGGCGGATTCGCCGTGCTCGCGCACCAGCGACTCGGTCCAGGGGGGCGGGGCCTCCATGCTGGCATCGTCACGGGGGCAGCCCCCGCCGCCACCCCCTTGCCCGGGGACGCCGGCGGATGGAGTGCCCGCCATGTTCACAGGCATCATCGAGCATGTCGGCACCATCCGGGCGATCAGCCCGAACGGCGGCGAGGCGGTACTCGAGGTCGACATCGGCCCCCTGATCGAGGGCGTGCGCATCGGCGATTCCATCGCCACCGACGGGGTCTGCCTGACCGTCGAGACCATCGACGCCAGCGTGGTGCGTTTCTCCGCCTCCGGCGAAACCATGCGCAAGACCATCCTGGGCGGCTACCAGCCGGGCCGGGCCGTGAACCTCGAACGGGCCCTGCGCATGGGCGACCGGCTCGGCGGACATCTGGTCGCCGGCCATGTGGACGGGGTCGGCCGGCTGCTCGAACGCCGGCGCGAGGGCGGTTCCGAACGCTTCACCATCCTGCTTCCGGATTCCGTGGCGGTGGTCGAGAAGGGCTCCGTGGCCATCAACGGCATCAGCCTGACCACCTGGGACTGCCGGGGCCAGCGCTGCTCCATCGCGGTGATCCCTCACACCTTGACCGTCACCACCCTGGGCACCCTGCGCCCCGGGGACCCGGTGAACCTGGAACAGGACCTCATCGGCCGCTGGGTCGAACGCCTGTTCCCCGGCCGGGGCTGATCACCCCGCGGAGCGCCGTCACACCGCGGAGCGGACGGGACAGCCGTGGGGCTGGAGAGCCTGCCAGCGGCGGTCGGTGCTCCACACCACGCCGCGGATGCGCTCCGCCAGGGCCCAGACCAGGGCCTGCCACGGGGTCGCCACGGTGCCCCGGCTGCGCAGCCGGCGGACGATGGCCGCGGCCCGGGCGTGGTCGTCCTCGCGAGCCCTCAGGTCCGGGAACCCCGACAGGGTCCAGCGCAGATGCCCCACCTGCCGCTCATCCGCCACCCGGGCGAGGATGCCCTGGCGGACCCAGCCCAGGAGGATCACCGAGCGGTCCTCGATCCGCCGCCCCAGGTCGGTGACGATGCGCGGATCCGGGTTGCCCCGGTCCAGGGCCCGCAGCCAGATGTCGATATCCGGGATGATCGGGGTGCCGGGGGGGATCATGGGTTCGGGTTGCGGGTTGCGGGTTTCGGGTTTCGGGACCAGGGATCCGCGCCGTGGATGCTGGCTAGGGATAATCCCACGATGAACCACACGACCACGACCCCGTGCCACGAGTGGCCGCCTGCGGAGAGGGGTGAATGGTCCAGCATGACCCCGACAAACAATCCAACGGCAGTGACCAACCAGAACCCCAGGACGATCACCAACCGGACGATGAACCGGTGCAGGGCCGATCCCAGGGACCAGGCCTCCCGAAACCCGAAACCCGGAACCCGGAACCCGGAATTATCCATCCCCACTGCTCGCAGCAGTGCCCGCCGGGGCGAATTCGATGGTGCCGAGGAGATCCAAGGCCCGCTGCTGTTTGCGCCAGGCGATGGCCTCGCGCACGGCGGCGTCCACCGCCTCGCGCTTGGAGCGGAACCGGCCCAGGCCCATCAGCTCCTCGATGGCGGTGATGTCCACGTCCAGGTTGGTGGCCATGGGTTGGGACCATAGCCCGCCAGACGGTCTGCACAAGCCGCTGTGCGTCCCTCCGAAGCCCGCTCCCCGGGGTCTTGCGGCATGGCCCCGCCTGGGACAATCGCACATCCGAGCGCACAACGGAGCGATCATGTCCCAGTCCATCGGCCCCTCCCTGGCCAATCCCGAGCTGTTCGACGAACAGTATGCCCGCTGGAAGGCCGACCCGACCACGGTCAGCGCCGACTGGGCGGCCTTCTTCGCCGGTTTCGAACTGGGCTACGGCCGCACCGGCTCCGCCCCGGTGGCCGCCGCCGGCGCCCCCGGAACCCCGGGGCGGGCGGACCAGCAGAAGGTGGACGGGCTCATCTACGCCTTCCGCGACATGGGCCACGCGGTCTGCGCCCTGGACCCCCTCGGCTTCAACAACCTCGCCAGCCATCCCCAGCTCGAACTGGCCACCTACGGCCTGACCGAGGCGGACCTCGACCGGGAGTTCGCCGCGGACAACATCTTCGGCCTCGGCCAACGGGCGACCCTGCGCGCCATCGTCGACCACCTCAAGACCACCTACTGCGGCACCGTCGGCGTCGAGTACCAGTACATCCAGGACCGCGAGCGCCGCCGCTGGGTCCGCCAGGCAGTCGAGGAATCCCGCAACCGGCCCAGCCTGAGCCCGGACCAGAAGCGCCGGGCCCTGATGAAGCTCGCCTCGGCGGACCTGCTCGAGGACTTCATCCATACCAAGTTCCTCGGCCAGAAGCGCTTCTCCCTGGAGGGCGGTGAATCCCTGATCCCCGGCCTCGACGCGATCGTCGAACTGGCCCCGGACCTGGGCGTCAAGGAGTTGGTCATCGGCATGGCCCACCGCGGCCGCCTGAATGTGCTCTGCAACACGATGAAGAAGTCCTTCGAGGAGCTCTTCACCGAGTTCGAGGGCAACTACGACCTGCGCGAGCTGACCGGCGACGGCGACGTGAAGTACCACATGGGCTTCAGCGCCGATGCGGTGACCGCGAGCGGCAAGTCGATCCACCTGACCCTGAGCCACAACCCGTCGCACCTGGAGGCGGTGAACCCGGTGGTCCTCGGCCGCGTGCGCGGCAAGCAGCGCCAGTACGCCGACACCAAGGAACGCGTCAAGGTGGTGCCGATCCTCCTCCACGGCGACGCGGCCTTCGCCGGCCAGGGCCTGGTCATGGAGACCCTCCAGCTCGCGGAGCTCGAAGGCTACCGGGTCGGCGGCTGCATCCACATCATCACCAACAACCAGATCGGCTTCACCACCCTGCCGGCGGACAGCCGCTCGACCCGCCACTGCACCGACATCGCCAAGATGGTCGAGGCGCCGGTGTTCCATGTGAACGGCGACGACGTCGAGGGCGTGATCCACGCCTGCACCCTGGCCCTGCGCTACCGCCAGGAGTTCAAGCGCGACGCCATCGTCGACATCGTCTGCTACCGCCGCTACGGCCACAACGAGTCCGACGAGCCCAACTACACCCAGCCGACCATGTACGCGCGGATCGCCAAGCAGCCGCGCACCTCGAAGATCTACACCGAGAAGCTCCTCGCCGAGGGCGTGATCAAGGCCGACGAGGCGGACGGCGTCGCCAAGGTCATGGCCAACCAGCTCCAGGACGCCCTGGCGGCGGTGAAGGCCAAGCCCGCCAAGCTGACCCGGCGCAAGTTCGAGGGCGTGTGGAAGGGCAAGACCAACCTCTACGTCCACGATCCGGTCGAGACCGGCGTCGCGGTCGACAAGCTCGACCAGATCGGCAAGGCCCTGTCGAGCTGGCCGGCGGACTTCGCCATCCACCCGAAGATCCGCAAGCTCGCGGACGACCGTGGCCGGGCCATCGCCGCCAAGGGCAAGATCGAATGGGCCCTGGGCGAACTGCTCGCCCTCGGCTCCCTGGTCCAGGAGGGCATCCCGGTCCGCCTGTCCGGCCAGGACTGCCGGCGCGGCACCTTCAGCCAGCGCCACACCTACTGGTACGACATCAACACCCGGGCCCGCTACAAGCCCCTCGAACACATCACTCCGGAACAGGCCAGCCTGTGCGTCTACAACAGCCCCCTCTCCGAGGCGGCGGTGATGGGCTTCGACTACGGCTACTCCCTCGCCGAGCCGAACATGCTGATCATCTGGGAAGGCCAGTTCGGCGACTTCGCCAACGGTGCCCAGGTCATCATCGACCAGTTCCTGGCCTCGTCGGAATCGAAGTGGGACCGGGTCAGCGGCCTGACGCTGATGCTGCCCCACGGCCAGGAGGGTGCCGGCCCCGAGCACAGCTCCGCCCGCCTGGAGCGTTTCCTCCAGCTCTCGGCCGAGAACAACATGCAGGTGGCCTACTGCACCAGCGCGGCGCAGCATTTCCACATCCTGCGCCGGCAGATGCACCGCAGCGTGCGCAAGCCGCTCATCCTGATGACCCCGAAGAGCCACCTGCGCTCCAAGCTGGCCTCGTCGGACTTCTCGGAGTTCGTCTCCGGCCGCTTCCTGGAAGTGATCGGCGACCGCACCGCCGACCCGGCCAAGGTGAAGCGTCTGGTCATCACCTGCGGCAAGGTCTACCACGAGCTGGCCGAGCGCCGCGAGGCGGAGAAGGCCGACCACGTCGCCCTGGTCCGCATCGAGCAGCTCTACCCGCTGCACGAGGAGCTGCTGATGAAGGAGCTGAAGCCCTTCCTCGGCGCCAAGGACATCGTGTGGTGCCAGGAAGAGCCCCAGAACCAGGGCGCCTGGCACTTCATCGAGCCGGAACTGCGCCGGATCCTCGGCCGGCCGGTGGCCTACGCCGGCCGCGAGGCCGCCGCCAGCCCGGCCCCGGGCAGCATGGCCCTGTTCCTCATCGAACAGGAGCAGGTGATCAGCAGCGCCCTGGGCGTGGCCGCGAAGAAGGTCTCCAAGGCCCACTGAACCAGTTCCCACCACCGACACGACCCGCACCGAGCATCCCATGGCCACCACCCTCACCATCCCCGCCGTCGGCGAATCCATCACCGAGGCGACCCTGTCCCGCTGGCTCGTCGCCGACGGGGCGGCCATCGCCATGGACCAGGCGATCTACGAGTTGGAGACCGACAAGATCTCGACCGAGGTGAAGGCCCCCGCTGCCGGCATCCTGCGCCGGGGCGTGGCCGAGGGCTCCGTCCTACCGGTCGGCGCCCCGGTTGGCACCATCGAGGCCGGTGGCGCCCCGGCGGCGGCCCCGGTCGCCGCAGCGCCAGCACCCGCGGCCCCGGCCGCTCCCGCCCAGACCGCGGACAAGCCCCTCAGCCCGGCGGTGGCCAAGCTGGTGGCCGAGACCGGCGTCGATCCCGCCGCCATCGCCGGCACCGGCAAGGACGGCCGCCTGACCAAGGGCGACGTGCTCGCCGCCGGCCAAGCCCCCGCCGCCCAGCCCGCAGCGGACACCACCGCCCGCTACACCCGGGGTTCCACCGCCGCCCCCGCCGCTCCGGCCCCCGCCGCGGCGCCGGCCCCCGCGGTCACCGCCGGCGGCACCAGCCGCAAGCGCATGACCACCCTCCGCCAGCGCATCGCCCAGCGCCTGGTCGAGTCGAAGAACACCACCGCGATGCTCACCACCTTCAACGAGGTGGACATGTCCGCGGCCATGGCGATGCGCAAGAAGTGGAAGGAGGACTTCGAGAAGAAGCACGGCATCGGCCTCGGCTTCATGTCGATCTTCACCAAGGCCGCGATCAAGGCCCTGGAGAAGTACCCCCTGCTCAACAGCCAGATCGACGGCGCCGATGTCGTCTCGTTCGACGGCATCCACATGGGCATCGCCGTCGGCACCGAAAAGGGCCTGGTGGTCCCGGTCCTGCGCCACGCCCAGAAGCTGTCCCACGCCGACATCGAGAAGTCGATCAAGGCCTACGCCGGCAAGGCCCGGGAAGGCAAGCTGACCCTGGAAGACATGCAGGGCGGCACCTTCACCATCACCAACGGCGGCGTGTACGGCAGCCTGATGAGCACCCCGATCATCAACCCGCCCCAGTCCGGCATCCTCGGCCTGCACGCCATCAAGGACCGCCCCGTGGCCGTCGACGGCCAGGTCGTCATCCGCCCGATGATGTACCTCGCCCTCTCCTACGACCACCGCATCGTCGACGGCGCCGAAGCCGTCGGCTTCCTGGTCCGCATCAAGGAACTCGTCGAATCCCCGGAACGCCTCCTCCTCGATTTGTGATGCGTCACGATCGAGGCTTACAGGAGGTCGGGAGGACACGGAGGGCCGCGGAGGACATCCCTCCTGATCTCCTTGCCTTGACCGAACAGGTGATCGGCGCTGCGGTGTGCGTTCACCGCAGCCTGGGTCCCGGGTTCCTCGAATCTGTCTATGCCAACGCCCTCGGCGTCGAGTTGGGCTTCCTGGGCATCGTCTTCCGTCGCGAGGTCCAACTGCCGGTCTTCTATCGTGACATCGAGGTTGGTTCCGGTCGTTGCGACTTCCTCGTTGCCGATCGCCTCGTCCTTGAATTGAAAGCAACCGAATCGCTGTCCCATGTCCATCGAGCCCAATTGATCTCATACCTGAAGGCGACCCAACTGCCCATTGGCTTGATACTCAATTTCAATGTCCTGAAACTGACTGACGGCATCCGGCGATGCGTCAATCTTCCCTCCGCGGCCCTCCGCGACCTCCCGCCCTCCTGTTAACCTCGACATAACCACGAAAAAGAGAGACCACCATGTCGCAATTCGATCTCATCGTCATCGGCGCCGGTCCTGGCGGGTATGTGTGCGCGATCCGAGCGGCGCAGCTCGGGATGAAAGTCGCCATCGTCGAGCGGCGGGCGGCCGCCGGGAAGCCGCGGCTGGGCGGGACCTGCTTGAATGTGGGCTGCATCCCGTCCAAGGCGCTGCTCGATTCGTCGGAGCGCTTCCACGAGGCCGGGCACGGCCTGGCGGCGCACGGCATCGCGGTGTCCGGCGTCGCGCTCGATGTGCCATTGATGATGAAGCGCAAGGACACCGTGGTCGGCCAGCTCGTCGACGGCATCGGCGGTCTGATGAAGAAGAACAAGATCGAGGTCCTGACCGGCGACGGGAAGGTCGTCGCCCCGGGCAAGGTCGAAGTCGCCGGCACCGTGCACGAGGCGAAGCACATCGTCCTCGCCATGGGCTCGACGCCGATCGAGCTGCCGTTCCTGAAGGTGGACGGCCAGACCATCGTCACCAGCGACCACGCCATCGCCTTCGACCGGGTGCCCAAGCACCTGGTGGTGGTCGGCGGCGGCGTGATCGGCCTGGAGCTGGGCCAGGTGTGGGCCCGGCTCGGCGCCAAGGTCACCGTGGTCGAGTTCCTGCCCCAGGTCTGCCCGTTCCTGGATCCGGATCTCGCCAAGGAGCTGACCCGGGCCCTCGGCAAACTCGGCATCGAGTTCCTGCTCGAAACCAAGGTCGAGGGCGTCACCGTGGCCGACGGCCAGGCCACCCTGTCCGCCAAGGCCAAGGACGGCAGTCCGGTCAGCATCAGCGGCGACAAGGTCCTGGTCGCGGTCGGCCGCCGCCCGGTGGTCGACGCCTGGGTCGAGGCCGCCGGCATCGCCCTCACCGACCGCAAGCGGGTCAAGGTGGACCACCACTTCGCCACCAGCGTCCCCGGCATCTTCGCCATCGGCGACCTGATCGACGGCCCCATGCTCGCCCACAAGGCCGAGGAGGAGGGCGTGGCCCTGGCCGAGATCCTTGCCGGCCAGAAGCCGGTGATCGATCACAGCACCATCCCCAATGTGGTCTACACCCACCCCGAGGTCGCCACCGTCGGCCTGACCGAGACCGAGGCCGCCAAGCAGGGCCGCAAGGTCCGCGTCGGCCGCTTCCGCTTCCTCGCCAACGGCCGGGCCAAGGCCGCCGCGGACACCGACGGCTTCGTGAAGATCATCGCCGACGCCACCACCGACCGCGTCCTGGGTGGCGCCATCATCGGCCCCCGGGCGAGCGATCTCCTGGCCGAGATCACCACCACCATGGTCTACGGCGGCTCCAGCGAAGACATCGCCCGCACCTGCCACAGCCACCCGACCTTCTCCGAAGCCGTGAAGGAAGCCGCCCTCGACACCCTGGGCCGCGTCCTCCACTCGTGATGGGCGGTGTCGAGGCTTACAGGAGGTCGGGAGACCGCGGAGAGCCGCGGAGGGGCTTTCAGCATACCGACTCGCAGCACGTTTCGCTGATTTCGTTAATCGAAGAAACCCTCGCACATGATCCTCTCCGCGGCCCTCCGCGCCCTCACGAACTCCTGTAAGCCTCGAACCATGTGGCATTACCCATGATACATCCCAAGCGTGGTGAGGCGGCGGGGGCGTTGCGGGCGGCGGCGCTCGAGGCGTTCGTGACCCGGGGCTACCATGCGGTGGGGGTGCGGGAGATCGCCAAGGTCGCCGGGGTGAGCGAGGCGGCGCTGTATCGGCATTGGCCGGGGAAAGAGGCCCTGGCCCTGGACCTGTTCACCGGGCATGTGGGCGAGGTGAACGCGCTCCTCGATGCGGCCCTGGCGGGTCCCCTGGATCAGGGCATCCCCGCGGCGGCGGCAGCGGTGTGCCGGCTCTACGACGAGCGGCCCCTGGTGTTCCGCTTCGTCCTGCTC
>CAMCAC010000085.1 GCA_945872305.1 Candidatus Kuenenia stuttgartensis | reverse complement strand
TCAGCGAGGAAGCGGCCCCGCGCGAATTGCGGGCCGCGGTCCTCGATGGCGCCTATGCCCGGCTCCAGGCGATGACGGCGGCGTTGGAGGCCGCCCTGGAGCCTGCGTCGGAGGAGCGGTTGCGCACGGATCTGGCCGCCGCCGGCCGCGCCATCGCCGACAACGGGGGCGATCGTGCCGCCGCCAGCATGGCGGGGGAGGCCCTGGATGCGGCGATCCGTCGCGATGCGGCGGCGGCGGCCTTTGCCGCCGGTGCGGACCGGGTCGACCGGCTTGCCGCCGGCATGGTCGACGGGGCTGCCCAACTGTCGGAGCTGCTGGTCACCGCCCGGGGCGAGGCCCAGCGCCAGTCCAACACAGCGATCAGGACCAACCGCGAGGCGTTCGGTGAACTGGTCGCCCTGATGCGTCTGCGGCTGGAGCTGAAGGAAGCACGGCTTCTCGTGTCAGAGGTGAAGGCCACCACCAGCCGCTTCCGCCTGCCCACCCTCCAGGATCGGGTCGTTGGCGCCCTCCAGTCGGCACGCTCCCTGCGCATCCCCCGCGCCGAACTGGCCGGCCTTGCCGCCACCGCCGTTCCGGCCATCGAGGCCGCGTTCATCGGACCCGACGGCTACGTGGCCCGGCGCACCGCCCAGTTGCGCACCCCGGACCAGGCGCCCGCGGCGGCCGAGGTCCAGGCCACGGCCACCGCCGTCCTCGACGCCATCACCGCCCTCGATGGGCCGGTCGCAGCCGCTGTGGATGACATCCAACTTGCCGTGCGTACCCAGGACTCGGTGATCACCCAGGCGTCGGTCGCGGTCCAGCGCCTGGCCACCACCGATCGTCAGGTGATCCGGCTCCTGTTGGAGACCCAGGCCTGCGCCGACCTGTCGGCCGGCCTCATCGCGGCGACCACCGCGGCCGGGGTCCGGGCGGCGGTCACCGCGGTCGAATCCCGGTTCGCCGAGGCGAGCCACGCCCTCGGCCGCATCCGCGACCGGGCCAAGCTCATCTCCGCCGGGACCGAGTCCCTGGTCACGGCCCTGGACAAGGCCCTCGTCCAGGCGCGCAGCGCGGTGCTCGTCGGCGACGCCAGCCTGGCCAGTCTGAGCGGTGGACGGATCACCGCCCTGGATCAGGTGGCCGGCCTGCGTTCCGCCGCCGCGACCCGGCTCGCCCAGGCCCGCGAGGCGGTCGCCACGGAGGCCAAGGACGCCCGCCAGATCCATCATCAGGAGCGGGACCGCGCGCGCACCATCGCGGCTTCGGGCCTGCTCTGGCTGCCCATCGGCGGCATCGCCGCCGCCCTGGCGGTGGCGGTGATCTGCCTCGTCATCGCCCGGTCCACCACCGCCGCCCTCGCCGGCTCCGTGGCCGAGCTGGCCGAGGTCACCGACGAGGTGGACCAGGCCGGGGGCCAGCTCCAGGCTGCCGCCACCGGCCTTGCCGAGCGGGCCTCGATGCAGGCCGCCAGCCTGGAGGAGACCTCGGCCGCGGTGAAGCAGACCGCGGCGAGCATCCACGGCAACGCCCGGGCCGCCTCCGAGGCGGAGACCTTGGCCCGTTCCATCGCCGCCCGCAGCCAGGATGGCGAGCGACTGGCCGGAACGGCCGCCGATGAGCTGGCTCGCCGCCTCGGGGATCTCAACGCGGCCCTCAAGGACATCCAATCCGGCGCCCGGGCCACCGGTGCGATCGTCGGTTCCATCGACGACATCGCCTTCCAGACCAATCTGCTCGCCCTGAACGCCGCTGTCGAAGCGGCCCGGGCCGGCGAGGCCGGAGCGGGTTTCGCCGTGGTCGCCGACGAGGTCCGCAGCCTGGCCGGCCGGAGCGCCGAGGAGGCCCGGCGCACCGCCGAGCTGCTGACCAGGAGCCAGCAGCGGGTCGCCGAGGTGGTCGCGATGGCGGATGCGGTCGCCACCGACCTGGGGGCCCTGATGCGAGGACAGGTCGTGACCGCCTTCACCGCCACCGCCGCCGGCGTCGGTCAGGTGTCCGGGCTGGTGGCTGGCATCGCCGGCCGGGCCGACGAGGAGGCCAAGGCGATCAACCAGCTCGACCGGGCGGTCAGCGATCTCGATGCGGTGGCCCAGGCCAACGGCCAGGCGGCCCAGGAGGCGGATCGCGACAGCCAAGCCCTGGCCCAGCGGGCGCGCCGCCTCGCCGAGATCACCGCCCGGCTGCAGGCCCTCGCCGGGCGCTGACGGCCCGGTCGGGGATCCGCACGGCTCAGGGAGCGAAGGCGAGGACGGTGCCGTCCTTGCAGCCGACCACCACCACGCCATCAGCGAAGCCCACCGCGGTGGCCTCGGCCGGCAGGGGGCTGGTCCAGGCCGGCTTGCCCCCGGCGAACACCGCGAGCAGCCGCCCGCAGCCCACGGCGACCTTGTCGCCGGCCAGGGCCGGGGCCGAGGTCGCCATCGCCGGCAGCGGGATCGCGGCCTGGATCACGCCGTCGATGCCGATGCGCACCACCTGGGCCCCGGCGCTGACCAGGACCTGGTTGCCGGCCACGACCGCATCGCCCACGGCCGCCGCGGGCAGGGGCTGGGTCCAACGGGCCTGGGGGCCGTCGGGGCGCAGACGGTAGGCGGCGACCCGCTGGCCATCGAGGAGACAGACCATGCCGTCCTCGCCCACCGGGATGAGCTGGCCGGATTCGGCGCAGCGCAGATCGGTGGCGAAGAGCTGGCGGCGGGTCGATTCCTCGAAGCCGAGCAGGTCGCCATCCTCGGTCAGGACCACCAGCATGCGGTCCAGGTCCTTGGTCACCGCCAGCGGACCGGCCATGGCCGCCCGCGGCAGCGGGATGCGGGTGGGCTCGCGGCCGGCTTCGCCGGCGTAGAGGGCATCGGCGGCGACCGCCGCCCGGCCGCCGGGCCCGAGCACGTCGTTGGTGTACGCGGCGGGCCGGCCGCGGACCTGGCCGGCGGTGGTCCAGCGGCCCTGGCTGCGACCCTGGAGGTCGAACCATTCCACGCCCTGCCCAGGCAGGCCGACGACCCACCCGGTACGGCCCCAGGGCAGCGGCGGATGGGGCAGGCGGGCGCGACCGGGATCGAGCTCGTCGCCGGCGCCGAGCGCCGACTTGAAACGGACCTGGCCGGCGGGATCCGCCTCGACCAGGACCTCACCGGCGGCGATGTGCAGGTTGCGGCCGGCGGTGGCGACGAAGCCCACCGCCTTGCCCAGATCGAGCCGCCACCGGATCTGGCGGACCAGGGCCGGCTGCCAGCGCCAGTCGGCGGTGGCCTCCTCCAACGGTTTGACGATCCGTTCCCAGCCCGGCGCCTCGATGGCGATGGAGCCGGTCCGGCTCTCGACGGGGACCAGGAGGGTGGTCGGGGTGGTGCCGACCACCCGACCGTCGCGCAGCACCGTGGCCCCCGCCGGCTGGCTCTCGATCACGAGGGGGATCTGCACCTGCCCGGCGAGTCCGGCACCGTGCGCCGCGGCCAGGCTGCGCGCCGAACGCCACGCCTGTTCCCAGCGCCTGCCCTCGATCAGCGCCTTGTGGGCGGCCACATCCCGGTCCCGGGATTCGGACTGGACCTGGAGGGTGCGCAACCGGGCCTGGGCCTGGGTGCGCTGGGCGGCGGCGGGATGGGCGGCGAGGAATGCGCTCAGGGCCGCGGCATCCGGGCTGCTGCCCAGGGCGGTCCAGGCGATGGTCGCGCGCTCGCGGGCGGACTCGATGGCGGTGCGCAGGGCGGCAGCCCGCTCGGCCAGGTTCCAGGCGGCGGCGTCGGCGCTGGCGCTGGCCACCGCGGCGGCGGCCTGGTCCAGGTCGCTGGTCGCCAGCGCCTCGGCCCGGTCGAGGGCGGCGGTGACCTGGCGGGCGCGGCCCTCCAGGCGCTGGACGGATTCCTTTGCCGCGGAGGTCACTCCCGGATCCGGACTGTCGAGCAGTCCGCGCCAGGCGATGAGCGCCTCGGCCAGCCGGCCGGCGGCCTCATGCCCGCGGGCGGCGGCGGCCCGTTCAGGGGCTTCCTTGAGCTGCTGCTCCCGGGTCTGGTGGACCCGCTTGAGCTGGTTCAACAGGGTGTCACGGCGGTCGAGCTGGGTGGCGAACTCCTCGCCCGGCCAGGCGCCGCGGAATTGCCGCAGCCCGCGTTCGGCGGCGGCGATCTGGCCCGCCTCGAGGTCCTTGTCGATGGCTCCCAGTTCGCGGGTCGCGAGCTCGGAGCGGCGCAGGTTGAAGGTCGCCTCCAGTTCCTGGACCTCCTGCTGCGCCTTCAGGCCGTTCACGCCGGTGAGCAGGGCGGCGGCCGTGTCCAGATCGCCGATCTGCTCACGGATCGGACCGAGGGCGACGCTCGTGCCGGCACCCTGGATCAGGGGGCGGAGCTCGGCGGCCTCGGAGCGGATGCGCGACAGCTGGAGGTGGGGCTTCGCGACCAGGGCTCCGAGCAGGGCGATCACGGCGAATGCCGAGCCGTAGATGCCCATCGCCACATGATGGCTGCGCTGGGTCGAGCGCAGGATGGCGCCCAGGCGCTCGGCGCGCGGATCGTCGCTCGCCATGGAGCGCAGGGCGGTGCGGTAGGCGCGGGTCGCGGACCAGTAGCGGCGGATGCGCTTGAGCTGGTGGCCCTGTTCGATCCAGCGCTCGATCGAGCGGTCGTGGATCGCCGCTTCGAGCTCCTTGATGTGCTTGACCAGGTCGGGGCTGTCGATCTGGATCTGGGCGACCTCGCGCCACTTGGCCAGGGCGCCCTCCAGGTCGCCGCCCTGCTCCAGGGCGGTGGCGGCGTGGATCTGCCGCTCGAGCTGGTTGCGGAACTGCGGGGCGCCGCTGTCGTCGCCGCCGCCGGACGCCGCCGAGACGGCGGCCCGGACCCGCGCCGGGTTGATGATCCGCGAGGTCGCCGGGCTGCCCACCGCCCGCCGCCGGCCCTGGCCGCCGTGGGGATCGGCGCCGCAGAAGATGCACAGGCGGTCCGAGGCGGCGACCACCCGGCCGCACGACATGCACGACAGGTGGAGGGGCGACTTGCACGCCTCGCAGGTGGATGCCTCGCGGTGGTTCACATGGCCGCAGGAGACGCAGACGACCACGTCCTCGCTCTCGGCATCGCCACCGGCCGAGGAGAAGATGCGCGCCAGTTCACGCCGCGCCGGCTCGTCCTCCGGCCGCAGTTCGATGATCTTGAGGTAGGTGCCGCGGGCTTCGTCGAGCTGACCCGAGGCGAGCTGATGGTCGGCGACCCGGCGCAGCTCCTCGCAGGCGGCATCGTGGTCGCCGGCGGCGACCAGGCATCGGACCATGACCAGGCGGAGACGGATGTCGTCGGGTGCGAGTTCGACCGCCTTGGCGGCGAACTCCACCGCCTTGTCCGATTCCCCGGCGCCCAGGCGGCCGAGGGCGAGCTGGCCGTAGTTGGCCGCGGCCTCGGGCACGTCGCCGAGGGCGGCGACGCAGCTCGCCAGCTTGGCGGCGGTGTCGTGGTCGTCCGTCTTCTCGGCCAGGGCCCGGCGGAACAGCCGCGCCGCCCGGCTGAAGTCCGACTGGCTGAGCAGGTAGTCCGCGTGGTAGACGATGTCCGCCCGGGAGAGGACCGCGAGCAGTTCCTTCTGGAACAATTCGGCGACCACCGTGTAGACATCGAGCCGGGTGGCCACGCTGTCGTGGACCAGGTCCTCAAGGGAACGCACCGCGTCGATGAGCGGCACCACCGCCGCAGCCGGGTAGTCCCGGCCGTAGGTCTTGAGCCGGTTCTCCGCCCCCGCCGCCGGGCCGAGCACCGCGGTGTCCGCCGGGAGCAGCGACGACACCCGGTTGAACTCGTCCTGGCGCCGGGCCGCCTCCATGAGCAGGGAATTGATGTTGATCGACAGGGGCCGCGCCTGGGCGCGGTCCACCGCGGCGACCGCCTCGGGGGCGTCGGGTCCCGCGTCGTGGAAGACGAAGTCGCCATGATCCCAGGTGGCGATGTCGTACAGCTCGTCGAGGGCCTGCCGCTCGACCGCCTCGGACAGGTCCTCGGCGGACACCATCCCACGGTCGTAGAGCGCCTGGACCACCTGGCTCTCGCGGCCGGTGGACGAGATGGTCGCCGCCGCGGTGGCATCGATCTTGCCATCGAGGATGAGGCGGCGGAGCAGGGCCTGGCGCTCGGCGCCCTCGCGCACCGCCACGGCGATGATCTCGCCGGTCGCGAAGACGATCTCCCGGGCGCCGTCCTCCCGGGCGATGCGGAGCACGCCGGTGGCCTGGATGCGGTTCAAGGTCTGGAAGACCTCGGCCAGGGAGAGCGTGCGCAGGTTTCCGGCGAATCCCATGGGTGGCAGGACCCTAGACCCGGCACCGGCCCGGTCAACGCGTCCGCGACCCCGCTTGCGGGGATCATGGGTTGCACCGGGTGCCGGGCCGGCTGGGATCCCCCCGTGGACACCGTCTGGCTCACCGTCCCCGCCTATGCCCTGGCCGACCCGGCGGCGGCGGACCGGGCCCTGGCCGCCGCCCGGACGGTCCTCGCACCGCGTACCGTCGTCCCCAGCCCGCTCCTCGCCCGCCACCCCGGTCCGGGGACCTGGCTGCCCGTCGAGGATCGCCGTGCGGATCTGCGCATCGGCCTGGGCCATGGGGTGCTCGCGGCGGCCCGGGGCGGCTACGGCTGCCTGGATCTGGCCGAGGTGGTGCTGTCGCATCCGGGGCCGTGGCCCCGGCTTGTCGGCTATTCGGATCTCACCGTGCTCCATGCCGCATGGTGGGTGCGTGGTCGGCGGGACGGCGTCTACGGCTTCCTGGCCGGGGTGCCGCACGGGGAACGGGCGCGGGCCTCGACCCGGGCCCTGCTCGCCGACGGAACGGTCCGCATCGACCCGTCCGCCGCCCCCCAGGCCGCGGTCCTGGTCCCAGGCATCGCCGAAGGGCCCGCCTTCCCGGCCTGTCTGCGGGTCCTGGCCGGGCTCGCGGGAACAGCCCTGCAACCTTCGCTGGCCGGCTGCGTCGTCGTTCTGGAAGACATCGACGAAAGACCCTACCGCATGGACCGGGATCTCTGGCAACTGCACGCCGCGGGCATGCTCGACCGCATCGCCGGTCTGGCCTTCGGCCGTTTCCCCGCCGAGCACCCGCCCGGGTACGCCGGCCCGTCCGCCGCCGAGGTCGCCGCCGCCTGGGCCCGCCGGCTGGGCGTGCCCGCGGTATTCGGCCTGCCGGTGGGCCACGACGCGGACCCCGTGAGCCTGCCGGTGGGCGGCCGGCTGCGGCTGGCAGCGGACCCCGCCGGCTGGAACCTGCAGGCATGGCCATGACAACCCGCCGCGGCTTCACCCTGATCGAGCTCCTGGTGGTGATCGGCGTCATCGCCGTCCTCACCAGCCTCCTGTTCCCCGCCGCCGGGATGGTCCGCCGACTGGCCCGGGATCTCCAGTGCGGCAACAACCTGAAGCAGATCGCCCTCGGGTTGGAGGCGTATCGGCAGAACTACAACGAGAAGTTCCCCCAACGCATCGTCAAGGCGCTGATGGGGACGGGCTACGATTATCCAGCCAAGTCCTTCCTGTGCCCGCACGATCCCACGGGCGGGACGGACCGGGAGATGGGGCGGATCGCCAATTTCGGAAGCCGCGCCATCCTGCACGACAACGAATCCGGGGCGTTGTGGGGTCTCGGCCAGGAGCATGCGACCAGCTACACCATCGAATGCTCACAGACCGTGCATGATCGGCTGTTCACGGTCGACCCGACCAAGGATCCGTTCGATCTCGGCTATTTCTACCGGGACCGGGGACGGCCTTCCGGATCGGGAACCGGCTGGGAGGCGGTCCCTGCGGCGAAGCGCAACTGGGCGGATGGGAAACTCAACCAGCAACGCTTGGGAAACATCAAGAATGCCAGCGGAAATGCCGCGGATGGATCCCTGTATGGCGCATCCTTCGCCCACTCGGACATCCCGATCATCCGCTGCTACTGGCACGATGACTGGGGCGAACGGGTCAACTCCGACCTGGACTGGCCGGAAAACGTCAGGGACGTGACGCTGGGTTTCAATGTGCGGAAATCGATCCCCTGGTGGGAACTGAAAGTGAACCCGCAGCTCAAGTGAGCGGGCGGAGCACCAGCAGCAGCCGTCCGCGGTCCGGATGGCCAGCGAGATCGCAGCCGCAGCCCGCCGCCCAGGCGACCAGCGGCCAGGCCTCGCGGCCGTACAGCCGCACCGACTCGAAGCGCTCCAGGCGGGTGCCGTCCGGGCGGACCAGGGTGATCGCCTTCTCGACCCGGCGCCCGTCCCAGCGCCGGGCCTCGTGGACCGCGCTGCCGTCCGCGAGCAGGCGTCCGCCGTCCGGCGGCAGCACCAGGGCCGCGGGATCCGGCAGGTCGAGGACGAGCCGACCGCCCGGTGCGAGCCGCCGGGTCCAGGCCCGCAGGCAGGCCAGGTTGCCGGCGTCGTCGAAGTAGCCGAAGGCGGTGAACAGGAACAGCGCCGCGCCCAGCCCGCCGGCGAACGGCGGTGAGCGCATGTCCGCCCGGCAGCGCGGGCCCTGACCCGCCCGCAACAGGTCCGCGCTGTAGTCCAGGCCCACCGCCGGGATCCCGGCGGCGCGCAGGCGGACGAGATGCCGCCCGGCGCCGCAGCCCACGTCCGCCACCGGCCCTGGGGCGCCCGCGAGCAGCGGCCCCAGGGCCGCCACCAGCCGGTCCGCGTCGGCGTCGTCCCGGTGCGCGTAGCGTTCCAGGTAGTCGCCGGCGAAGGCGGAACGCCACCAATCCTGGAACGGGATCGGCGGGCGGGGCTCAGCGGTGGACATTCCACCCGGGGCCGAGCGGTGCTCGGCGGTCCCTTCGGAGGCCGGTCCGGGGACCGGCGAGCAGGGCTCGGCAGGCCATCCGGCGTCGGCGGTCGGTTGGTTCACAGCCACGCTGCCACCGCGTGCAGGTCCGGGGCGCAGCGGTGCGCCCCGGCGGCGAGCAGGGCCGGCGCGGGGACATGGTCCGGTACGGCGATGACCTGGCCGACGCCGGCGGCCCGGGCCGAGGCGACCCCGGCCTCGCTGTCCTCCACCGCCCAGCAGGCGCCTGGGGGCACGCCCAGGCGGGCGCAGGCGAGCCGGTACGGCTCCGGATCCGGCTTGCGGTGGACCACATCGTCGGCGGTGACCCGCAGGGTCAGCCGCTCCGCCAGCCCGGCGGAACGCAGGGCGAGGGCGACGGTGTCCCGGTCGCTGCTCGTCACCACCATGGGCGTGGCGCCGGCGGCGTGGGCCGCATCGATCAGGGCCCAGGCCCCGGGCCGGTGCGGCACCGGCGCGGTCGTGAGCAGCCGGCGCATCTCGGCGGTCTTGCCGGCGAACCACGCCTCGACCTCGCCGGCGACGCCGTGCTCGGCCATGAGCCGGCGGTAGAATGCCGCGTCGCCCTTGCCGATGTTGCCGTAGAGCACCGCGTCCGGCACCCGGATGCCGACCGTGGCGAGGAACGCCGCATGGGCGCGGACATGGATCGGCTCGGTGTCGAGGAGGGTGCCGTCGAGGTCGAGCAGGCAGGCGGCGGGCATGGCGGGATGCTGGCGTCTGCTGCGCTCAGCCAAGGTCCCGGGCCAGGCAGAGGAACGCGCTCGCGGTCCAGGTGTATGCCGGGTCCCGCAGGGGCGCACCGGTGGTGGCGGCAAAGTTCTCCGCGAACCCGGAGCGCACGCAGGTGCGGCAGAACGCCGTGGCGATGCGGTCCGCGGTGGCGGTCTCGCCGATGCCGCGCAGGGCATCGACCATGAGCAGGGTCGACGGCCCCCAGATCGGCCCGCGCCAGTAGCTGTCCTCGGCGTAGTCCGGGCTGGCGGGATCCTCGGTGGCCAGCCCATGGTCGGTGATGAACGCCGGCAGCGCCGCGAGCAGCGCCGCCCGCATCGGCTGCGGCAGCGCCTCGCCCAGGACCAGGGGCATGAGGGGGATCAGGCTGCGGCAGCGCACCCGATGCCCGTCCACGCAGCGCCGGGCGGCGAAGCCGTCGCCGTCCCACAGCTCCCGCAGCAGGGCGGCGCGCAGGCGGTCCGCCTGGCGGCGCCAGCCCGCCGCCTCGGTCGCCTGACCCAGGCCCGCCGCAAGCAACGCCAGCTCCCCGCACTGCACCACCAGGGCGGCGTTCAGGTCCGGCCCTTCGAGCGGGGCGCCGGCATCGAACATCGTGCTGTTGTCCCAGCCCGAGTCGTTGCCATGCAGGTAGTGGCACAGGGCGCTGCCCGGCCAGCGGCGATGGGTCAGCCACCAGCGGGTCGATGCCGCCAGGGTGGCGTACAGGGCGCGGCGCCGGGCCGGGTTGAGCAGCCGCAGGCTGCGAGGGGGAGCGCCGGAGGCGCGTTCCGGGGGCGGAGCCCCCGGATATCCGACGACTCCCGTGGCTCCGGCCACGGCGCCGGCGAAGCCGGCGGTCCCGCCGCCGGCGGGACGGGTCGTTGAAAGGAAGCGGGGATCCGTGCGGCGCAGCCGGCGGAGCAGGAGCCCCTGGACCGGTGGCTTGCTGAAGGTGTACAGGGGCCCGTCCGCATCTACCGAGTCCGGATAGGCGCCGTGGGCGTCCTGGTGGTCCGCCATGAGCAGCGCCTGATCCATGGCCAGCCGCGGATGGGCTGATGCGAGCGCAGTCAGGTTGAACCAGTTGTCCCAGGACCACACCGCGTCCATCCAGTTGCGCGACATGAGCACCGCCGGCCGGGTCAGCGCCCCCGCCGGCGGCACGGTGCAGGTCCACAGCAGCCGCTGGGCCGCCCGGACGGTGGCGGCCCAGCGCCGGGGCAGGGCCGGGAACGCGGCGGCGAAGGCGGTCCAGTCCGCGGCGGCGGCCCGGGCGGCGGTGGCGGTGTCCGGGTCCCGACGGGGCGGCACCCAGGTGGAGCCGTAGCCGTCGATCGCGATTTCCCAGGCCCCCCGCCCCGGTGTCACCGTCAGGTGCGGCGACTCGGGGCCCGCGTCCTCGCGCCAGCGGGACCACAGGGCGACCTCGCCGGCGCCGGCCACCCGCAGGGCGTAGCGCCGCCAGTGATGGATGCTGGTGTACGCCCAGCCGCCGGGGATCGGCTGGATGATGGTGTTCCAGATCCCGGTCAGGCGCACGCCACAGCCCCGGCCGGCCAGGCGTAGCCCGTCGGGCCCGCCGCTGGCGATCTCGATCCGGGCCCGCCCGGCAGTGAGCACCAAGGAGCCGTCGCGGCCGGTCACCACCGGAACCACCGGCTCGCCGTCCACCAGCAGCTCGATACGGAGCAACTCGCGGGGATGCCGGCGGAACGCGCTGCGCCGGATGTAAATCCCGGCGGGGATGTTGTGCGGCCGATGGGCCGGCATCGCCACCGACAGCCCGCAGCCGGCGACCGCGAACGGGACGGTGGCGATGTCCATGGTCAGACCGTGCAGACGAGCTGCTGCACGCCGTCCTGGCCCTTGGCCACGGTGAAGCGCTGGCCGCCGACCCCGGTGCGCACGCTGTAGTCGCCGAAGAAGCCGGTGAAGCGCACCACGCCCTGGTCGTCGGTGCCGGCGTCGAGCCGGGTCATCCAGCGGTCGTGGAGCAGGCCGCGCAGGCGGTGGAACAGCGGCAGCAGCTCATGGCCGGAGTCCCGGGGATCCTTGCTGAAGCGCACGAGCTGGCCGAACATGCTCCAGAAGAAGCAGGCGTCGATCGCCTCGTGGCCGAGGATGGTGGTCAGGAAGCCCTCCAGGTAGTCCGCCTGGATCGCCCGCGCCTCGTCCTCGGGGACGCCGAGCCGGGTCAGTTCATCCACCTTCACATGGAACTCGGTCAGGTGCAGGGGCACCCCGGCCCGGGCGAGGTCGTC
>CAMCAC010000084.1 GCA_945872305.1 Candidatus Kuenenia stuttgartensis | reverse complement strand
CTCGTCCAGGCAGAGCAGGCTGCCATGCCGGTCGCACAGCCGGCGGGCCGCCGCGAGGTAGCCATCGGGCGGGACATGCACGCCACCCTCGCCCTGGATCGGCTCCAGGGCGAGCATGGCCACATCGTCCGCCATCATCGCCTCCAGCGCCGCCGCGTCGCCGTAGGGGACGAAGGACACCTCGCCCGGCATGGGGGCGAACGGCTCCCGGTAGGCGGGATTGTGGGTCCAGGACAGGGATCCCATGGTCCGGCCGTGGAATCCGCCCACCGCGCACACCAGTCGGGCCTTGCCCCGGGGCCTGCCGTGCAGCCGCATGAGCTTGTGGGCCGCCTCGTTGGCCTCGGTGCCGCTGTTGCAGAAGAACACCCGGTCCAGGCCGGACAGGGCGGCCAGGCGGGCGGAGAGGTCCTCTTGCCACGGGTGGTGGTAGTGGTTGCTCACATGCAGGAGGGTTGCCGCCTGCTCGCTGATCGCCGCCACCAGGGCCGGATGGGCGTGGCCCAGGCTCGACACGGCGACCCCGGCGAACCCATCGATGAGCCGGTTGCCGCGGTCGTCGATCAGCCACACGCCATCACCGCGGACGAGGCGGAGCGGCTGGCGGCCGTAGTTGGCGCAGAGGGCCGGGGGGGGCGGGACCTGGACGGGCATGGGGGCATGGTCCCGCTTCCAGTGTCGCTGCAACTGTGCCAACCGGGGCGGTCACGCTCGTTGCGGTCGGGGAGGTGTTGGGTTAGGCTCCTGCGTGCCCGAGACATCCGTCACCCATTCCCCTACCGTCGTGGAACCGATCCCGACCTGGGCCCGTTGGGCGTGCGTCTCGGGAGGGCTGGTGCTGGTCCTGGATCAGGTGAGCAAGTGGTGGTTGCAGAGCCTGGTCCCCGGTGGAGCCATGCTGTCGGTCAAACCCGACCACTGGCCTGCCTGGCTTGAATGGCATCACAACCCCGGGGTCGCCTGGGGCATGTTCGGATCGGTGCCCTGGCTGGTCGGCATCCTCACCCTCATCCTGATCCCCGTTCTGATCGTCATCTGGTGGCGTTCGTGGCGGGGCTCGCGGACCGAGAACCTGGCCGCCGGCCTGGTCCTCGGCGGGGCCCTGGGCAACGCCATCGACCGTGTCCTGGCCATGGCCGGCCATCTCGCGGGGGTGCGCGACTTCATCCATGTGGACCTTGGATTCTGGCCGCTCAACCCCTGGCCAACTTTCAATATCGCGGACGCGGGCATCAGCGTGGGCTTCCTCCTCCTGATCGCCCACGGCCTGGTCCCGCGGCGGACCGTGGAGCGGTCGGCATGAAGCACGAGCAGCAGGCGGTCGTCGCGACCATCATCGTCTGTGGGCCCCCGCAGTCTGGGAAGGGAGCCACCCTGCGGAAGCTCCAGGCGATGTCCGCCGCCGGCACCGCCGGGCAGATCCATGCCGAGGACCGCCACAGCGAGCGGGTGCAGCGGCTCGACATCTCCTGGCCGGACCTGCCCCGGGTCTCCGGCTTGCCCCTCGTCCTCCGGTTGATCGCCCTGCCCGGCGCCACCTATTACGCGGCGGGGCGCCGCTCCCACCTGGGCGAAGCCGATGGCCTGCTCTTCGTAGCCGACAGCCGGCGCGAATCCCTGGACGAGAACATCGCCGCCCTGAACGACCTGTTCGCCGACCTCCGCGCGGTGGAGCGGGATCGCATTCCGGCGGCGATGCTGTTCAACAAGCAGGATGCCCCCGGGGTGTTCGTTCCTGAGCAGCTTCAGCCGCTCCTGAATGCCCGCTCCTGGCCGGCCATGGCGTCATCGGCATCCACCGGCCAGGGTCTGCGCGAGGCGTTGTTCGCCCTTGCCGCCCGGGTCTCCGCCGAGGCGCCGCCACCGTCCACCGGGCCGCGCACCTGGTTGATGACCTGCTGGCGCTGCCAGACGATGCTGGAGGTCGCTTCGGCATCCCCGGGCCAGGTATTCACCTGTGGCGCCTGCCGGACGCCCCTCGAAGTCGTGGACCCCGACCGTGGCATCACCCGGGCGCCCCATCGCCGTGAGCCCACCGGGGCCAATCCGGTCCAGCGCGAGCGCACCGGGCCGAATCCGGTCCAGCGCGAGCGCACCGGGCCGAATCCGGTCCAGCGTGAGCGCACCGGCGCCCAGCCGGCCATCCCCGAACCGCCCCGGCCGCGTCCCGTCCGCGAAGACTCGGACCCCTACCCGGTCCAATCCCTGCCCTTGGATGCGGGCCGTTCCGGCACACCTCCCGGGGGGCGTCCCGCGGTGGGCACGCCGTCCCTTGGCGCATCGGTCCTGCCCCTGGAGGGAGCACTCGCCCCACGCGGTTCCGCGGGGGTCGCCACCAGCGGTTCCGCGGGCCTTCCGCCCGGCTACGAGGCGGTGGCGATCATCGACGAATCGCCGCTCGGGCGCCGGCTCCGGGTCCGGGACGGGTCCACCGGCCGGACCTGGCGGGCCCTGGTCGTGCCGCCAACGGTGATGTCCCAGCCCGGTTTCGCCGTGCAGGTCCAGGGTCATGTCCGCCTTGCCGGGCCGCTCAAGCATGCCCGGCTCACCGGACTCCACAGCCTGACGCCGGTGGATGGCAGCGGCGTGTTCATCGCCGACGACGCCACCGACCGCGAGCCCCTCGGGCATGTCCTGGCCCGCCGTCGGATCCTCGCCCCGCCCCACGCCGTCTCCGTGGCGCTGCAGATCCTCGACGGACTCGAAGCGGCCGCCCAGGCCGGCGTGGTCCACGGCTGGGTCCGCCCCGAGGTCGTCTGGCTCACCGCGGACGGCGACGTGCAGCTCGACGAGATCTACGTCCCCAAGCCGCATCGCCATCTGCGCGCCGAACTGAACGGCCCCACCGCCGCCACCGAGTACTACCTCGCCCCGGAGATGACCCAGGACGATGTCATGCCGGATGCCCGGACCGACATCTTCGCGGTCGGCGCCCTGCTCTTCCGCATGCTCAGCGGCCAGGGGCTGGTCACCGGCTACACCGCCCACGAGGCCCTGCACAAGTTCATCGCCGCCGGTCCGACCCCGGTGCGCAACGTGGTTCCCAACCTGAGCCGGGACCTGGAGCAGGTGGTCAAGCGGATGTGCGCCGTCGACCGCCGGGAGCGCTACCAGTCCCACCGGGAGGTCATCGACGTCCTTCACCGGTTCGGCGGAGGGGCCCACCGCCAGACCATGCGCCTGACCCAGCCGGTGGCGCACCGGGAGCCCAGCCCCCACACCGGCCATCCGGTCGTCGGGCGTACCACGACGCTGGGTTCCCGCACGAGCACGGGCGGTGGCCGTTCCTCGACCCAGATTCCCCAGCGGCCGCCGCCCCGCCGGTCTGGCGGCTCCGGCTTCGGTGTTGCCGTCGTCGCCGCCGTCCTGGTCGCTGCAGTTGTTGCCGCGTTGGTCTACGCCAATGGGCCGCGCAATCCTCCCGCCCAGCCAGCACCTGTGTCTCCGCCCGCGGCGCCGCCCTATCCGCAATCGGTCCGCCCCACCGCGCCGCAACCCCCGCTGGCGGGGCCCTCCGTCACGACCGCGGCCCGGCCCAGCGAGACGGCGACCACACCCACCGGGGCCGTCGCCGAGGCGGCGCTCCCGGTGGTGGACATCCGTCAGACCCGGACCCGATTCACCGAGTTGCTGCTCCAGGAGCGTTTCGCCGATGCGGGCGCCCTGCTTCCCGGGTTCGCCGCCGACGAGCAGGCGACCAGGCGGTCCGAGCTCCTGGCCGACCGTGCCCGCCGGAAGGCGGAAATCGCCTCGGCCATCGTCGCCGACCCGTCCGCAGCCGCCTCGCTGCTCGATGCCCCCCTGCGCCGCTGGGGCGTCGAAGAGGATCGTGTCTGGGCCCAACGGCTCCTCGCCGCCACCGCCGTATCGGCTCCTGCCAGCCCCGTCACCACGGAGGTCCCGGCTCCCCCGCCCCCGCCCGCGGAACCGGCTGACCCGGGATTCGCCGCCCATCTGGCGGTCTGGCGCTCGGCCGCGGCCCGTTACGACCACGCAGCGACCGTCGACGAGGCTGCACGCACCCCCGGTCCGGAAGGGGTGCTCCTCGCCCGGGCCAGCGCCTGGCTGCGCACCGTCCCGGAAGCCCTGACCCGGGGTGCCGCCGCCCGCGTTCCCCAGCTCCGCCTGACCCATCCGATCACCCGCGAATCCTGGGACATCCGCAGCGCCGATGCCCAGGGCGTGGAGCTGGTGGCCCCGAGCGGCGGTTCCGCCCGGGTCCCGTGGACGCAGCTTTCCCTGGCCGAGGTCGCCGAGGCGACTTCCCGGGCCGCCGCCGGTGGCAGCGGGGATGCCCATGCCGCCGCGGTGGTGGCGCTCGTCGCCGCCAGCCGTACCGATGCCGCCGTGCTCCATCTCAAACGGTACCGCGCCGCGGTGCCCCCGGATCTCGCCGAACCTCTTGCCCGGCTGATCGACCTCAGCCGCTAGGCCCTCCCCGATGACGCCACCCCAGACACCCGCCGAACCCCGCACCCCCCGCAAGCGCGCCCAGGGCCCGCGCAAGATCTTCGTCCTCGACACCAATGTCCTGCTCCACAACCCCCAGGCGTTGTTCGTCTTCGCGGACAACCATGTGGTCATCCCGATGACCGTCCTCGAGGAACTGGACAAGTTCAAGTCGGCCAACAACGAGCTCGGGCAGAACGCCCGCGAAGCGGCGCGCACCCTGGATGCCCTGCGCGAGAAGGGCTCGCTCAAGGATGGCGTGCGCACCGAGCAGGGCGGTGTCATCCAGGTGATGATCCGCTTCGACGAGCTGGCCGGCCTGCTCCCGGGGCTGAACGACAACCGGATCATCGGCTGCGCCCACCTCATCAAGCGCGAGGGCGGCAGCGTCCTGTTCATCTCCAAGGACATCAATGCCCGCCTGAAAGCCGATGCCCTCGGCATCGCCAGCGAGGATTTCCAGGTCCGCCGCGAGGGTGACAGCGAGGCCCTCTACAACGGTTGGCTCACCGTGGATGTCGATGCGGACCTGGTCGATGACCTGAACAACCGCGAGGTGTTCTCGCCCAACGGTCTGCTGCCGAAGGGCATGCGCGCCCTGGAGCTCAACCAGTTCCTCCTCGTGCGCGACCGCAAGGACGCCAACCATCACGTCCTCGCCATCAACGATCCCGAGGCGGGCGGGCTGCGCCGGATCGACCCCGACTGTCCCGAACTGTTCGGAGTCGTGCCGCGCAGCCCCCAGCAGCGCATGGCCCTGGAGCTCCTCCTCGATGACCGGATCAAGCTGGTCACCCTGGTCGGTCGGGCCGGCACCGGCAAGACCCTGCTCGCCCTGGCGTGCGGCCTGGCCAAGGTCATCCACGACGAGATGTACAAGAAGCTCCTGGTCAGCCGGCCGATCATGCCCCTCGGCCAGGACATCGGCTACCTGCCCGGCTCCAAGGACGACAAGCTCAGCCACTGGATGGGGCCGATCTTCGACAACCTCCATTTCCTGCTCGCCCACGAGGAGCGGGATCCCGACGAGGTGATCAAGCGCCTCATCCAGGAGGAGTCGGTGACCCTCGAAGCGCTGACCTACATCCGCGGGCGGTCGATCAGCAAGCAGTTCGCCATCGTTGACGAAGCCCAGAACCTCAGCCCGCATGAGATCAAGACGATCATCAGCCGGGCCGGCCAGGACACCAAGATCGTGCTCACCGGCGATCCCTACCAGATCGACCACGCCTATCTCGATTCGGTCAGCAACGGCCTGTCCTACGTCTGCGAGAAGATGCGCGGCCAGCCGATGGTCGGGCATGTGACCCTGACCAAGAGTGAGCGCAGCGAACTCGCCGGCATCGCCGCCGACATCCTCTGATCGGGTGATGGCATCCGGGCCCCATGCGGCCCGGATGCCATCAGGGTTCCCGTGTCGACATGTCGAGAATTATCGGTGGCGCTCCTGATTCGCATGATAGTGTACCGGAATGTCCGAAAGCAGCGCGCGACCCACCACCTCGCTCCTCGGGAAGATCGCGCCGATCTTCGATACCCATGCCGCCGACCCGGCCGTCGGTCTGAGCGCCGAAGAGGCCAACCGCATCGATGTGATGCGCATCCTGCCCTTCATCGGCATCCATCTCGGCTGCCTGGCGGTGATCTGGGTCGGCTTCTCCTGGTTCGGCCTCGCCCTGGCGCTCGGCCTCTATGTGGTGCGGATGGTGGGGATCACCGCGTTCTACCACCGCTACTTCAGCCACCGGGCCTTCAAGTCCGGGCGCGTGGTCCAGTTCGCCATGGCCGTCGTGGGCAACAGCGCGGTGCAGCGCGGTCCCCTGTGGTGGGCCGCCCACCATCGCCACCACCACCGGCACAGCGATGAGGTGGTCGATGCCCACTCCCCGATCCAGCACGGGTTCTTCTGGAGCCACTGCGGCTGGTTCCTGTGCCGGGCCAACTTCAAGACCCATCTCGACCGGGTGAAGGATCTGCAGAAGTTCCCCGAGCTGGTCCTGCTCGACCGTTTCGACTGGGCGGTGCCGGTCCTGCTGCTCATCTCCTGCCTGGCCGCCGGTTGGCTGGCCCCCGCGTCGTGGGGCACTTCGCCGCTCCAGGCCCTGATCTGGGGCTTCTGCATCTCCACCGTCGCCACCGCCCACTGCACCTTCTTCATCAATTCCCTGGCCCATGTCTGGGGACACCGCGACTACGCCACCACCGATACCAGCCGGAACAACTTCATCCTCGCCATCCTCACCATGGGCGAGGGCTGGCACAACAACCACCACCACTACCAGTCGTCCGCCCGCCAGGGCTTCCGCTGGTGGCAGGTCGATGTCAGCTACTATGTGCTGTGGACCATGGCCCGGCTCGGCCTGGTCAGCGATCTCCGGCCGGTGCCCGAGGCGGTGCTCAACGAGGCCCGTCGCGGCGCCCCGATGCGTCTGCCAGTGTCCGAGCCAGCACCAGCCCTCTGACCTCGTCGGCGCCCGCCCGGCGGAGAATCCCGGCGCATTCCGCCAGGGTTGCCCCGCTGGTCAGCAGGTCGTCGACCAGGAGCACCCGTCCGGTCACGGCGCCCGTGGCCCGGAACAGGCCGCGCACATTGTCCCGGCGCTGGGCGGCCCCGAGCCGGTGCTGGGGTTCCGCATGGCGGGTGTGGGCCAATGCCCTCCGCATCGGTGATCCCACGGCCCGGGCCGCCCTCCTGGCCAGGGCGGTGCCAAGGTGGGGCCCGGGCCGGCGGCCCGGTGAGGCGGGAACCGGCACCACCACGTCGATGTCGTCCAGGTCGTGCACCGGCAGCAGTCCGGCGCACACCCGCACCGCCCACGGCCGGCCGATGGCCTTCGCCTCGCCGACCAGGTGGGCGAGCAGTCCCGCATAGGCCCAGGCGCAGCGCACCCCGGCCACATGGGGCAGACCTGCCCCATGGCAGCCCGGGCACAGTCCGCCAGCGAGCGGGCCGGCGCATCGGGGACAGGGATCATCGATGGCGACCAGCTGGTCCCGGCAGTCCGCGCACAGTCCCGGCCCCGGGGCCTCGCATCCCGGACAGCGGGCGGGCAGGAGCAGATCGACCAGGGCCCCGAGCATGCCCCCACGGTTGCCCGGTGGCGCCCGATGTGCAAGCCACGGTCCATGCGCGTCCTGCTCGGCATCAGTGGCGGCATCGCCGCCTACAAGACCCCCGACCTGGTGCGCGGCCTGCGCCGGGCGGGTCATGAGGTGCGCTGCGCCGCCACCGCCAACGGCCTGCGCCTGGTCTCGGCCGAGGCCCTGGCGGCGGTCAGCGGCCATCCGGTCGCCGCGGACCTGTGGTCCGACCGGGGCGACATGCCGCACATCGATCTCGCCCGGTGGGCCGAGGCGGTGGTCGTCGCCCCCGCCACCGCCGATCTCCTCGCCCGGGCCTCCCTGGGTCTCGCGGACGATCTCCTGACCACCCTGCTCCTCGCGGTCGAGGACCGGGTCGGCCTGTGGATGGCCCCGGCCATGAACAGCCAGATGTGGGGCAAGGCCATCGTCCAGCAGCATGTGGCGGCCCTGCGCGGGCGTGGCGTGCGGATCATCGAGCCGGTGGCCGGTCTCCTGGCCTGCGGTGAGCAGGGGGTCGGGGCCATGGCCGATCCGGCGGCCATCGTCGCCGCCCTGGGCGCCTGATGGGCGGCGACCGCCGGCATGCCTGGCGTCTGCGGGTCCAGGCCTGGTCCGCGGCCATCGCCTGCCTGGCGCCGGCGGTGGTCCTGGCGGTGGCGCACCGTCTGTGGATCCGCCGTCGGGCCCTGGTCGGTCTTGGGGAGAAACTGGCGGGTCGCGGCCCGCGGCTGCCCCGGGGCGGGGTGGTCGTGCATGGGGTGAGCCTGGGCGAGGTCGCGCTCATGCGCGCGGTCATCCCTGCGATCCGCCGCGCCGGCCTGGTGCCGGTCCTCACCACCAGCACCGAGACCGGCGCGGCGGGTTTGGAAAAATCCTTTCCCCAAGAGGCCCGCGCCTTCTGGCCCTTCGATCTGCCCTGGGCGGTGGGTGGATTCCTGGCCCGTTCCAGGCCCCGGGCGGTGATCCTCCTCGAAGCGGAGTTCTGGCCCCTGGCCCTGGCGGCCTGCCACGCCCGGGGCATCCCGGTCCTGGTGGTGAATGGCCGGGCGAGCCCGCGCTCGACGGATCGCTTGGCGGCGCTGCCCAGCCTGACCCGGGGCCTCTTTTCCGGGGTGGCCCTGGTCGTCGCGCAGACGCCCATCTACGGCGCCCGGTTCCGCCGGCTCGGGGCGCGGCGCGTGGCGGTCACCGGATCCCTCAAGGCGGATCTCGTCCGCCCGGCGGCGGCGGCGCCCTGGTGGGAGGCCCATGGCATCGGCAGCGACCGGCCGCTCCTGCTCCTGGCCTCCACCAGCGACGGCGAGGAGGCCAACGTCCTCGGCCGCGGCCTTGCCCCGTGGGCCGGGTGGCGGATCGCCATCGTTCCGCGCCATCCGGAGCGCGGCGCGGTGATCGCCGACCTCGTCGAGCGGCTCGGGGGCATACCGCGCCGCACCAGCCAGGGCGGACAGGTGGCGGGCGACGCCGACATCCTCATCGCTGACGAGATCGGCCGGCTCGGCGAAGGCTACCGGCGTTGCGCCGAGTCCGGGGGGATCGCCGTGGTCGGCGGCGGCCTGGGCAGTGGCCGCGGCGGCCAGAACATGCTCGAAGCCGCCGCCGCCGGCTGCTGCACCGTGGTGGGCTGGGACTGCAAGGCCCAGCCGGATCCGATGGCGATCCTGCGTGCGGCCGATGCGGTGGTCGAACTGGTCCCGGGACAGGTTGCGCCGGTGCTCGCCGCCCTGGCGGCGGACCGGGTGCGCCGGTCCGATCTCGGCCGGCGGGCGCAGGTGGCCTGGTCCGCTGGTCGGGGGGCCATCGTCCGCCTGGACCGTCATCTGGGGGCGGCGTTCGCGAGATGCGGGCTTGCCCCGGGCGACCCGCCCTGACATGATCCATCAACCCATCGCGCTACGTCGATGGAAGGAGACCGCATGGCCCGTTCCCTGTTCACCTCCGAGTCCGTCTCGATGGGTCACCCCGACAAGGTGTCTGACCAGATCAGCGACGCGATCCTCGACGCGATGCTTGCTCAGGACCCGCGCTCGCGCGTGGCCTGCGAGACCCTGTGCACCACCGGCCAGGTGGTCGTGGCGGGTGAGATCACCACCAAGGGCTACGTGAACATCATCGAGGTCGTGCGCAAGACGATCAAGGAGATCGGCTACGACGTGCCCGGCATCGGCTTCGACGCCGATTCCTGCGGCGTGCTGGTCGCCCTGCACAGCCAGAGCCCGGACATCGCCCAGGGCGTCGACGAGTCCGACAACCACGAACAGGGCGCCGGCGACCAGGGCCTGATGTTCGGCTACGCCTGTGACGACACCCCGGAGCTGATGCCGCTGCCGATCATGCTCGCGCACAAGCTCATCGCCGAGCTGACCGTGATCCGCCAGCAGAAGAAGCTCAAGTACCTGCGCCCCGACGCCAAGAGCCAGGTCACCATCGAGTACGACGGCGACACGCCGGTGCGCGTCCACACCGTGGTCATCAGCACCCAGCACGCCCCCGAGGTCAAGCACGCGCAGATCAAGAAGGACCTGATCGCCATGGCGACCAAGGTCATCAACGGCGCGAGCGACGTGAAGGTCGACAAGAAGACCATCTTCCACATCAACCCGACCGGCAAGTTCGTGGTCGGCGGCCCGCACGGCGACTCCGGCCTGACCGGCCGCAAGATCATCGTCGACACCTACGGCGGCATGGGCCGCCACGGCGGCGGTGCCTTCTCGGGCAAGGATCCGTCCAAGGTGGACCGCTCCGCCGCCTACGCCGCCCGCTGGGTCGCGAAGAACATCGTCGCCGCCAAGCTCGCCAAGCGCTGTGAGGTCCAGGTCGCCTACGCCATCGGCGTGGCCCGCCCGGTGTCGGTGAAGATCGACACCTTCGGCACCGGCAGCGTCGCCGACGAGGTCATAGCCAAGGCAGTCGACACCGTGTTCGATCTGCGCCCCAAGGCGATCATCCAGGCCCTCGACCTGCTCAAGCCGATCTACCGCCACACCGCCTACAACGGCCACTTCGGCCGCAAGGAATTCACCTGGGAGAAGACCGACAAGGTCAAGGCGCTCCTGGCCGCGGTGAAGTGATCCCCGGATCCATCTGAATCCCAGCGACCCGCCGCGAACCGGCGGGTCGCGTCGTCTCCGGAACCCAGCATGACCCGCCGCCGCCGCATCCTGTGGATCATCGCCGTCGCGCTCGCGCTGCCGCTGCTCGCGGCGGCGGTGGCGTGGGGATTCCGCGATCGCATCGCCCTGGCGGTGGTCCGCAGCCGGCTCGGTGAGGTCTTCACCGTCCCTGCTGATGTCGCCGGCATCGCCATCTCGCCCTTGGGCGATCGGATCACGGTGACGGGGGTGCGGATCGGTCGGCACCACCGGGATCCGGCCCATGCGCTCGTCACCATCGATCGCATCGACCTCGACTGGTCGCCGGGTGCGCTCCTTGATCATCGTGTGGACATCCAGGCGGTGCGGATCGACGGGGTCACCGTTCTGGCCGACCGTCTGCCGGATGGCCGGGTCAGCCTCTCCGGTCTGGTGCGTCCGGTGCCGTCGGCCCCGGCGACCGCCGCTGCCGGCCCATCCGTCCGGGCCACCCTGGTCGAGGTGACCGGCATCGGTGCGGCCCTGGTCGATGCCCACGCCGCGACCACGCCATGGACGGTGATGGTCGACCATGCCTCGCTTGCCATCGAGGATCTCCGCCTGGACCCGGGCCATGCCCCCACCGCCCGGATCCGCGGCTTCCTCTCCGTGCGGGTGGCGTCGCCCCCCGGCTTCGCCGGCGGCGAGATGCTGACGATGCCCGGGGTCAACATGTCCGGGGAGGTGGCGGCGGATCGCATCCGCATCGGCGCCCTGGTCGTCGCCGCCCCGTCGGCGGTCCTGATCCGCCACCGGAATGGTCACTCCAACGTGGATGAGGCGATCGCCCGCCTGACCGCCATCGCGTCAGCGGTCGTCGGTCCATCGGCCACCGCCGTCGCGGCTCGTCCCACGCCGCGGATCGCCCTGGAGCTGGCGCACCTGCGGTTGATGGACGGCCGCGCCGAGGTCCACGACGCGGTCATCGCCGATGAGACGGTGGCGGTGCGGGTCGATGGCATCCAGCTCGGCATCGATGAGGCGTGGCTCCACCCCGTGCCCGGCGCTCCCGCCACGGCGGCGCGCGTCCGCCTGGATGCCCGCATCCACCAGCCCGATCCGCATCCGACCGCCCTGCTCGCGGTCCGCGGGCAGGTCGCGCCGTGG
>CAMCAC010000083.1 GCA_945872305.1 Candidatus Kuenenia stuttgartensis | reverse complement strand
GACCGGGCCACGGGCGCCGACGTGGTGTGGTTCCTGGCCACCGCCATCGGCAGCCGCTGGGGCTGGATCCCGCGGCTGGCCTGGGGCATGCCCTGGCACCCCGTCCCGTGCACCGGTTCCATCACCGCCGACGCCATCGAGCTGCACAGTCCAGACCCCGCCTTCGCCTGCGACCTCGCCGTCAGCCCCGGCGGCTCCATCGCCGCCATCCCGGGGTTCCCGGACGACGGCGAGGCCCAGCGGATCCTCACCGATCCCCAGGATGGCTGGTTCCGACGCCGGGATGGGCTGATCGGCCGCTACCGCATCCACCACCCGGCCATCCCGCTCCGGGGCGGCACGGCCCGCGCCTGCCGGTTCGCCTATCTGGAGACCCTCGGCCTGGTGCAGCCCGGACAGCCGCTGCACAGCCTGATCACCTGCCCATCCATCCGCTTCCAGGTCCAGCTGCCGCCGTCCACGGTGCCCGAGGACTAGCCCCGGGGGTGGAACCGCCGGTGCAGTTCCACCAGCCGCTTGGCATCCACATGGGTGTAGCGCTGGGTGGTGGTGAGCAGGGCGTGGCCGAGGAGCTCCTGGACGGCGCGCAGGTCGGCACCGTTCTCCAGGAGGTGGGTGGCGAAGGCGTGGCGGAGGAGATGGGTATGGATGGGACGGTCGATGCCGGCCAGACGGCCGCAGTCCCGCACGAGCCGCCAAAGGAATCCGCGGTCCACCGGCAGGCCGCGGACCGAGAGCAGCAGGTGGTCCTTGGCCATCCCCTGGTCGAGGAACGGGCGGCCATCCTTCAGGTACGCCCGGACCGTGGCCCGGGCCCGCTCGTGGAGGGGCAGCAGGCGCTCCTTGGATCCCTTGCCGCGCAGGAGCAGCAGGCGGGCATCCTCGCGCAGATCCCCGAGGCGGATGCCGGCCACCTCGCTGGCCCGGCCGCCGGTGGCATACAACAGCTCCAAGGCGCAACGATCCCGCAGGCGATGGTCGCCGGCAGGGGCGGCGAGAAGCGCTTCGACCTCGTCCACGGACAGGACCTCAGGCAATCGCGACCACAGATGCGGCATCCGGGCAAGGCGGATGCGGTCTTCGCTGGTGCGGCCCTCCAGGACCAGCCAGCGGGCGTACATGCGCCAGCACACGAGGTGGTTGACCAGGGTGGCGGGCTCGTGGCCGTCGATGTCACGACCGTGGGCAAGCCAGGCGGACACCTCGTCGGGGCCCGCACCCTCGGGCCGGGTGCTGGTGGCGGCACAGGCCCGGCCCAGGGCCGCCAAGGCATGGCGATAGGTGGTGACGGTGTTGGCGGACAGGCCCAGTTCGAGCCGGCACCAGGCCAGGAAACCGTCGGCATCGATCACCGGTCACTCCGCCGGAAGCGCCGGGAATCGTTCCAGGAGGCCGGACATACGCCGGAGATCATCGCCGCTCAGTGCGGCATGGCGGGCCATGGTCCCCTGCCACATGCCCACCAGTGAATCGCCATGCCGTTCCAGGTGTATGCCAGGAGCGGTCAGTGCGGTGGAGGCGGGGACGATGGTCGCCCAATTCCCGCCCCACGACTGCCGGCTCAGCAGCGCATGGACCGTGGCGGAATCCGCAGCGCCGAGCGGAACCCTGCGGCCGGTGGCGACATCGGTGATGGCGTAGGCGGGCACCGGGTCGATGCGGGGAGCACAGCCGACAGCCAGGGCGAGCGCGGCGATGGACACGCCCACGAAGCGGTGGGCCGCGTCGATCACGGTGCCGGCTTGGGCTCCGGGGCGGGGCCTTCGGGGCGGGTGCCACCGTCGGAGTCGGTCTGGCGGGCCTGGGAGATCAGGGCGTCGATGTCGAAACGGCGGGCGCCCTGGTTGTCGGCGACGAAGGTCAGGAGCGGGAGCAGCCGGGTGCGGATCGCCTTGGCGTAATAGGACTGCACGGTGGGAACCATGCGTTCCAGGGCGCGGGCGGCCCGGGCCTGGGCAGAGCCGTCGCCGATGACCGAATAGTACGCCTTCACGTGGTGGAGGTCGCCGGTCATCTCGACCCGGGTGATCGTCACCAGGCCACAGCGCGTATCGTCGATCTCGCGCTGGACACAGGTGGCGATCTCCTCGTGGAGCAGGCTTTCCAGCCGTTCCTTGCGGCCCGGGGTCGGCATGTCACTTCTCCACGATCCGGGCGACCTTCTCCTTGATGTAGAACTCCATCAGGTCGCCGACCTGGATGTCCTGGAACCCTTCCACCGTCAGGCCGCATTCAAAGGCCTCGCGGACCTCTTTGACGTCCTCCTTGAAGCGGCGCAGGGTCCCGACCTTGCCGACATGGAGGATGCGGTTCTCACGGGTGATGCGCATGAACGCATCGCGCCGGCAGACGCCGCGGCTGATGTAGAGGCCCGCAACGACACCGACCTTGGTGATGACGAAGGTCTTGCGGACCTCGGCCTGGCCGATGACGGTCTCGCGGGTGACCGGTTCGAGCATCCCGCCCAGTTCGCTGCGCAGCTCATCCAGCATCTCGTAGATGATGGTGTAGGAGCGCACATCGACCTTGAGGTTCTCGGCCAGGCTGCGCGCCTTGCTGTCGGCGATCACGTGGAAACCGATGACCACGGCCTTGGACGCCTCGGCGAGCTGGATGTCGCTGGAGGTGATGGCACCGACGCCGCTGTGGATGATCGAGAGGCGGACCTCGTCGCTGGTCAGCTCACCGATGGTCTTGTTGAGCACTTCCAGGGAGCCGGCCGCATCGGCCTTCACGACCACCTTGAGCTCCTTCTTCTTGCTCGTGGCGATGTCGCCGAAGAGCGAGGCGGCGGTGGTGGTCTTCTGGCGGGCGGTGAGTTCCTTTTCGCGCTTCTTCTGGCGGCGTTCCTCGGCCACGTCCGAGGCCTGGCGCAGGTCGTCGACCACCTGGAAGCGGTCGCCGGCACGCGGGACCTCGTCCAGGCCGGTGATCTCGACCGCGTGGCTGGGACCGGCGAGGTCGACCTTCTCGCCCTTCCAGTTCATCAGCGAGCGGACCTTGCCGTAGCCGACGCCGGCCACGACCACATCGCCGACGAACAGCGAACCGCGCTGGACGAGCAGGGTGACGATGATGCCGCGGTCCTCGTCGCGGTGCGCCTCGAGGACGGTGCCGCTGGCGTTGGCACCGTGGTTGGCGCGCAGTTCGCGGACCTCGGTCTCGAGGGCCAGGCGTTCGAGCAGTTCGGGGATGCCCTGGCCGGAATGGGCGCTGGTGCGGATCATGCCGATCTCGCCACCGTAGTCCTCGACCTGGACGTTGTTCTCGGCGAGCTGGCGCATGACGCGGTCGATGTCCACGTCGGGCTTGTCGATCTTGTTGAGCGCGACGACCAGGGGGACCCCGGCGGCCTTGGCGTGGTTGATCGCTTCGACGGTCTGGGGCTGCACGCCGTCGTCGGCGGCGACCACGATGACCGCCACGTCGGTGACCCGCGAGCCGCGGGCGCGCATCTCGGTGAACGCCTCGTGGCCGGGGGTGTCGATGAAGGTCACGTCCATGCCGTTCGGCGCGGTGACGGTGTAGGCGCCGATGTGCTGGGTGATGCCGCCGGCCTCGCCGGCCGCGACCTGGGTCTTGCGGATGGCGTCGAGCAGGCTGGTCTTGCCGTGGTCGACGTGACCCATGATGGTGACGATGGGCGGCCGGGGCGCGAGGTCGGCCTCGTCGTCGTGGATCTCCTCGACCTCTTCGAGCTGCTGTTCGGCGTCGGCGGCGGCCTTGATGGTCACCGTCTTCTTGAACTCGGCGGCCATCAGCTCGACGCCGTCCTTGTCGAGGACGGAGTTGATGTTGGCCATCATGCCGGCCATGAACAGCTTGGCGATGATCACCGACGACTTGACGCCGGACGCCTCGGAGAACTCGCGCACGGTGCACGGCACCACGATGGCGAACTCGGTGACGCCGCTGATGTCCTCTTCCAGGGTCGAGCGGAAGCGCCGGCCGTGCTTGCCCTCGGCCTCGATCTCGGCGTCGGTGCGGGTGTCGTTGGCACCCTTGCGCGGGCCGCGGGCAGGACCGCGGTTCGGACCGCCGGGACCACGGCCGGGACCGCCGGGGCCGCGGCCGGGACCGCCGGGGCCGCGATTCGGGCCGCCGGGACCGCCGGGGGTCTTGGTGCGATCGATGGTGCGGAAGCCGGTCTTGCGGGCGGTCGCCTTGGCCTCGGCGACCTTCTTGGCCATGGCGAGGTTGCGGGCGATGTTGGCCTGGATGGCCTTGCGGCGGTCCTCGGCGGACAGTTCCGCCTGGGGGGCGCCGGGAACCGGGGCGGGGGGCTTGGGCACCGCCTTGATCGAGTGGTCGGCCTTCTCGTGGGTCTGCTTGGCCAGGGTGGCGAGCTTGGCGCCGAGGCCGGCGACGGACTTGGGCGGAGCCACGTCGACGGGCTTGACCGGTTCCTTGGTCTCCTTGCCCGCGTCCTTGCGGAAGGAGGTGGTCGGTATCAGGGTGACCACACCGGGTGCGTCCTCGCCCAGGGGCTGGGACTCGACAGGCGCGGGGGTCGTGGGCAGGACGGTGGCGGCCGTCTCCGCGGCGACGGCCTCGACGACCGCCTCCGGTACGGAGGCAGCGACCGGGGCTGTGGCGGGAGCGGGGGCCGGAGCCGGGGTGCGCATGGCCGACAGCTGGGCGGCGATGCGCTTGGCCTCGGTGTCACGGCGGCGGATCTCCTCCTCGGCGCGGACCCGGGCATCGTCCTCGGCGCGGCGGGCCGCTTCCAGCTCGGCGGTGATGCGCGCGGATTCCGCCGCAAGACGGGCGTCATCCTCGGCACGCCGGCGGGCGAGCTCGTCCTCGTGCCGTTTGCGCTCCTCGGCGACCCGCTTGTCCTGCTCGACACGGCGGGCGGCTTCTTCCTCGGCCTGCTTCTTCTTGCGGGTCTCCAGGCCCTTCTGCGCCTGCACCTTCTTCTTGTGCTTGTCCTCGAACACCTTGGCGATGATCGGGGTGAACGGCTTGCCGTCCGCGGTCTCAAGGCCATCGCAGGCCAGGATCTTCACCGCGTCCTCGTCGCTCAGTTCGCTCGCGAGGCCCTTGGGGACCTTGATCTTGAGATCATCGCGCACGACCTCGAGCAGGAGCTCGGTGTCGAGGTTGTGGGATGCGGCCAGTTCGCTCAGCTTCATGGATGGGTCCTGGGGTGCTCGCGGCGCATCGCGCTCAGCGGGCGACTCCCGTATCGGTGGGCAGGTCGACGCCGGCGGCCTGGGCGGCCTGGGCGGCCTCGGCCTCGAGGGCGGCGATCTCGCGCGCCTGCTCCTCCGCCGCCTGACGTTCGGCATCGAGCCGGCGGGAGACGATCGCGTCCTTGTCGACACGCTGCTCCGGAGTGAGCAGGCTGTCCGCCTTGGCGACCATCGCCGCGAGACGTTCCGGATCGAGGCGGGCCTCGTCGAGCACCGCGAGGATGTTCGCCGGCTCCTGGGCGGCGATCGCCGCCAGGCCGTCGAGGTGGTTGTCGACGAACTGCTCACGCTGGAAGTCGTCGAGCAGGCCGGCGTCGACCAGGGGCTGGAGCGCGGTGATGGCGGCGGCGCGGCCCTCGGCGGCCTCCTCCTCGCTCATCACATCGATCTTGAAGCGGGTCAGGCGGGCGGAGAGGCGGACGTTCTGGCCGGCCTTGCCGATGGCGAGGGGCAGCTGGTCCTGGCTGACCACCACCCGGGCGCGGTCGCGGAAGTGGTCGTAACTGATGCGCAGGACCCGGGCGGGCTTGAGCGAGTTCTCGATGAACTGCGCGGGATCCTCGGCCCAGGGGATGATGTCGATCTTCTCGCCGACCAGCTCGTCGGTGACCTTGCTGATGCGGCTGCCGCGCATGCCGACGCAGGCGCCGACCGGGTCGACCCGCTGGTCGCTGCTGGCGACGGCGATCTTGGTCCGGCGGCCGGGCTCGCGCACGATGCCCTTCACCTCGATGACGCCGTCGGCGACCTCGGGGATCTCGGCCTTGAACAGCTCGCGGACGAAGTTGGCGTGGGTGCGCGAGAGGACGATGCGCACGCGGGCGCCCTTCTTCTCGACGCGCAGGACGTAGGCCCGGATCACCGCACCGATGCGGTAGGTCTCGCCGGGGATCTGCTCCTCGCGGGGGAGGATGGCCTCGCAGCGGCCGAGACCGACCACGAACAGGCCGCGCTCCTCGCGCAGGATGGTGCCGCTGGCGATGCTGTGCTCACGGGGCTTGAAGTCCTCGAACACCATGTCGCGCTCGGTCTCCTTGAGACCCTGCACGAAGACCTGCTTGGCGACGTTGGCCACGATGCGGCCGAGGTCCGGGAGGTTGACCGGCTGGTCGTCCTCGAACGCGCGGATCTCGCCGGTCTGGCGATCGATGGTGATCGTGAAGTCGCCCTTGGCGTCGAAGCGCTTGAAGGCCGCCTGCTGGAGCGCCCGCTCGATGTGATCGAGGATGAGGGCGGGATCCAGGCCGCGCTCGCGGGCGAGGGCGTCCACGCGCTGCAGGAACTGGTTGTTGCTCACGGGCGATGATCCTTGGGACGAAAAAAGCGTGAGCCTGTCGGCCCACGCTCGGCAGTGGAACCGAAGTGGAACGGGCGGGAGGATCGGGAATGCCGTTCCCCGGTCAAGCGACGGCGGACCGGCGACGGGCGGGGGCCCGAGGCGAGGGATCTCCCGTCCCGCCGCCGGACTCTAGCATGCACACAGATGCATTGGATCGACCGCTGCGCCTTCGTCCTGTTTGTCGCCGCCCAGATGGCATGCGCCCTGCATGTCGGCCTCGATCCGTCGTGGGCGGTGATCCCCGCCCTCATCGTCGGCTGGTTCCTCGCCGATGCGACCTCCGGGCTCAGCCACATCTGGTTGGACTATCATCCCTGCACCCCTGGTCGCGGCCTGGCGGAACTGTACCACTTCCCGGGAAATCGTCGCGAGGGCGGCTACGAACAGCGCTACCGCGAAGTGATGGCAGGCATGCCGGTGGTTCAACGCATCCTCTTCTTCAACAAAAGCCACCACCTGCGCCCGAACAAGCTGGGTCGGCAGCCCATGTTGCACACGATCCGTCCTGCATTGTTCGCCGGGGGCCTGGGCTTCGCCATCGCCCTGGCGGCGACCGCCTATGCGCAGGCGCTGCCGGGGTGGCTGGTGGCGGGTCTGGCGGCTGCGAATGCCGGATCGGTCATGTCCCAGCACATCCACGCGCTCGCCCATCGCGCGGTGGTGCCGGCTCCGGTACGCTGGCTGCGAGCGACAGGACTGCTGCTCACACCCAGGCGCCACGCTCTCCACCACGCCACCTACGACCGGCGCTTCTGCATGGTGAACGGCTGGGCAGACCCCCTGGTCGACGGCATCTTCCGGCTGCTGCTGCGCCGGCGTTGGATCGATCCGGCCGGGCTGATCCCGACCTGAATTCGGGCATCACGGCCGGTGGAGCTTCCACGCCCGATGGGTGGCGAACGGCGCGACGGGCAGGCGCAAGGGACCACCGGGATGGTCGATGGCCTGGCGGGCGGCGGGGGTGCCGACGACGGGATCCCACCACTCAAGGACCATGGATCCCGGAGCCACGTCGCGCCCGATGACCACCTCGTCCGCGCTGGGATCGACCCGGGCGCCGGTGGCGAGCCAGCGGCGGTCGGCAATCCATCCGAGCAGGCGGCCGGGCCGGGTCCAGGCGGCCGCGAAGCGCATCTCGCCGCACTCCAGCCGCACAGGCCGGGCGTCAGCCCCGCGCAGGTCCTCGCCGGCAAGGAAGGCGCGCACCGGGGCGTAGGCGCCGTAGCGGTCGCCCTGGTCCACGAATTCGTACCACCACAGGAGCGGCCCGGCGGCGTAGCCCGAAACCAGGGCAGCCCACGGGCCGGCGCGCAACTCCGCATCGACCTGGTCCGGGTTGCCGCCGTTCCACCAGCCGCCGTACTCCTGGACCCACACCGGCTTGGCGAGGAGTTGGAGGCCCTTGGCCGGGTCGGTGGTGCCGGCCAGGAAGAGATCGGCGAGGCCCTGGGGCGGCCCCGGCCGCTCCCGGGACCGGCGATAGGCATCGATGCCGACCAGGGTGATCCCGGGCAGGGCCGCGACCCGACGATCCGGGGTCGTCCAGTCATTGGACCAGTGGGTGCAGACGAAGCGGCCGTAGGGATCCCGGGCAGCCATGGCTTCGGAGGCCCGGCGGTGCCACTCGACGAGGAGATCGCCCTTGGCGGCGGTGAGGTTGACCTCGGACCACAGTTTCCAGCCGATGAGCGCCGGATGGTCCGCGATCCGGGCGGAGAGGTAGCGACGCACCCGTTCCTGCATGGCCCAGGCCCGGTCATCGGAGAACCATTCCTCGGGCTTGTCGAGCCAGCCGCCGACGGCGCGGTTGTAGGGATGGTACGGCCATTCACGGTCCGTCTTGGGACTGGTCTGGCCGTGGTTGTTCAGGACCAGCAGCACCCGCACGCCCCGGGCATCCGCCTCGTCGAGCAGGCGGTCGATGCGGGCGGCGTTGCCCTGGTGGTAGCGGCCGGCGCCATGGAACCCGGGCCAGCCCGGACTCCATTCCAGGGCCAGGTTCCAGGCGCTCATCCACACCTCGATCACATCCCCGCCCCCGGCGGCGAGGCGGTCGAGGTACGCCCGGTAGGCGAGCGTGCCACGGTCCGGGGTCAGGCGGGTCTTGAAGACATCCGCCGAGCGGGTGTCGTTGACCGAGCGCAGATTCATGCCAACCGGCCAGACGAAGGCGGCGGTGCCGCTGCGGGCGCCCACGCTCAGGAACCGCGGATCCCGGGCATCCACCCGCACGATGCGGTCCCGGGGCGGGCCGTCGACCGCCAGTTCGACCGGGAAGCGCCGCTCGCCGCCCCCGGCCCAGCGGGCGGTGACCGCGAGCCGCCAGGTGCCGGGCAGCCACGGGCGTAGGCGCAGACGGAAGCGGTGGGGGCCGTCGGGGATGGCGAGTTCGCGATCGCCCCCCTCTTCAAGCCGCTGCGGCTCGTCGTGGAATCCGGCACAATCGAAGACCGTGCCGTCCGGGGCGGTGACCCGGGCATCGAGGCGGAAGACGGCGGGATCGTAGGGATCCGCCGGATACGGATCCGGGCGCACCGCCAGTTCCCAGCGCTCGCCGGTGGCGACCCGGGCCGGCCAGACGGTGTCGCGCAGGACCGGGGCCGCGCTGTCCGCCGGCCAGGGATCCATGGTCCAGTCCACCACCCGCAGGATCGCATCCCCTGGGGCGATGCCCCAGGCAAACAGACCCCCGCGGTCCATCTCGGCGGCGGCGGCGGGGGTCCAGTCGCCCTGGTGGCCTTCAGGGCGGGCCCGGCGCAGGTCGATGGCGAGGGCGGCGGTGCCGCTGCCCAGGGGCCCGTGGATGGCCTGGAACCAGCGGCCCTGGGCGTCGGCGGTCCAGGCCCCGATGCCGAGATCCGCCGGCGCGACGCCGTCCACCACCACGGTGGCGCGCAGACGGCCGGCCCCGGCCCAGGCGCCGGGCAGGTCGATGACCCGGACCAGGGGCCCGCCCAGGCGGATCGCGGCGGTGGCGGGCTCCAGGGCCGACAGGCCTGCGATGGCAGCGAGGCCCAGGGCGATGATCCGGCCGGCCCACATCCCCGGCCCGGCGCCCCACCGCATCGGTTCAGCCGGCGAGGAAGTTGGCGAGCAGGCGCAGCCCCGCGGGGCCGCTCTTCTCGGGATGGAACTGGGCGGCGACCAGGTTGTCGCGGCGGACCGCGGCGCAGAAGCGGCCGCCGTGGTCGCTCTCGGCCACGACCCGCACGCCGGGCCCAGGCACGGCGTGGAACGAGTGGACGAAGTACATGGACGCACCGTCGATCCCCGCAGCCAACGGCTCCCCCGGGGTCCAGGTGACCGGGTTCCAGCCCATGTGGGGGACCTTGATCGCCGGATCCGCGGGGCGGAAGCGCACCACCCGACCGGGAAGGAGGCCGAGGCACGGAGTGTCGTCCTCCTCGCTGTGCTCGAAGAGGAGCTGGAGCCCGACGCAGACGCAGAGCACCGGCACGCCCCGGGCCAGGGCGGCACGCAGGGCCCCGTCGACGCCGCGCTCCCTCAGCCGGGCCATGCACGACCCCGCGGCGCCGACCCCGGGGAACACCACCCGGTCCGCCGCCGCCACCGCCGCCGGATCCGCGGTGATCGCCGCCGCATGACCCAGGTGCGCCAGGGCACGCAGGACCGAGGTCTGGTTGCCGGCATCGTAGTCGAGGATCACGGTGGCCATCGGACGGGGAGCGTGTCGGATGTGGGAGTGGGGCAAATGGTGGTTTCTGAACGCTTGGTTTCGGGTTTCGGGTTTCGGGTTTCGGGAGGGCGGAACTGGGATACGATAAACGACTGAGCTCGCTTGGTGCGTCCGCACGGGAGTCCCGAAACCCGAGACCCGAAACCCGAAACCGAATCTTGCCCCCCTCCCCGTTATCCCACCCTTCGCCACCCATGGACCAGCCTCCCATCCTCTGCCAGGGTCTGACCAAGCGGTACGCGGATTTCTGGGGCCGGGCGCGGGTGCCGGCGCTGACCGGGCTCGACCTGCGGGTGGAGCGCGGCGAGGTGGTCGGGCTGCTCGGGCCGAACGGGTCCGGCAAGACGACCACGATCAAGCTGCTCCTCGGCCTGTGCCGGGCGAGCGAGGGCTCAGCCTTCGTCCTTGGCCGGGATCCCGGCGATCGGGATGCCAAGCGGCGGATCGGCTACGTCCCCGAGGAGACCTACCTCTACCGTTTCCTGACCGCCGACGAGACCCTGCGCTTCTTCGGCCGCCTGCACCGCATCCCCGCCGGAGAGCTGGGCGGGCGGATCGACGAGCAGATCGCCCGGGTCGGGCTGGCCCACGCCCGCAACCGCCGGCTCGGGGAGTATTCCAAGGGCATGGCCCGCCGTCTCGCCATCGCCTGCGCCCTCCTGCATCGGCCGGAACTGGTCATCCTCGACGAGCCGACCTCGGGCCTGGATCCGCTCGGCTCCGCGGAGGTGAAGGACCTGATCAGCGAGCTGAAACGGGCGGGCACGACCATCCTGCTGTGCAGCCACCTGCTCGCCGATGTCGAGGATGTGTGCGACAAGGTGGCGATCCTCTACCAGGGCCGGCTGCGCGCCTGGGGCACGGTGGAATCCCTGCTCCGGGACGACCGCCGGGTGACCGTCGAGCTCGACCGGCCCGATGCCGCGACCCTGGCGGCGGTCCAGGCGGCGGCGGGTTCCGCGTTCCTGCGCGCCGGCCCGCCCCGGGAGCGGCTGGAGGCGGTGTTCAAGCGGGTGATCGCCGAGGCCCGGGAGCGATGATCGCGTCCATCGCCTGGCTGTCCTGGAAGGAGGCCACGCGCACCGGCCTACCGGCCCTGGCGATCGCCGGGGCCGCGGCGGCGGTGGCGGTGGTGGTGGGTGCCGACGCGGTGGACGCCGAGGCCCGCCGCCGGCTCGCGGTGAGCGCGGTGGCGACCATCGCCCTGGCCGCCGCCGCGGCCACGGCGCCGCTCATCCTCGCGGTGCAGATGCGCCGGGATCTCGACCAGCGGGCGGCCCTCACCCTGTTCAGCCGGCCCCTGGATCGCCACGCCTATGTGCTCGGCCGCTGGCTCGGCGCCCTCGGCGCGGGACTGGCGGCGGGGTTGGCGGCGGCACTCGCCGGAGGGCTGGCCCTGATGGCGCTGCATGGCGGGCACCCGGTGGCCCGGACCGCGACGGCGGATGCCTGGGCGGCGGTGGGGCTTGATGGGGCGGTCACGGATCTCGCTGGGCGGCCGAGGCATCCGGTCAATGGAGCGCCGGGTACGGCGGTGCGCTGGCGCTTTGCCGATGCCCACGGCGCCGAGCGGGTCGCCCTGCGGCTGCGGGTGGCGGGGCAGTTCGGCCGGCCCACCACCCGCATCCGGGTGGTGGGGGTGGTGGAGGGCCGCCGCATCCCCATGCCGGTGGCTCCCGAGAGCGTGGTCCCGGCGGCGGGGGAACCCCACGAGGCCCTGATCCCCAGCCGGGGCCCGGAGCA
>CAMCAC010000082.1 GCA_945872305.1 Candidatus Kuenenia stuttgartensis | reverse complement strand
GGCTTGTAGGGATCCGGCCTGGGCGTCAAGACCCCCGTCTTGGCCTGGGACTCCCGCCGCTTAGGGTCCGGCCAACGCAGCATGATCACGGTCATCGACAACTACGACAGCTTCACCTACAACATCGTCCAGTACCTGTGGGAACTGGGCGCCGAGGTGACGGTCCACCGCAACGATGAGTTGACCGCGGAGGCGGTCGTGGCGGCGCGGCCGAGCCATATCCTGATCTCGCCCGGGCCTTGTTCGCCGACCGAGGCGGGGATCTCGCTGGCGACCATCGCGGCGGCGGCAAAGGCGCGCATTCCGCTGCTCGGGGTGTGCCTGGGGCACCAGAGCATCGGCCAGGCGTTCGGCGGGGTGGTGCGGCGGGCCGGGCGGCTGATGCACGGCAAGACCTCGCGCATCGTCCACGATGGGCAGGGGGTCTACGCCGGGGTGCCGACGCCGTTCACCGCCTGCCGCTACCACTCGCTGGTGGTCGACGATGCGCTGCCGGACTGTCTGGTGGCCACCGCGTGGTCCGAGGACCAGCGGGAGCTGATGGGCGTGCGCCACCGGGAGCTGCCCATCGAGGGTGTGCAGTACCATCCGGAATCGTTCCTCACCGAGCATGGCCACCGCCTGCTCACCAATTTCCTCGCCTTCCGATGACCGACGGCGAGGAGCATCCGGACCTGGAGCCGGCCGCGCCGGCCGATGCGCAGGCCACGGTGGTCGACGCGGACGGCCTGCCGGTGGCCGCGGCGGAGCCAGGCATGGCCGGGCAGGTGGCGGATCTCCTCGATGGTCCGCCGCCGGACGCGGCGGACCTGCCCCCGCGGGAGGTCCGCTCGGCGGTCGAGGCCCTGCTGTTCGTCTCCACCAAGCCGGTGTCCACGGCGCGGCTGGCGGGCTGCCTGCCGGGCTGCTCGGAGCGCTATCTGGAAGGGCTCCTCGCGGGGCTCGCGGACCGCTACGACCACGAGGGGCGCGGCTGGGAGCTGCGCCGCATCGCCAACGGCTGGCAGTTGCTGACCCGGCGTGATCTGCACCCCTGGGTGCGCCAGCTCGACCGCAAGGAGCTGCCCACCGCCCTGACCCGATCCGCCCTGGAAACCCTGGCGGTGGTGGCCTATCGCCAGCCGGTGACCCGGGGCGTGATCGAGGACATCCGCGGCGTGCAGTGCGGGCCGGTGCTGCGCCAGCTGATGGACCTGCGGCTGGTCCAGGTGGTGGGCCGCGACGAACAGGCCCTGGGCCGCCCGCTGCTGTACGGCACCACGGAGCAGTTCCTCCAGCGGTTCGGGCTCGGCTCCCTCGACGATCTGCCCAAGCGCCATGAGTTCGGGGCCTGAGCCGGTCCGGCGCCGGTGGTGGTCCGGCCCGCGTCCCTGGCTCGGCCTCGCCCTGGTCGTGCTCGCGGTGTGGCTGTTCCGCCCCGGCGAGGAGCGGCAGAAACCGGTGGCGCTGTGGAGCGGGTCGGCGACGGGGGCATTCACGCTCCGGGCCGGCGGCGTGGAACAGGTGGTCGACGGGGCGACGGTGCGCCGGTCCGGGGTCGAACTGCCCACGGATCCCGACCGGGTGCAGGCCCTCTGGGCGGCCCTGGGGGCGGTGCGCGCCCTTCCGGAGCGGACGCTGTCGGCGGATGCGACCGCCGCCGCGGCGCATGGCTGTGGACCGGGGGCCGAACTGACGGCGCCCGGAGTGTGGCTGCGGTGGAGCCAGACCCGGGATGCGGATGTGCTGTGGGACGGGCACCAGGGCCGGGTGGCGGTGCTTCCGCCCCGCTCCCCGGCGGTGGATGCCATCGTCTCTGCCGCCGGCCGCCTGGACCGGCGGGAACCGTTGGCGGGGATCGCAAACCGTGTCGGCCTGGTGCAGATCGATGAGCGGTTCTACGTCCGGGGTCCCGGCGGCTGGCATGAGCCGGCGCGGCCGCTGCGCTCGGCTTTGGATGTGCGCATCGGCGCGGTGCTCGACCTGCTCGCCTCGGTATCCGTGGATTCCCTGGTCCATGTCCCGGCCACCGCGACGGCGGCCTTGATCCGGGTCGATGTGGGCGGGCGGCCGGTCCCCGTGCTGTTGGAGCATGTTCCGGGGTCCGGCGGCCGGGTGCGGATCGGCGATCTGCCGCCGCAGCCGCTGGCACCGGTATCGTGGCGGGCGTGGCGGGCGGTGCTCGCGGCGACCCGGGATGATGCCCTGGCGGATCCCTTCGATGCGCTGGCGGTCCAGCGGATCGAGACGCCGGCGGCGGTGCTCGAGCGGCGGGCGAACCGGGGCAACGAGGGTGAATGGGAGGTCCTGTGGGAGGGAGGCCGCGAGCGTGCCGACCCCGGGGCTGCGGAGCGGCTGCTCGGTGCGATCTCGGCGGTCCGTCTGGATCGTCTGCGGCCGGGTCCGGTGCCCGCCAGCCGCGGCATCCTGGCGGTGGCGACCCGCGACCAGCGCTGGGCGTGGCAGGTCGGGGACGGCGTCATCGGCGACGAGCGCCGGCATGGGGTGCCGGTGATCTGGCCCGGGTGGCTCGACCAGCCGCCGGAATCCTGGTTCGATCCCCGCCCGTTCACCGGGGATCCCTCGCGGGTGATCGCGGTGCAGCGCATCCATGCCGGCGGGGCCGAGGTGCTTCGCCGCGGTGACGATGGCCGTTGGCGGCGCACGTGGCCCGCCACCGCCGCGGTGAGTGTCGACCGCGCCGCGGTGGAGTCGTGGCTGGCCCGCTTTGCCGCCCTGACCGGGGACCGGTCCGGGAAGCCGGGCGCGGCGGAGCGCCGGGCCGCGGACGCCGCCCCGGTGGCTTTCGCCGTGCGTCTGGCGCCGGTGGAGCCCGAGCGGCCGGGGTCCGACGATCACGATCTGGCGGATGCGGTGGGCGGCGACCGGGGCTGGGCCGCTTGGCCCGATGGCGACGGGTGGCGCATGGTCGATCGCGATGGTCGTCTCGCCCGCACGGTGTCCGGTTCCGCCCTGGCGGACCTCCTCCATCCGTTCCCGTCCGCCGGCATCGCCGCGGTGCTCCCTGGCGAGGTCCAGGCGATCACCGTGTCCGCTGAGACCGCGTGGACGATCCGCCGTGAGGGTGACGGCTGGGCGACCGACGCCGGCCGCCGGGTCGAGCCGTGGCAGGTCGCCCGCCTGCTCCGGGTGCTCGGCGAGCCGCCCCGGGGCGGCGAGATGCTGCCGGTGGAGCGCACCGGCGCCGTGCGCATCACCACCGACACCCGGTCGGTGGTGGTCGAGGTCGGCCGCGCCGATCCCGCCGGGCGCATCCCGGTGGCGGTGGACGGCCGGGGCGTGGGCTGGATCGATGCGGCGGCGGCGGCGGATCTGCTGCCGGCGGAGCCGCGCGGATGAATCCCCTGCGGGTCGAGATCGAGGCCGCCCTGGCCGCCGCCGGCTGCCAGCCCCTGCACCGGTTCGGTCAGCATTTCATGGTCGACGAGCGGGCCCTGGCGGCGATCAGCGGCGCCGCCGGCACGCGCACGGTCGAGATCGGGCCGGGCACCGGCATCCTGACCCGGCGGCTGCTGGATCGGGGCGGGCGGGTGCTGGCGGTGGAGATCGACCACGGGCTGGCGGCGTGGCTGCGCACCAGCCTGGTCCCGCGCGGACTGGACCTCGTCGAGGGCGACTGTCTGGCAGCCAAGGACCGCCTGCATCCGGCCATCGAGGCCTTCGCCGCCGAGGGGCCGTGGACGCTGTGCGCGAACCTGCCCTACGATGTGGCGATCCCTGCCATCCTGAACGCCTGCGCCCTGCCGCAGCCGCCGACCGCGATCATGGTCACGGTGCAGTGGGAATGCGCGGTGCGGCTGGGCAGCAAGCCCGGGGACGACGGCTGGGGCGCCTCGGCGGCGGTGCTGCGGGCCTGCGGGTCCGCGCGCATCCTGCGCCGGCTGGCGCCGGGCTGCTTCCTGCCCCCGCCCCGGGTCGACAGCGCGATCCTGGCGGTCACCCCGGAACGGGCCCTGCCGGCGGGATTCCCGGTGTGGTGCCGGCAGTTGTTCGCGTATCGGCGCAAGGTGCTGGTGCGCGCCCTGCGCGATGCCGGGGTGGCGCGGGAGACGGCCGAGGCCGCCTGCGCCGCCGTCGGCCTCGACCCCGCCCGCCGGATCGAGAATCTGGACAGCCCCGAACTCATCGCCCTCCACGCCGCCCTGCGCGAGGTCCCCGCCGCATGAACCGTTTCCTGTTTTCCATGGTGTTCGCCGTCGGACTGGCGGCGGCCGACGCGGGTTCCAGCGCCTCGACCCCGGTGGTGGTGGTCGGTGGGGAGCCGATCACGGTCCGCGACCTTGAGGACAACCTCCTCGCCCGCGAAGGCACGGACCAGCTCCACACCTGGCTGCGCGAAGCGTTGGACGACGTCGACTGGCGGCGGCTGCCGGACGATGCGCCAGTGGTGACCATCGGCCGACGGACCCTGACCCGCCGCCAGCTCGCCCTGGACCTGCTCGTGAAGCAGGGGGCCGAGGTGCGCGAGGAGCTCATCGGCATCCGCATGGTCGACCAGGCGCTGCGCCGGGAGGGCGTCGCCATCGACGAGGCCGCGCTGGAACAGGAATGGGAACGCATCGAGAAGGGCTTCCAGGAGGCCATGGCCGCCAAGGGCCAGGCGGCGGTGCCGTTCGCCCAGTATCTGCAGGCATCCCAGGGGAAGTCCAAGGCCCAGCTCCTGATGGAACCCGGCTTCCGCATGGCGGCCGGACTGCATCTCCTGGTCGACCGGCAGATCGCCGGGAGCCTGACCGAGGCCGACATCGAGGGGTGGTTCACCGCCCATCAGGCCCGTTACGACCAGGCCGAGGCGATCGACATCTCCCTGATCACCATCCCCTACCGGACCCAGCCGGCGGAAGAGGACGAACGCCAGCGGCTGTTGGGTGTGCTGCGTTCACTCCATGCCGCGATCAGCCGGGGTCAGCCGGACTTCGCCCGGGCGTGGAACGCCTATGGCCGGGCCTATGACCCCAAGGCCGCGGACGGTCGCGTCGGCTGGGTGCTGGCGGATGGCACCCGCAGCGACGGGGGCCGGGCCATCCCCGCCGAGGTCCTGCGCGAAGCGTGGACCGCCAAGCCGCCGCGGCTGATGGAACCCGTGGGCCATGCCACCGGGGTCGATCTCGTCCTGGTCCACGGCCGGCGGCCGTTCGTGGCGGCCACCGCCGCCGCGGTGCGCAGCCGGGTGGTGGCGGAGATGGTGGCGGACCGCCGCCCCGCCCGCACCCAGCGGCTCCTCTCGGAACTGCGCCGCGCGACCAGCGTGGAGTACCACAGTCTGCCGGATGCGATCCGCGCCCGGTCGGCGACCACCGCGCCCTGACAGCAAACGACGAGGCCCGGGCGGTTGCCCGGGCCTCGATCGGATCCCGCGTCGGGAGTGATCAGCGCTTGGCGGCGCCGCCGGTGGCGAAGCACTCGGCCTTGATGATCATGTCCTTGGCGCCGGTCTCGATGTCGGCGGTCGAGACGAGCCAGCCGGTGACCTTCTGGTTCTTCCCGAAGCGCTCCTGGAGCTTCATCTTCATCTGCACGAACTGCTCGCCCTCCTTGGCGGAGACCTTGCCGTCCTTGCGCTTGATGTCGACGAACCACACATCCTTGCGGCCACGGGCGATCACGATGCGGCCCGTGCCCTCGAACCCGTAGTCCTTGACGGGCTTGGCCTCGACGCTCTGGAAGACCGGAAGGCGGGTCTCCTCGGGGCGGTCGACCAGGGGGCCGGCCAGGGGGTGGCCCGCCTTGAGCAGGCGGATGATGGCGTCCTCGGTAGCACGGATCGGCATCGACATGGAGCTCTCCTGAAGGGTTTCACACTGGATGGGTATCAACGAACCGCGGCATGCGCCGGACTCGGAGCCGCCGGAGGCCCGGTGGCATCGAACAGCATGCTAGCAGCTTTTCGCTGGACTCAAGCCGGAATCCACTAGCGGCAGTGCCGCATGTAGAAGGCCACCATCCCTAGTGGCTGCAACGGGTGACGGCCCCGGGGCCGGGCCCTGTCCGGGTGGTCAGGGCCGGGGGGCGATGACCAGGACCACCGCGGCGGACCCGGACGCCACCGCCAGCCGGTCCGACGGTTCCAGTCCCGCCACCGCGCGCAGGAGATCGACCCGGGAGCGGATCGGCCGGCCGGCCACGGTTTCCAGGACCATCCCCGGGCGCAGGCCGGCCCGGGCCGCCGGGGAGCCGCCGTCCACGGTGGTGATGACCACTTCGGTCCGCCCACCCCGCTGGCGCTCCTCGACCTGCCAGCCGATCCACGGCCGGCCGGGCACCACGGTCCGGCCCAGGGGGATGGACAAGGCCACGGGTTGGCCGTCGCGCAGGATGCCCGCCACCGCCTCGGCCCCGGGCCGCCAGGGACCGGCGGCGAGGATGCCCAGGGCCACCGCCCGGCTGGTGGCCGGCCGACCGTCGATGGTCACCAGCCGGTCGCCGGGCAGCAGGGGGGCGCTGGCGCTGCGCACCACCGGTCCATCGAGGTCATCGTCGATCACCAGCCCCGCCGGTGGACCGGCGTGGCGGACCATGCCCCCGCCGGCCTCGGCCAGGACGGGCACGAAGGCCGCCAGTTGCGGGGCGGCGATGGCCAGGCCGATGCCGCTGTTCACCCGCATGCCGGTGATGGTGCGGATCTGGCCGTTGATGCCGAGCAGCCGGCCCCGGGCATCGAACAGGGGGCCGCCGGAATTGCCGGGATTCACCGGGGCGTCGGTCTGCACCGCATCGGTGTAGTCGCCCCGCACCAGCCGGCCGGTGGAGAGCACGCCCCGGCTCAGGGTCGGCCGGTCGTCCAGGTCGCCCAGGCTGAACGGATTGCCCAGGGCCCACACCGGGATCCCGGGTTCCAGGTCCTCGGCCGCGGCGAACGCCACCGTGGTGACCCCGGTGGCGGAGCGCAGGCGGAGCAGGGCGATGTCGCCCACCGGGTCGGTGCCGAGCAGGTCCGCGGCGAAGGAGCGGCCGTCCATGAAGCGCACGGCGAGATCCCGTTCGCCGTCGATCACATGGTGGTTGGTCAGGACCAGATCGGGGGCGATCGCGACCCCGCTGCCCCCATGGACGAAGGCATAGGCGGCATGGATCCGCTCCAGGGTCGCCCGGTCCATGTCCGCGCCGGCGAGGGCGGCCAGGGCGAGGAGCAGGAGCCCGGCGCGGCTCACGATTCCACCTGGCGGATGACCACCGCCACGCGGAGCAGTGCGCCGCCGCGGCGCAGTTCGACCTCGACCCGGTCGCCGGGGGCGGCCCGGAGGAGGCGGCGGGTGGTGGCGCGGTGGTCGCCGGCGGGGGCGCCGTCGATGCGCACCAGGACATCCCCCGGGCGGATGCCCGCCTCGGCCGCCCCGGAGCCGGGGAACACCCGCTCGACCCGGGCGATGGCGCCCTCGCGTTCGAGCTGCACGCCGAGCCCGGTGAAGGGGGTCGTGGTCCGATCCTTGCCGCTGCGCAGGGTGGCCAGGGCATCGGCGATGGTCGCCCCGTCCACCGCCAGGGCGACCCCGCTGTTGATGCCCCAGGGCCGATCCCCCTCGGGTCCGAGGAGGATGGGCATGCCCACCACCAGACCCCGGGCATCCACCACCGCTCCGCCCAGGCTGCCGTAGTTGGCCAGGGCATCGATCTGGAGCAGACCGATCACATCCTGGCTGAGCCGCCGGCCGGCTGTGGAGACGATCCCGGTGGTCACGGACAGGACGCCGTCCCCGTGCCGGCCGACCACCGCCACCGGTTCCCCCGGTCCCGCCGCCGGCGCCGCCCGGGGCGCTGGCGGCCGGCCCAGATCCCCGTCCGCCACCAGCAGGACGAGGTCCGCGGCGGCCCAGCGGGCCCGCACCGTCACCGCCACCGGGCGGCCGTCGATGAGCACCCGGCCACGCTTCGCATCGCCGTGCAGGGCGCTCACCGCGGTGACCAGCTCCCGGGGTCCGGTGACCAGGGCCGGCACCGGCTGGTCGGTGCGGAAGAGCTGCTGCTGGTGGTAATAGAGATCCCAGTGGCGCTGCATCCGCTCCCGTTCATAGGCGGGGACCTCGTCCGGGCGCCGCGTCGGGCGGGGCACCGCCTCGGGATTGCCGGGGCCGTTCGGTCGGTCGAACTGGACGAGCACCACCGAGGAGGCCAGGGCCGCGGCGCTGGCCGCCAGGGGCTCCGCCCCGCCCCGGGCCGGGGGCGCCGGCGGCAGACCAAGATCCGCCAGCAGCGCCGCCATGGGCACCACGGTGCCCATGCGCCGCTCCCGGCTGCGGGCCAGGGTCGCCAGCCCGACCACGGAACCATCATCGTCGAGGACCGCGCCGCCCTGATTGCCATCATTGACCGCCGCATCGGTCTCCAGCACCGGCCCGGCATAGGCGGACAGCCGCTGGCCACCTCGGCCACGGACCGGGGCGCCATCATCGACGATGCGGTCCCGGGCGCTCAGGATGCCCCGGGACAGGGCCACCTGGCCGTCCAGTTCAAGGGAGCCGAAGCTGTTGCCGGCGGTCCACAGCACCGCCCCCAGGGGCAGCGGTGCCGGATCCGCCAGGGGCGCGGCCGGCAGCACCAGGGGAGCCGTCAGCACCACCGCGGTGGTGCGGGCGCCGGTGGCGGCCACGGTGGCCAGCCGTCGGGCGCCGCCGGGGGCGATGACCCACGCCGGGCCCTCGGGCAGGGCCTCGGCCAGGGTCAGGAAGCGGCCGCCACCCAGGCTGATCGCGGCGCCGCCGCAGGGGCGGTAGCCGTCGCCGGCCGCGCCGCTGGCGGTCACCGCCACCACCCACGGCGGGGCATCCACTGCCGCCGCCGGGGCCCCGGCCAGGATCAGGATGAGCAGCAGGCGGTCCACGCCGGCAGCGTGGCGGGTCCACCCCGTCCTGGTCAAGCCCCGAGCCCGTGTCCATGCACCCCCGTGCGGGCTTGCACGGGCCGCCCCGGACGACACTCCACCGGCGATGACGGCGTTCTACGGCGAGGAGCAGGTCCGGCGGGTACGCGAGGCGGTGGACATCGTCCAGCTCGTCTCCGAGTACACGCCGGTGCGCAAGTCCGGGGCGAATTTCGCCTGCTGCTGCCTGTTCCACCAGGAACGGTCGCCGTCGATGTACCTCTACCCCCATGACAACGGCTACCACTGCTTCGGCTGTGGCGCGCACGGGGATGTGATCCGACTGGTGATGGAAAAGGAGCGTCTGCCCTTCGTCGAGGCGTTGGAGGCCCTGGCCCGCCGGGCAGGGATCCGGCTTGAGCCCCAGGCGGGCAGCGGTGGCCACGCCCAGGACCGGGGCGAGCGCGAGCGCCATCTCAAGGCCATGGAGTTCGCCTGCCGCTTCTACGAGGAGCGCCTGTGGTCGTCGGAGGGGGCCGAAGCCCTGGCCTACCTGCACGGTCGCGGCCTGAGCGACGACTGCCTGCGGGCGTTCCGCATCGGCTGGGCTCCGGGCGGTTCTGCCCTGGTCGAGGAGGCCCGCCGGCGCCGCGCCGATCCCCGGGTGCTCGTCCCCCTGGATCTGGCGGTGGAGCGGGATGGCCGTCTGCGCGACCGTTTCTACGAGCGGGTGACCTTTCCCATCTGTGACCGCCTGGGCCTGCCCATCGCCTTCTCGGCCCGGCTCCTGCCCGAGGCCGAGCGCCGGGCCAAGGAGGAGGGCCGCGGGGTCGGCAAGTACATCAACAGCACCGACACGCCCCTCTACCACAAGGGCAAGGCGGTCTTCAATCTGCACCAGGCCCGTCAGGCGGTGAAGGACGCCGGCTTGCTTGCGGTGATGGAAGGCCCCACGGATGTCATGGCCGCCTGGCAGGCGGGCCTGAAATCTTGCGTCGCGGTCCTTGGCACCGCCCTGACCCCGGAGCATGCGAAGGTCCTCGGGCAGACCACCGCCGGGGCCAAGCTCGTGCTGCTGTTCGATGGCGACCGCGCCGGTCAGACGAATTCCCTCAAGGCGGTGCGTACCTGTCTGGCGGCGGGCGTGCCGTGCGCGGTCGCCGCGCTGCCCGATGAGCTGGACCCTTCCGAGCTGCTCACCGAGGAGGCCGGCGCCGGCGGCATCGCCCGACTGCGCGAGGTGCTGGACCGGGCCCGGGACGGTCTCGGGCATCTCCTCCGCGGCACCGTGCCGGCGCCCTACAGCATGGCCCGGGACCAGCTCGCCGCCGCGGCCCGCGGCCTGTCCGACGCGATCCGCGCCATCCCCGACCCCCAGGCCCGGACCCTGGCGGTGCGCGAGGCGGAACAGTGGCTCGGCTTCCCCCTGGCCCTGCGCACCGATGCCCCGGCCGCCGGCGGATCCGCCGCTCCGGCCACCGCCAAGCCCCTCGATCCCAAGCGCGACCTGGTCCTGCACATCCTGCTCCGTCACCCGGAGCTGCGCACCGCCGCCGGCGACGAGCACCAGATGGAGCCCGCCGACTGGCCGGAACCGTGGACCGAGGTCGCGGGCCTGCTCCTGTGCGATCCCGGCGCCGGCGCCGATGCCCTGCGCACCCTGCCGGCGGCCCAGGACGCGGAGGTGTCCAAGCGGATCGGCTGGTGGCTCGCCACCGGACTCGATGGCCGCACGCCGCCGGTGGAGGATCCGGCGGCGGCCCTGGCCGATGCGGCCCCCCGCCTGCAACGCGACCGTCTGCGCACCCGCCGGGCGGAGCTCCAGCGATCCCTGCAGGACGCCGAACGCGATCAGGACAGCGTCCGCATCCAGGTCCTTGCCGAGGAGCTCGCGGCCCTCTCGAACCGGCTCGCCGATCTCGGCGGCTGAAGGGCCGTCAGCGCGCCAGGGCGGCCCACAGGTCGCACAGCTCCGGCGACCACTCCGCCACCGGCAGGATCATCGCCGCCTGGCTGCGCCCCGGTGCGATCAACAGCGGAACCACGGGTGACGCGAGCTGGCCATCCGGCAGGTGCGGCCGATGGACCAGGATCGAGGTGAGGATGACCTGCCTGCCCCCGGCCAGGCTGGCCGGGACCGGCCACTGCATGACCCGGCCCACATGTTCGGACAGGCGCCGGGCGAAACGTGCCGTCTCGCCCTCGCTGCGCCGGCCCAGCTCCGGGTCGCGCAGGTCGCCGGCGATCCGTCGGAGGTCATCGACCGCATGGTCAAACCATGGATCCAGGCTCCACACCACCGTCGCCGGGTGGTCGTCACCGGTGGCGAGCCGGAGCAGATCGTTGGCCTCGGCGATGTGGCCCCACACCACCCAGCCATGCCTGCGCAGGATCCATTGATCAGCGAAGACGAGATGCAGGGGGTCCTCGTCCTCGGTCGTCAGCCAGGCAGGTGGATGGATGCGCCCGCGGAGCAGTTCCAGGGAACCCATGTGCCCCTGATGGGCCACCACGGCTTGCCGGGTGGTGGCGATCGCGGTGGCTGCGCTTGCGAACGCGGCGGAATCCCCATCGGCGACCGGCCGGGCGGGAAGGCTGTCCGCCCGCCATGCCCGGATCGGCCGTCCCCACACCTGGGACGAGACGAGCAGGTCGAACAGCCCAGCGGCGCCGAGGGTGCGCTGGGCGACGAACTCGGCACCGGTGATCGGGACCATCTCCAATACCGGCACCATCTCCGTCGGCTCGGGGGCATCATCCGCATCAGCGACGCGGACGAGCATCCAGGCATGATACGGCGAGTGTTCCGCCAACGGTTCCGGTGGATCCCCATTCGGGATCACGGTCAGGTGATCGAACCATCCCGGATGACGGCTCGCCAGCTCCGCACATTCCGCCAGCCAGCGCCACGCCCAGTCGATATCCGGATTCCCCTCAGCGATGCCTGCGTCGTCGTCCCCACGGCCCACCCTGAGGGCCAGATCGACACCGCCGACCATCCCCGTCGGAGCCCGCACCACGGCCCAGATCGCCCCGTCCCCGGTCCGGACGCACTCGCATCCCGTCGGCCACCCTCCGGCCTCGCCAAGCTGAAAGGACCGCATGGTGCCAAGCATGGCCCACCACCCTCCGCCGCAAGGTGTCCCTCCGTCGCAGGTTCCCGTCCCATCGACCTCCC
>CAMCAC010000081.1 GCA_945872305.1 Candidatus Kuenenia stuttgartensis | reverse complement strand
CTCCTTGAACAGGATCTTCACCAGGTCGGCGGCGTTGTAGAGCATGCCGAACATGCGCACCCGCACGCCCTCGGTCGGGCGCTCGGCGAGCAGGCCGGACGGGTCAAGGACGGCGAGCCGCTTGAGGGCCCCGGCATTGATGTTCACGCCGGCCCGGTGCGGTCCGATGCGGTCCTGGATGAAGGCCGCGCCGCGGCGCTCCATGAGGACAAGCACCGGCAGGACCTGGAACAGGACCAGCGGCATGACGATCGGCAGCAGGACCAGGACGATCCAGTACAGGTTGTCGCTCAGCCAGGTGAGGATGCCGTCCATGTCAGGCCACTCCCGCGGCCACGGCCGCCTGGGGCAGCGCCATGCCCATGGGGCCGATGGCGCGGTAGGTGATCCCGGTCAGGCGCGGGCTGCGCGCCACGGCGGCCTTCCAGCCGTCGATCTCGCTCGTCCAGCCGGCACCGGCGAGCCGGGCGAGGATCGCCCAGGCCGGCTCCAGGTCCGCGCTCGGCACCACCGGGCAGGCCTGGAGGAGCTGGATGCGGTCCTTGCAGTTGACCATGGTGCCGCGGATCTCGGCCCAGGCGCGCACGCCGATGGCCACGGTGGCGGCCTTGGCGCTCGCGGTGTCCCAGGCATCGAGGACGATGCGGTTGGCGATCGACGCGATGGGTGCCGCCTTGGCGTCGGCGAGCAGATCGTGGTGGAAGAGCACCACCGCGTCGAACTCCCCGGCCCGGCGGGCCAAGTCGTCGAGGGTGTCGCCGAGGCCGAGGAGCTTCAGGCCGGCGCGGTTGGCGACCGGATCATTGCTCAGGGCGATGCCGTCCGGGGTTCCGGCCGGCAGCCAGGAGCCGGCGAAGACCTCGGCACGGTTGCCAAGGGCGTCGGCCAGGGCGAGGGCGGCGGCGTTCTCTTCCAGGGTGGTGTGGCCGCTGGCGACGATGGCGATCTTCCGCGCCCCGGAGAGGGCGAGGGCGGCGGCGCGCTCGGCCTCCGCCAGGGTGGCGGGCGCGCCGGCGACCCGGCCCTCGACCAGGCGGTTCTCGGCCAGCCGTTCGTAGAGCATGCGGGTGCGGTTGGCGATCCAGCTCTTGTTCACGTCCGGGTTGCGGCGCGGCATCAGGCGCCAGACCTTGCCGCCCTCGCCGGTGATCGCGTAGTCGATGGTCAGGTTCGCGCCCAGGCTGTCGCTGGGGTCGATGGACTCGACGCTCTTCAGGTTCCACACCCGCTGCTGGAAGCGGAAGTGCTTGCCGGTGAGGGCGCCCACCGGGCAGATGTCGGTGACGTTGAGGTCGTAGGCGTGGTCGAGGGGCTGGCCGGGGAAGGTCGTGATGTAGGCGTGGTCGCCGCGGCCGGCGATGGCGAGCTGGGAGTCCTTGGCCACCTCGTCCATGAAGCGGACGCAGCGGCTGCACACGATGCAGCGCTCCTGGTCCAGGACCACGGTCGGGCCGAGGTCGATGGCCTTGCCGCCGCGCTCGATGCCCTTGGTGTCGGTGAAGCGGTGGTCGGCTCCGCCCTTGTACTGCTTGCCGACCTCGTCGGTGAGCCGGGACTCGTGCTTGCCCTGGCCCATGTAGTGCTCCTGGAGGGTGCACTCGCCGGCCTTGTCGCAGATCGGGCAGTCCAGGGGGTGGTTGACGAGCAGCGACTCCATCACGCCGCGGCGGGCCCACTTGACCCGGTCCGACGAGTTCTGGGTGCGCACCTTCATGCCCGGCGCCGCCTGCATGTGGCAGGCGATGCCGAAGGCGAAGCCGCGCGGGCCCTCGACCTCGACCAGGCAGATGCGGCAGTTGCCGGCCACCGAGAGGTCCTGGTGGTAGCAGAACGCCGGGGTCTCGACCTGGGCGGGTCCGCGCAGGGCCTCGATGAGCTGGGTCCGGGGCGGGACCTGGACCTCGCGGCCGTCGACGGTGATGGTGATCAGGTTGCTCATGGCGTGCGGTCCTCGCGGCCGGCGTCGTGCTCCGCGATGAGCGCGGCGGCACGGCCGGTGCGGGCGTGGATGAGGACGAAGAGGAGGGTGGCGGGCAGGATCAAAATGAAGGACAGGACCTGGCCGAGGATGCTGGGTGCGGTCCAGTGCCATGCCAGCAGGGGGATCTGTATCGCGAAAATCGCCATCAGCAGCCCGGTCCAGATCGCCGGGGTCGCCGGCGCGGAGAGGCCCCGGGCGGCGAGGGCCCGACCCTGGTCCCGGTCGAGTCCGATGAGGCTGGGGACCAGCCACCAGATGTTGAACAGCGGGATGAACAGGAACCCGACGGCGCGGCCCGGCGTGGTCCGCGGACGGTCGTCGGCGAGCACGGCCCAGCATTGGTAATGCAGGATCATCTGAAACACCACGCCGGTCACCAGCAGCCCGAATCCCAGGAGCGAGAGCAGGCTCGCGGCCATGATCCCGATCAGTGTCCCCGGCTGTTCGGCGAGCTGACGGCTGGCTTCCTGCTGGGCGGCGAAATCGTAGGACATCATCTCCGGGGGCATGACCGCGCTCATGAGCAGGCCGGAAACCACGTAGAGGGCCATGCCGGGAAGCAGGAGCCACCGGAACCGCGACAGGTTGGCGCGGATCCTGGCCGCCGCCGGCCGCGGTGGGCGGACATCGGCCCAGGCGTCAGAGGCGATCTCGCTCATGCGGGCCTCCGCAGCAACGGCAGCGCGCCCAGGACCAGGCCGCGGACCATGAACGGCACCACGATCGCGAACGGCAGCATCGCGAGCACGTTGAGGTACGGCAGGCAGTTCAGGATGAACAGGACGCCCGCGGCGGTGGCCAGGCCGACCGGCGCATGGGCGCCGCGGCGCCGGAGCTCGACCGCCAGGCCGCGCCAGGCGACGAAGATCCAGTAGAAGTTGAAGAACGGGATGAACTGGAAGCCGACCGCCTGGCCCGGGGTGGTGGTCAGGCCTGGGCGCTGGACCAGGGTCCACAGGCGGTAGCCGAGGATCGCCGCGATGACCACCGAGGCGATCCACATCCCGAAGCCTGCCATCATCGCGATGAAGCCGGGCAGCAGCATGCCCAGGAACCCGGCCAGGTGCTCGTTCACCCGATCCGGATCCGGGCCGCGACCGTCCCTCATCATCCCGCTGATCATGAGCACCACCGCACCGATGTAGAGCGCGGTGCCCACAAGGAAGACGCCGAGGCCGATCCAATGGAGCAGGGAGTAGATCCGGAGCAGCTTCCGGAACTGCGCCGGCGACCACGGGGACGGCAGGCCCTCGCCCTGGGCCGGGGCCGGCTCAAGGGTCGCCCCGGGGGCGCGGTACGGATTGTGGGCCTCGTCGATCATCGGATCACATGAACGCGCCGGGCGCGGTCGCGGTCAGCTGACGCGGCACGGCGGCGTTGGGATTCTTGGCGATGTAGGCGTCGAAGTACGGCTTGAACTTGGTCACGAAGCTCTGCACCGGCCAGGCGGCGCCGGGGCCGAAGGCGCAGATCGTGGTCATCGGCTCGTACTGGCTGGCCAGGGCGTGGAGCAGATCGCTGTCGCCGGTGCGGCCGTGGCCGTCGACCACCGCGTCGAGGACGCGGTCCACGTACCCGGTGCCTTCGCGGCACGGGGTGCACTGGCCGCAGGACTCGTGGGCGTAGAAGCGGGCGATGGACTGGAGCATCAGCACCGGGTCGCGGTCGGTGTTGAACGGGGTCACCGCGCCGGAGCCGAGCATCGACTTCAGGCTGGCCAGGGACTCGTAGTCCATGGTCGCCGTGGCGGTCTCCTCGGCGGTCAGCACGGGCGACGATGAGCCGCCGGGGATGCAGCCGAGCAGGCTGCCCTTCAGGCCGCCGGCGAGCTCGAAGAAGTCCATGAACGACATGCCCAGGGGCACTTCGTACACGCCCTGCTTGTGGACGTCGCCGCTGACCGAGAACAGCTTGGAGCCGGGCGACTTGTCGCTGCCCCAGGCGCGGTAGCCCTTGGGCCCGTGCTTGAGGATGTACGGCACGGCCATGATCGTCTCGACGTTGTTCACCACGGTCGGCGCCGCGAAGGCGCCGGACACGGCGGGGAACGGCGGCTTCAGGCGGGGCTGGCCCTTGAAGCCTTCGAGCGAGTTGATGAGCGCCGTCTCCTCGCCGCAGATGTAGGCGCCGGCGCCGCGGTGGACGAAGATGTCCAGGCTGTAGCCGGTGCCGCCCAGGTTGCGGCCCAGGTAGCCTGCGTCGTAGGCCTCCTTGATCGCGTGGTTGAGCGACTGGATCTGCGGCAGCATCTCGCCGCGCACGTAGATGTAGCAGGTGCGCACGCCGAGCGCCCAGCCGGCGATGATGCAGCCCTCGATCAGCAGGTGCGGATCCCGGGCCATGCACAGGCGGTCCTTGAAGGTACCCGGCTCGCCCTCGTCGGCGTTGATCACCAGGTACACCGGCTTGCCGCTGTTGCGGGGCACGAAGGACCACTTCATGCCGGTCGGGAACCCGGCGCCGCCGCGGCCGCGCAGGCCGCTGTCGATCACCGTCTGGATCAGCTCGAACTGGCTCTTGTCGAAGAGCGTGGAGCCGAACCAGTCGTAGGCACCGTGCTGCTTGGCCACCGCCAGGGTGTGGCCGTTGGGCACGTCGAACAGGCGGGAGATGATCCGGGGGAGGGCCTTGCCCTTCCACTCGGCGGGCTGGGGGAATCCGTGCAGCGCGCTCATGGGGTCACCTGGGGGGCGGCGGGGGCGGATCCGGTCGCGACGACCACGGCGCTGGGCCGCGCGGCGCGGTCCTTCTCGTGGGCGGTCACCCGGTAGTGGGCGGTCTGGCCGGGGGCGAGGGCGTCGCCGGCCTTCTGGTCCCGGGGGCCGACGCTGGCCAGTTCGCGCCAGGTGGCGCCGCCATCGTCGGAACGCTCGACCACCGCCTTGGCGCAGCCGGGGTCGTTGGCCCAGGTGATGGTCACCTTGTCCGCCTCGGCCTTGGCCGCGACCTTGAGGGCCGGGGCGGGCGGGGCGTAGATCGCGAGCAGCGGCGCCGCGAAGGCGCCCTGGCCCTGGGGATGGCCGTCGGTGCCGATGACCAGGTCGCCGAGGGCGTCGTGCTCGTGGTGGCGGGCCGGGCGCGGGGTGATCGCGGCCTGCTGGCGCAGGAAGGCGATCCAGCGGTCCAGGTTGGCGGCGTCGGGATGGTACTCGGGCTGGTCGAGCCAGCCCTCGTGCAGGCGGCCGGGCTGGTTGAGCGGGAACGGCTCCGGGCCGATGGCCTGGTCGTCGATCATCACCCCGGGGCCGGTGCCGCACAGGGCCAGGCACTCGACCCGGACCAGGGTGAACAGCCCGTCGGCGGTGGTCTCGCCGCAGTGGATGCCCAGGGATTTCTCCAGGTGGGCGATCAAGTCCTCGGCGCCATGGATCTGGCAGCACATGGTCTGGCAGACCTGGACCAGGTGGCGGCCGGCGGGGACCTGCCGGTACATGGTGTAGAACTCGACCACGCTGAAGGCGTGGGCCGGGGCGCACTCGGCCGTCTCGGCGCACCACTTGATCGCGGTGCGCGGGACCCAGCCGTACTCCTGCTGGACCAGCCACAGGACCTGGAGCAGCACCGCGCGCCGGGTCGGGTAGCGGCGCTTCAGCTCGGCGATCTGCGCCGCGTAGGGCTTCATCCGCTCGGCCACCGCCGCGACGGTCAGGCCGTCGGGCTGCACGGAGGCGGGATTGGTGTGGCAACCGCTCATTCTGGGGTTCCGGTCTTCGTGGGGTTGATGTGCGGGTTTCGGGTTCCGGGTTCCGGGTTCCGGGACCGCCCACCCGACGCGCATGCCTGGATTCGCGACGGCACAGAGCGAGGGCTGGCCACCGTCGTGGCGGTGGACCCTCCCGAAACCCGGAACCCGGAACCCGGAACCATCATCGGTCGAGTTCCCCGGCGATGATGTTGATCGAGCCGAGCGAGGCGGCGAAGTCGGCGACCAGCTCGCCTTCCAGCATCTCGCTCAGGGCCGCGTACTGGGTGAAGCAGGGCGGACGGACCTTGATCCGGTACGGGTTGGTGCCGCCGTCGCTGGTGATCAGGAAGCCGAGCTCGCCGTTGGCGGCCTCGACGGCGTCGTAGCACTCGCCGGCCGGCGGGCGCACGCCCTCGTAGATCAGCTTGAAGTTGTTGATCAGCGCTTCCATGTCGTGGTAGACCTGCTGCCGCGAGGGCAGGGACAGGCGCGCGTCGCTGGTGTTGACCGGGCCCGGCTTCAGGCGGCCGAGGGCCTGGCGGCAGATCGACACGGACTCCAGCATCTCGTAGATGCGGATCATGATCCGGTCGTAGGTGTCGCCGGTGGTGCCGACCACGGTGTCGAACTGGTAGGTCTCGTAGCCGTAGTACGGCTCGTCCTTGCGCATGTCGCGGTCGACGCCGCTGGCGCGCAGGCACGGGCCGGTCCAGCCGTAGCTCACCGCCTGCTCGGCGCTGACCACGCAGATGTCCTTGGTCCGGTCCATGAAGATCTTGTTCTTCTCGATCAGGCCGCGGACCTCGGCCACCGCCGCCTCGATGCGGGTCAGCACCCGGGCGACATCGTCCTCGAAGCCGGGGTAGGCGTCCCGGTACATGCCGCCGATCCGGGTCACCGTGTTGGTCAGCCGTGCGCCGCACAGCTTCTCCCACACGATGTAGACCTCTTCGCGGACGTTGAAGAAGTACCAGAAATTGGTCAGCGCGCCGAGGTCGACCAGGTTGGTGCACACGCACACCAGGTGGTCGATGATGCGCGACAGCTCCATCAGGATCACGCGCAGGACGATGCACCGCTCGGGCACCTCGACCGCGAACATCTTCTCGACCGCCTTGCAGAAGGCGATGTTGTTGATCATCGCCGAGCAGTAGTTGAGGCGGTCGGTGAACGGCAGCACCATCTGGTAGGTGCCCTGCTCGACCATCTTCTCGAAGCCACGGTGCAGGTAGCCCATCTCGCAGGCGGCGCCGGCGATGGTCTCGCCGTCGAGGGCGGCGGCGATGCGCAGGGTGCCGTGGGTCGCCGGGTGGGCGGGGCCCAGGTTCACCGTCATCAGGTGGGCGTGTTCGCCCTCGGGGGTCAGGACCTTCACGGCGTGGCTCCGGGGGTCACGGCGGCGGAATGGGTGATGGCGCCGGTGCCGAGGTCGCGGTCGCCGCGCTCGACCACGGTGTAGCCGCGGGCGACCAGCCGGGCTTCGAGCTGGTCGTCCATCGGATCGTTCACCGACAGCTTCTGGCGCTTCTGGCAGGGGTAGTCCTTGCGCAGCGGGTGGCCGGAGAACTCGTGGTGGTTGAGCAGGCGCTTGAGGTTCGGGTGGCCGGCGAACACGATGCCGTACTGGTCCCAGGTCTCGCGCTCGCTCCAGTCGGCGATCTTCCACAGGTCGTGCACGCTGGGCACGGTGCAGTCGTTCTCGTCGACCATCACCTTGACCCGGATCCGGTGGCGGAAGGCGGTGCTCTTGAGCGGGTACTGGACCGCGAAGCGGGCGCCGCGATGGCCGGGGAAGGCCAGGTAGTCCACGCCGCTGACATCGAGCAGCATGTCGAAACGCAGGTCCGGTTCGTCACGGAGGAAGCGAAGGCAGTCGCGCATCTGCTCCCGGGCGACCAGCACGGTCAGGTCCCAGCGGTCGAGGGGGTCGCGCACCGCCTGGAAGCGCTCGGCGAGCCGGGCGAGCAGGGCGTCGGCGGGCACGCCGGCGGCCAGGGGGGTGCTGGGGATCGTGGAGTCGTGCGTGGCGCTCATGCGTTCACCGCCTCGCGGCCGATGACCTGGGTCTCGCGGATGGCCTCGTTGCCGATCTTGGTCTGGAGCTGGAGGATCGCCTCCAGGTAGGCCTCGGGGCGGGGCGGGCAGCCGGCGATGTAGATGTCGACCGGGATGACCTCGTCCATGCCCGGCACGGTGCAGTAGCAGTCGTAGAAGCCGCCCGAGGTGGCGCAGGCGCCGGCGGCGATGACCCACTTCGGCTCGCACATCTGCTCATAGGTGCGGCGCAGGACCGGTGCCATCTTGTAGGTGATGGTGCCGGCGATGATCATCAGGTCCGCCTGGCGCGGGCTGAAGCGCACCAGCTCGGCGCCGAAGCGCGAGATGTCGAACTGGCTCGACACCACGCCCATGAACTCGATGGCGCAGCAGGCGGTGCCGAAGGGGTACGGCCAGAGGCTGTTGCGGCGGGCCCAGTTCACCACCGCATCGAGGCGGGTGGTCACGAAGGCCTCGCCGAGGTTGAGCTCGGGGACCTTGGGCGGGGCGGGGGGATTGCGGAAGGTCATGGCCGGTTCCTCACTTGTCCCAGTCGAGGGCGCCCTTGCGCCACAGGTACAGATAGCCCACTTCCAGCAGGATCAGGAACGACACCAGCATCCACAGCATCGACCAGCCGGTGACGAGATGGTACTGCCACGCCCAGGCATAGAGGAAGGCCACCTCGATGTCGAAGGCCAGGAACAGCATGGCGATCAGGTAGAACTTCACCGGGAAGCGCTCACCGGCGGTGCCCACCGTGGAGGTCAGGCCGCATTCCACCGGGGTGTCCTTGCCCGGGGACATGGAGGCCCGGCCATGGGCCCACCGGCCGAGGACGAGGTTGAGCACCACGAGCAGGGCAGGGATGGTCAGGGCCAGTCCGCCGAGGAGGACGAGCGGAAGGACCAGCTCGACCGTCTGGGGATCCGTCGGGATCGTGGTGAACGACGCGGGCATGCGCGGTCTCCGGGAGGGCGCCGGTGTAGGGAGCGCCGAGGGGGGGCCAAGGGCGTGGGGGCGTGTTCTCTCCACACAGCATGGATGTCCATGCTAATTATGCATCCGGCACATGAGAGCCGGTCGCAAACTGGTGGGTCATGCATCATAAGCCCCGATGGCCCCTGATGCTGCCCCCTTTATACTGGGTCAGTTCAGGGCTGTCTGGCGGCGGCGGTCTGCTCGATGATGAGCACCGCCTCCTTGCCCAGGTTCAACCCCACGGCGGTGCCGGTGATCCGCACCCGGTCGCCCCGGTTCAGGGCCAGGGCCGTCGCCTCGTCGGCGGTGTAGGCTGAAATGCGGAAGGCCGGTTCCGGGTTCCGGCACTCGATCGACCAGGCGGCTTGGCCCTTCCACTGCACGGCCACCACGTCCTCGACCACCAGATCGGCGCTGAACGAAGCCCCGGCCAAGCGCTGCTTGGCAAGATTCTGCACGGCGAACCGTTGGGCCTGGGTGGTCGCGGTGGCGGACCGTGCCACCAGGACCGCGGCATCCGCCAATCCGGCGGGGGCCGGCGCCACCACCGGGTCGGCGGCGGTCAGGGCGGCGGCGGCGAGGGCGGTCAGGAGCAGGCGGCGCATGGGGACCTCGCTGGATCAACGCCGGCGGACCGGGCCTGTGACCCGGCGACTTGCCCGTGTGAGCGGTCGGTTCATGGTAGCGCTTCCATGTCCACTCACCCTGTGGTCAACGCCGCCGTCATCGGGTGCGGGGTCATCGGTCCCACCCACGCCGCGGCCCTGTCCTTGGATGGTCGGGTCCGGCTGCGCTGGGCCTGTGATGTCGAGACGGACCGGGCCACGGCCTTGGGCGCAGAACGCAACACCACCGATTGGCGGACCGTCCTGACGGATCCCGACCTGCACCTGGTCTGCGTGTGCACGCCGCATCCCTCCCATGCGGAGATCGCCGCCGCGGCCCTGGCCGCCGGCAAGCATGTGCTGGTTGAGAAGCCCCTCGGGTCCCGGCCGGAGAAGGTCCACGCCCTGCTCGCGGCGGCGGCGGCCCGGCCGGGGCTGGTGGCGGCGGGGGTGTTCCAGCACCGCTTCGCGCCCCTGGCCCGGCGTCTGCGCCAGCTCGCCGCCGCCGGCGACCTGGGGCCGGTGGAGGACGCCGAGGTGGTCTTCCGCTGCACCCGGGACGCCGCGTACTACGCCTCCGGGGCGTGGCGCGGGACCTGGGATGGCGAAGGCGGCGGGGTGCTGATCAACCAGGCGATCCACACCCTCGACCTCGCCCTGTGGCTGGCGGCGGATGCACCCGTGGCGGTGGCGGCGACGGTGGAGCGCCGGCGCATGGCCTGCATCCAGGTCGAGGACCACGCCGCCGGCGAGGTCGTGCTGCGCGGCGGCGCCCGGGTCGCGTTCACCGTGGCCAACGATGGCGTCACCCGCTGGTCCCAGGACATCCGCCTGCGCTGGCGCCACGCGGAGATCCGCCTCGGCGACGGCCACCGCCTGACCGGCCTTCGGGTCGCCAATGCGGCGCTCGAAGCGGAACTGCGCGCGCTGGCGGCCATCGACCTGGATGGCATGCGCCTGCCCGGCAAGGCGGTCTACGGCAGCCACCACGCGCTCCAGGTGGCCGACACGGTGGATGCGATCATCGCCGGCCGCCCGCCGTTCGTCTCCGTGGCGGATGCCTGGATGACCAACCAGGTGGTGCTCGCCGCCTACCACGCCACCGCCGGCGGATCGCCGGTGGGGCTCCCCCTCGTCGATCTCCGTCAGCCCACCCTCACCCTCCCCGCGGGAACCCCATGAGCAGCACCCTCCGTCTCGGCATCATCGGTATCGGCAACATGGGCGGCGCCCACGCCGGCAACATCCGCTCCGGCCAGGTGAAGCGCTGCACCATCGCCGCGGTCTGCGACACCGATCCGGCCCGTCTGAAGGGCCTGGACTGCCCGGTGTTCGCCGACCACAGGGCCATGCTCGCGAGCGGGACGGTGGACGCGGTGCTGATCGCAACCCCGCACTACGATCACACCACCATCGGCATCGACGCGCTTGCCGCCGGCGTGCATGTGATGGTCGAGAAACCCCTGTCGGTCCACAAGGCGGACTGCGAGCGGCTGATCGCGGCCTATGAGCGCCGGCCGAAGCCGGGCCAGCTCTTCGCCGCGATGTTCAACCAGCGCACGAACCCCGCCTACATCAAGCTGCGCGACCTGATCCAGGCCGGCGAACTGGGCGAGATCCGCCGGGTGAACTGGATCATCACCGACTGGTTCCGCACCGAGGCCTACTACGCGAGCGGCGGCTGGCGGGCGACCTGGCGCGGCGAGGGCGGCGGCGTGCTCATCAACCAGTGCCCGCACCAGCTCGACCTGATGCAGTGGCTGTTCGGCATGCCGGTGCGGGTCCGCGCCCATGTGGCGCTCGGCAAGTGGCACGCCATCGAGACCGAGGACGCGGTCACCGCGTACCTGGAATACGCCACCGGCGCCACCGGGGTGTTCATCACCACCACCGGCGAGACCCCGGGCACAAACCGACTGGAAGTGGCCGGCGAGCGCGGCCGGGTGGTGATCGAGGGCGAGGGCCTGAAGTGGATCCGCAACACGACTCCGATGACCGAGTTCAGCCGCACCACCACCCAGTCGTTCGGCCGGCCCGAGACCTGGAACGTCGAGATCCCGGTGAAGGGTTCCGGCGGCCAGCACATCGAGGTGCTGCAGAACTTCGTCGACGCCATCCTCGACGGCAAGCCGCTCATCGCCCCAGCCCAGGAGGGCATCCGCTCCGTGGAGCTCGGCAACGCCATGCTCGTCTCGGGCCTGCTCGACCGTACCGTGGAGCTGCCCCTCGACTCCGCGATGGTCGAACGGGAGTTCCAGCGCCTGATCGCCTCCTCGAAGTTCGAGAAGAAGGTGGTCGCCGCCGGCCCCGCCGGCGATTTCGCCGCCAGCCACAGCCGCTGACGGCGCTGCATGCGCTGCCTGACTCCGGCCTACCGGCCGTGGATCCTGGGCTGCGGGCCCCTGTCCCGGGTCGCGGGGGCGGTGGATGGGGGCACCGGGTATGCGACCTGGTTCCTGCACACCGTCTCCGGCGGCGGGATGGTGGCGACCATCGATGGGATTCCGGCGACGGTGGTCGATGGCGGCTGCTTCCTGGTCCCGCCGGGTCGTCCGTTCTCATTCACCGGCGCCGCCACCGGCGGGTTGTGGTGCCATGTGGGGGTGGTCTGGCCCGGCGATGGCGAACGGACCCTGGCCCGCTGCCGGGGTGACTTCCATCTGCACGGTCCCGCCGCGCCGCTCCGCCAGCCCGGGGCGGTGGAGGTCTGGGGCGTGGACCTGCCCCCGGTGCTCGC
>CAMCAC010000080.1 GCA_945872305.1 Candidatus Kuenenia stuttgartensis | reverse complement strand
AGGCCGCCCGCCGCGACCGCCTGGCGGCCCTCGACGCCGCCCTGAACCGGGCCCTGCGCCTGGCCGTGGGCGCCGACGCCGCCAAGGGCGAGGCCGCCTGGACCCCGGTGGCCGAGACCTGGGCGGCGGCCAAGGCCCTGCACCCCTGGCTCGACGTCGACGCCGACGAGCACGACCGGACCCTGCGCCTCGCCCGGGCCCGTCAGGATGCGGAGCGCCACTGGGCCGCTGCTGCCGAACAGGCCCTGGCAGAGCGTCTGGCGGCGGAACAGGCCGCAGCGGAGCAAACCGCCGCCGAACGCGCCGCGGCGGAACAGGCGGCCGCCACCGAGGCGGCGGTGCCCGAGGAGCTGCGCGCCCTCAACCGCGAGGCGGAATCCCTGCTCGCCCTCGACGACGCCGGCGAAGCCAAGTTCCGTTTCGCCCGCCTGCACCGGCGCTGGCTGGATCTCGCCGCGGGCCTGCCCGAGAGCCATCCCGAGCGGCGCGCCTTCGGCGACATCTACCACCGCTTCAAGGACGCCCGCCGGGCCGCCCGGGAGGCCCGCGTCGCCGCCGACGCGGGCAAGGCCGAGGCCGCCGACGCCCTGATCCGTGAGGCCGAGACCCTGGCCGACGGGGCGGTGGAATCCCCCGCCGCCCGGGTGAAGGCCCTGAAAGATCTCCAGGCCCGCTTCAACAGCATCGGCATCCCGCCGAAACTGCGCGGCCCGCGCGATCGCTTCCGCGCCGCCCTCGACCGCGGCTGGGCCCCGGTGAAGGACCGCCAGGAGGCCGAGGACTGGGAGCGCTTCGCCCGCATCCCCGCCGCCGAGGCGGCCATCCAGCAGGCGGAAGGCGCCGCCACCCTGGAGCCGGCGGAATCCCTGGCCGCCCTTAAGGCCGCCCAGGCGTCCTGGAAGCTGGTCGGCGGCCTGCCCCGGACCCACCAGCAGGCCCTGTGGGACCGCTTCCGTACGGCCTGCGATGCGGGCTACGAGCGGCTCAAGCCGTGGTTCGCCGAACAGGATGCCGCCCGCCAGGCGGGCCTGGAACGCCGTCTCGCCCTGCTCGCCGAGGGCGAAGCCCTGGCGGACCGCAAGGTGGTCGGCCTGGCCGGCTCCCCAGCAGATCTCGCCGCCGCCCGGGCCGCCCATGAGCGCCTGGATGCCATCGCCGACGAATGGCGGACCCTGGCCCCGGTGCCCCGGGAACAGGCCGACGCGGTGTGGTCCCGCTGGCGCGCCCTCGCCACCAAGGTCCGCGGCCAACGCCGCGCCGCCTGGAAGGAACGCGAGACCGACGAGCAGACCAACCTGGAGCGCAAGGAATCCTTGATCCGCAGTGCCGAGCAGCTCGGCGAGGACGCCGCCAAGGCCCTGGCCAGCCGCACCGGCCTGCTGACCGCCGGCGATGTCCGCCGCCGTCTCGACCAGCTCTTCCAGGAATGGCAGGGCGTCGGCCATGTGCCCCGGGCCACGGTCGATGACCTGTGGACGCGCTTCCGCGCCGCCTGCGACCGCGCCCGCTCCGTGGCCGACGGCCGTGCGGAACCGGTCGCGGCCGCGGGGTCGGCGGGGGATGCAGAACCGTCCGCGTGAACGGCTGCGGCGGGCTCACGCCCGCGCGGGCCGCAGCCCGACGCGAACGCAATGAGCCGCAGCACAAGGCCTAGGAGTTCTTCTTCTTCTGGCCCTTCAGCTCGATGATGAGATCGATGTGGGGGATGAGCCGCTCGATCTCCTTCAGGCGGTCGCGCAGGGCCTTCCACTCGCGGTGGCTGAGCTTGCCGCTGTCGAGGATGGCGTCGCGGATCTCGTCGACGAGGGAGGCCGAGTCGGATCCCCCCCCCTCGGCAAGCAGGCCATTGATGAGCAGCAGGCGGTCGAGCTCGCTCTGGTCCAGGGTGGCCCGGTTCGGATCCGGATTGGCGATCGCACCGGTCTCGTCGTCGTCGGTCTTGCCTCGTGCCATGGTCAGCTCCAGGAAAGCCTACCCCCAACCCGGGTGCCGTGCCAGCCGCGGGCCGGGGCGGTCCCCGGTGGCGTCGCCGGCGCCGCCCGCTATCCACGCTCCATGGAGTCCTCCGATCCCCAGCTGCGCCGCACCCTGGCCGAGGCCCTGAGCCGGATCGGCGGTTTGGCAGACCGCTGCGCCGAGCTCGGCGCCGAGCTGTTCGACGACCGCAGCGGCACCGTGATCCGCGGCCCCGCCGAGGATGCGGACCTGGTCGCCGCGGTGGTCGACCGTCTGGCCGGGATCGCCCGCACCGCCCGGGCCGACCACGAGGCCCTGCGCACCGAGATCCAGCAGCGCGACGCCGAGGTCCACCGACTGCGGACCGAAGCCCACGCCCTGCAGCGGCACTTGGAGCATTCCACCAGCGCCGCCGAGGAGGCCGCCGCCGACGCCGCCGCCGAGGTGCGCAGCCTGGTGAGCGAGATCCTCAGCCTGGCCGGGGGCCTCGACCATCCGGCGGTGCGCACCCTGCGCGGGCTCGCCCTGAGCGAGGGCATGGACGCCGCCGCCCTGGCCGCCGCCGCGGAACCGGCGGTGGCGGCCCTGGTCGCCGACCGCGACGCCGCGATCCAGAACGCCACCACCTCGGTGGGCACCTTCCGGCGCAAGGCCGAGCACCTCGACGGCGACCTTGCCCAGGCCAAGGCCGCCCTGGCGGCGATGGCCCAGGAGCGGGACCGGCTGGCCGCCGCCCTGGAGCGGTCGCGCCGGGATACCGACGACGCCCTGCGCGAGGCCGAGGCCAAGGCCACCACCGAGGCGTTGCGGGCGACCGAGCTGTCGCGCCAGCTCGCAGAGTTGAAGGCCTCCCTCGGCGCCGGCGACCGGCGCGCCACCCCGAGCACCGCCGCCATCGAGGCCCTGTTGGCCGAGGAACGGGCCGCCCGGCACCGGGAACGCCAGGAGCTGACCGCCCTGCTCCAGACCGCCCGCACCGCCGTCGCCCGGGCCAAGGCCCAGATGCAGGCCGCCGGGTCGAAATGACCGGACGGCGGGCTTCGTGGCCCGATCGGTTCTGTAATCCCTTGCCAGGCAAGCCTCTTTGAGCGCCATGCGTTGGCATGTTCCATGCTGTGGCCTGGGTGAACCATGCGCTCCGTGCTCATCGCCGATGATGATCCGCTGGTCCGGGAATCCCTGGGCGACTGCCTGGGCGCCCTGGGCTGCCGGGTCACCACGGCGCGCGGCGGGCGCGAGGCGATCACCCGCCTGACCGCCGACCGGGTCGACATCCTGCTCTCGGATGTGGACATGCCGGATCTCACCGGGTTCGAGATCCTGGAGTGGGTCCGGCGCCATCCGCCGCTCCCCCTCGCCATGATCCTGATGAGCGGGCGGGCCGACGGCCCCCTCGCCGCCGCCGCCCGGGACGCGGGCGCCATCGACCTCCTTCCGAAACCCGTCGAGCTCGGACGGATGACCGCCCTGCTCGCCGGCTACCTGCGCTGACCTCCACAGAAAGACTCCATCATGGGCAAGATCATCGGTATCGACCTCGGCACCACCAACTCCTGCGTCTCCGTCATGGAAGGCGGCGAACCAGTGGTGATCGCCAACCAGGAAGGCGCCCGCACGACCCCCTCGGTGGTCGGCTTCACCGAGGACGGCCAGCGGCTGATCGGCCAGATGGCCCGCAACCAGGCGATCACCAACCCGCAGAACACCGTCTACTCGATCAAGCGCTTCATGGGCCGCCGCCACAGCGAGGTCGGCCACGAAGAGAAGCTGGTCCCCTACAAGGTGGTCGGCGGCACCGAGGAACTGGTCAAGGTCGACATCCGCGGCAAGCAGTACACCCCGCCCGAGGTCTCGGCGATGGTCCTGCAGTACCTCAAGAAGGCCGCCGAGGACTACCTGGGCGAGACCGTCTCCGAGGCGGTCATCACCGTCCCCGCGTACTTCAACGACAGCCAGCGCCAGGCGACCAAGGACGCCGGCAAGATCGCCGGCCTGGACGTGAAGCGCATCATCAACGAGCCCACCGCCGCGGCCCTGGCCTACCACCTCGACAAGGGCAAGAGCGGCAAGATCGCCATCTTCGACCTCGGCGGCGGCACCTTCGACGTGTCGATCCTCGAAGTCGGCGACGGCGTGGTCGAGGTGCTCGCCACCAACGGCGACACCCACCTGGGCGGCGACGACTTCGACGACGCGGTCATCACCTGGCTCGCAGACGAGTTCGCCAAGGCCAACGGCGGCCTCGACCTGCGCAAGGACCCCTTCGCCCTCCAGCGCCTCAAGGAGGCGGCGGAGAACGCCAAGAAGAGCCTGTCCCAGGCGATCACCACCACGGTGTCGATCCCCTTCATCACGGTGGTCAACGGCCAGCCGCGCCACCTGAACGCGACCCTGACCCGGGCCAACTTCGAGCTGATCACCAAGAGCCTGATCGAGCGCTGCCGCCAGCCCTGCGAGGCCTGCCTGCGCGACGCCAAGCTCTCGGCCAAGGATGTCGACGACGTGGTGCTGGTCGGCGGCTCGACCCGCATGCCCAGCGCCCAGCGCATCGCCGAGGAGATCTTCGGCAAAAAGGCCAAGATGGACGTGAACCCGGACGAAGTGGTCGCCATCGGCGCCGCGGTCCAGGGCGGCGTCCTCACCGGCGAGGTGCGCGACGTGCTCCTCCTCGACGTGACCCCCCTGAGCCTCGGCATCGAGACCATGGGCGCGGTGATGACGGTGATGATCGCCCGCAACACCACCATCCCGACCAGCAAGACCGAGGTGTTCTCCACCGCCGCCGACAACCAGCCGGCGGTCGACATCAAGGTCTACCAGGGCGAGCGCAAGATGGCCAAGGACAACCGCCTGCTCGGCGAGTTCACCCTGGCCGGCATCCCCCCGGCCCGCCGCGGCACCCCGCAGATCGAGGTGTCGTTCAACATCGACGCCAACGGCATCCTGGAAGTGAAGGCCAAGGACAAGGCCACCGGCAAGGAGCACAAGGTCTCGATCCAGGGCAGCTCCGGCATGTCCAAGGCGGACGTCGAGCGCATGGTCGAGGAAGCCAAGGCCAACGAGGAGTCCGACCGCAAGCGCGAGGCCCTGGCCCTGGCCCGCAACAAGGGCGAGCAGGTCGTCCACCAGATGCGCTCCATGCTCGACGAGCACAAGGACAAGCTCGAAGGCACCGAGAAGGCCGACATCGAGACCGCCATCGCCGCGGTCGAGAAGGCCCGCGAGGGCGAGGACGCCGAGGCCATCGACGCCGCGGTGAAGGCCCTTGAGACCGCTGCCATGACCTTCGGCCAGCGCATCTACAGCGCCGCCGACGCCCAGGCCCAGCAGGCCGCCGGCGCCGCGGCGGGCGGCGCCGGCCCCCAGCCCGGAGCCGCCAGCGGCAAGTCCGACGACGACGGCATCAAGGACGCCGACTTCACCGTGAAGTCCTGAGCGCCCCCTCCCATCCCCCCCTTTCCCCCTCCCCACACATCCGAACAGGAGACACCATGGCCAAGACCCCGATCAAGCCCCTCGGCTCGCACATCATCGTCCAGCGCGCCAGCGCGAGCGACAAGAGCACCGGCGGCATCATCATCCCCGAGAAGGCGAAGGACAAGCCCAAGGAGGGCAAGGTCATCGCCGTCGGCAACGGCAAGGTGATGGAATCCGGCAAGCGCCAGACCATGCAGCTCAAGGCCGGCGACAAGGTCCTCTTCAGCTCCTACGCCGGCACCGAGGTCAAGCTCGACGGCGAGGAATACCTCGTGATGGAAGAGACCGACATCTTCGCGGTCATCGAGTGACCTGACCCGTCATCCGACGGACGGACGGCCCCGGGCCGCGGCGAACGCCGCGGCCCGGCGGCGTTTCCGGAACGGGGACCAGGACGGCGCCCTGCCAACCGTCCCTCCGATGCGTTCCGTCAGTTCGGCCCGGTCCGCCCGGCGGGCCTCGCCTGGAAGTCCTCGGCCTGACCACCTGCCATGAGGAGACGATCCCTGCCGATCCGATCAGGATTGAAGTGGACGGCCATCTGGGCGCAGGCTCCGGCGGCGATCTCGCTCCGGCCGGCGGCGGCTTCGGTACTGGCCAGGGCCTGGAACGCCTCAAATGCCGCCACGGAATCCCGATCCGCCCACCGCACCATCCGCTGGATCGTGATTGCGGCGGCGGTCGGATCCCGGGGACGCTGACGTTCCGCGAGGCGGCCGGCGGCCCACACGCCGTCCGCCGTGCCCGTTTTCATCACCGCAAGCAGGGCCGCATCGGCGGTGGTCGCGGGCATCGTCGCCAGGCGGGGCTCCAACCACCTGCGCAGGGCCTCGCCTACGCGCTCCTTCCGGACCGCCTCCTTGGCCATCAGCGCGCGGGCGGCGGCATCCTGTGCCGGCACATCGCCCTGGCGTGTGGCCCACTCCAGCTCCAGGCAATGGACCGCCTCCAGGCCGAACCGGTCATCGGCGTAGATCTCGCGCGCCCTGGCCAGGACGGCCGCGGGATAGGGTCTGAACGCGGTGCTGCCATCGTCCAGTTCCTGGGCGAGCCATACCAGCATGCCCGCACGACGGACGGAATCATGTCCGCGCAACCTGCCCTCCGCTCGCTCCACCAGGGAAGGCGCCCACGTCCTGGGCACACTCCACGGGACGACGCCTGGTGCCCGTTCCGTGAGGTTCTCCCTGGTGCTGCGCACCATTTCGAAGACCAGATCCATGTCCGCCCCGATGCCCGTCCGGGCGGCGGCGTCCAGGATCTCCTCGTACTGGCCCTGGTCGGAGATCCCCGCCGCGGCCCAGGCGGCGATGCGACGCGTCTCGGGGGCCCAGGTGTCCGGTGGGCCGGTCAGGGCTGCGATGACCTGGTGGGCCTCGGTCGCGCGACCCGCGTTCAGGTGCAGGATCGCGATCAGGGCCAGGGCCCGCTCCTGGTGGGCGCCGGGGATGGCCGCAACGGGAGCCAAGGTGGCGATGACCTGGGGCATCTGGTCGCGATCGACGCCTGCGGGAATGGCGATGAGAGCCTCCGCCCAGCGCACCGCCCACTCGGGGCGGTCGGCGGCCGGGCGGGCGATGGCGACGGCATCCAGGTGGAATCTGTCATCCTGCATCGCACGGCTCCAGGCTTCCTGACGCAACGCCAGCAGACGGAGCGGATGGATCCCCGCCGGTGGATCCTGCAGGAGGCACGCCAGCTCCATGTGACCTTCTGATGCCCATGCCCGCCGGATGGGATCCTCCGTCATGGAGACGACAGCATCCCTGGCCTGGCCCGGGGGCAGGCATTCGGCAGCCATCCGCTCGACGCTCCTGCACACCAGCGGATCCTGGGGAACGGCTGCGACCGTGCGGATGAAGGCGAAGACCTGAGCCTCCATCCCGGGGCTGAGGCCGTTCTGCTCGCGCATATGCGCCAAGATCCGGTGCGACACCAGATCGCAGGCCCTGTCCGCGATACGGCCATCGAGCAGCCCGCCGTCGCGGAGGGCCTCAGCAACTTTCACCAGGGCCGCGGCGTCGTCCTGGGCAAGAGCCGCGGCCAGACGCATGATCCAGCCGGCCCGGTCATCGACCCGGCCGCGGTCGGCGATGACAGAACCGGCACGGGCATCCGCACGGGCGACATCGATCAGGCCCTCCAGATCGACCACATCAGGATTTCCGGCAATGACTTCCTGCATCTGGATTGCAGGGTCGCCGATCCCGGCCCGGGCCCGGTATAAGGCAAGGAGTGCGAGTTCGGACCGATGCCCGGCCCAGGCCGCGGCCAGACGGTCTGCTGCGTCCACCATGGCCGTGGGATCGAGCCACCACGCCTTGGCCAACAGGGCTGCCGGTCTGAGGCCGGGGACACCGCCCACCTGCTCCGCCGCCCGCAACCACATCCGGGCGGAACGGGGAGGATCGGACTGCATTAGGCTTTGCGCCGCATGGTAGAGATCATTGGGGTCCCCGCCCTCCCTCCAACACCGCTCCCACAGGTCCGCCGCTTCCCCGTGACGGCCAAGTCGGACCAGGATCTCGGCCGCGGCCCTGTCCCGGATTCTACTATCCAAAAGCGCGCGAACCTGGGCCAGGGCCTGATCGCCCTGCTGTCGCTCCGCCATGCGCCCCGCGGCCCCGAGAATGGCCTGGGCGAAATCCCCATCACCGCTGAACTGGGCCAGGGCCAGGTCTTCGGACTCGGCACGAAGATCGCTCAGGGCCGTGGAACCGGTTCTCGACAACGCTTCCAGGAGCGCCTCCCGGGCCTGGGGCGACCCGGGCCAGGACCTGGCGACGGCCAGGTATACGCTCACGCCGCGGCGACGGACCTCCATGTCCTGGGATGCAAGATCAGATCTGTGGAGAGTGGCCGCATCCAGGTCGGCCTCGGCGGTGCCCACGGCCTTGTAGGCCGTGGCGGCCAGATCCATGCGGCCGGCGGCCTCCCACAGACGACCCAGGCGATATCCGTGACCCGAGCCCGCGCCGCCGGCGATGGCCCGCGCCAGGGTTGCACCCGCGTCCAGCGGCCTGCTCGCGACCTCATAAGCGGAAGACAGCGCCAGCAGATCCGCGACCGAGACCCCGGGATCGCTCGCGACAACCTTTGCCTCCAGCCTGCTGATCGTCTGGCGAAGGACCGCTCCCGCATCTGGCTCCCGGGCGCATCCCGCCAGGACCGCGCTGGCCAGGATGAGCAGAGGGGTCGATGTCAGATCGCTGCGCATGATGTTCCCGGATGGACAGGACGACCACAACGCCGGGCAACATGGCCCAGGGCTTGGACGGCGCGAGGCAGTGGACCATCAGATCCCACGACGGCAACCCGACCGTGCTCCGCCTGGACCCGCTCACGCCAACCGGCCAGATGATCTTCGGCGCCTGAGCGGACCGCACGCCCCGTGAGCGGCCTGCCGCAGGGCGACGACCCTGGCCCTGACCCGTCATCCGACGGACGAACGGCCCCGGGCCGCGGCGAACGCCGCGGCCCGGGGGCGTTTCCGGGGGACCGAGATCGGGGTCCGGCAGGTCAGGAATCCCGGCCCGCCGCCCGCCGGCGCACCCGCTGCAAGGCTGCCGCATCTGGGAAACCCACCGCCCGGGCGATCTCCGCCGGGGCCAGGCCGGCGGTGGCCAGGGCCGTGGCCAGGCGCAGGCGTTCCTGCTCCACCGCCCGGCGGGGACTGATGCCCTCGGTGGCGGTGAACAGGGCAAAGGCCTGGGAGCGGCCGAGGCCGCTCGCTGCCACCAGATCGGCGGCCCCCAGGCCGCTGTCGAGGTTGCCCCACAGCCGGTGCAGCATGCGTTCCACCGCCGGCGGATCCGGTTCCAGGGGTTCCAGCCGCTCGCCGAGGAGGAGGTCGAGCACCGCCAGGGCTGCGGTCCGCCGTGCGAGGGGTGGGGCTGCCACCGCCTCCCCAAGCCGCCGGGCTGCGGGCTCCCGGGGCACCGAGCCCCAGAACGAGGTCCCCGGGGTGGCGAGCACCACATCGCAACAGCGGGTGCGCACGCCCATGCCGAGCAGCGCGGCGCCGGGCCGGAGCGGTGCGTGGCGGTGCCACACCCCGGGGGCGATGAGCGCCACGTCACCGCTCGCCAGATCCCAGCGCCGGCCGGCGGATTCGATGCGCAATGGTGCCGTGAGGCAGGCGACCAGGGTCGGCACGCTGTGCCGGTGCTGGTCCTGGCCGTCGAACCGGCCCGCATGGCGGGCATCCAGGGCGAGCACCTGGACCGCTCCCAGCCGGCCGGGCAGGGCGTCGAGCAGGGCGAGCAGCCGGCGGAGTTCCGGGGACAGCATGACCGGAGCATGCCGGACGATCGGTCGCTGGCCAGGACCCGCCCCCGACCATCCCCGCTTGGTGTACGGCACAATGCCTGCCATGAAGATCGCGATCATCGGCCTGGGCATGCGCATCAGCGGCGTGTGGCGCCACCTCCACGCGACGGCCGGCGGCCGGATGACCCTGGTGGGCTTTGCGGATCCCGCCCCCGCCGTGGGCCTCGGCGAGTTGGCAAAGGCTGGACTCGCCCCGGGTCAGGGCTTCACCGATCACCGAACGATGCTCGCGGCCCTGAAGCCCGATGCGGTGCTGATCGGCTCGCCGAACCATGTCCATCTGGAGCACATCCGCGACGCGCTGGCCGCCGGCTGCCGGGTGTTCACCGAAAAGCCGGTGGTGATCTCGCCCGAGGACACCTGGGCCGCGGCGGAGCTGATCCGCGACGCCGGGCCGGACCGGGTCCAGGTCGGCTTGGTCCTGCGCTCGTCGCCGTTCTTCCGCGCGGTGAGCGCCCACATCGGCCGCATCGGCCGGCTGGTGTCGATGGAGGCCAACGAGCACCTGCCGCCGGCCCACGGCGGCTTCCTGATGCGCGACTGGCGGCGCAAGCGCGCCTGGTCCGGCTCGCACATCCTGGAGAAGTGCTGCCACGACATCGACCTCTACCAGGCCCTGTGCGGCCGGGTGAGCAAGGCCGCCAGCTTCGGCGGGCGCTCCATCTTCACCCCGGAGAACGCCCGCCTCGCCGGCGACGGGCGCTACCGCGAGTGGTGGACGGGCTGGCAGGGCACCGACGAGGTGTTCGCCTCGGACGGCGACATCCTCGACCACCAGGTGGCGATCCTGGAGACCGAGCGCGGGGTGCGGATCAGCTTCCACGCCAACAACCACGCCGCCGACCGCCAGCGCCGCTGGCTGATCTGCGGGGTCGAAGGCCTGATCGAGGGCGACTTCGCCAACCCGGTCCTGCGGGTGCGCCAGGTGTACCAGGAACCCGAGGGCATCGACCTGGGCACCGGCACCGCCCACCACTACGGCGCCGACGAGGCCATGGGCCGCGACCTCGCCACCTGCTGGCTCGACGGCGTGCCGTTCCCGGTCCCGGCCAAGGCCGCCCTCGAAGCGGGCCTCGCCTGCATGGCGATCGACCAGGCCCAGCGGACCGGGACCATCGTGGATGCGTCGGTGTGGATGCGGACCCTGGACGGCATCCTGCCATGATCCCCACCGGCACCCTCCTCGACCTGATGGTGAACGCCTTCAAGCCCGGCGACGCCGAGCTGCGGCGGATCTTCACCCACGACCTGACCGCGGACCCCGGGTGCCCCCCGGACAACCGGGTGGTGGTGATGGATGGGGATGAGCCGGCGGCGGCGCTGCTCGTGTTCGAGCGCCGCTTGCGGCTGGGGGCGGCGCTGGTGCCCACCGCCTGCATCGGCGCGGTGGCGACGGATCCGGCACGCAAGGGCCGCGGCTTCGGCAGGACGTTGATGACCGCGGCCCACGAGCGCATCCGGGCCATGGGGATTCCCTGGGTCTTCCTCATCGGCATCGACCACTTCTACAACCGGATCGGCTACCGGCCGTGCCTAGTCGAGGACGCGGTCACCGCACTCGTCGACCACCTGCCGCCGGCGGAGCCGGGCGGCGAGGCCGCCACCGCCGCCGACGAACCGGCCCTGCTCGACCTGTCCCGCGCCGGCTACCGGGACGGGGCATGGATGCGCGAGCATGCCGCGGGCACCTTCGCGGCGCAGCTCGTGCGGAACGGGTTCGAGCATGCCCACATCCGCGTCCTGCGCCGGGACAGGCGGATCGTCGCCTGGCACCTGCGCCGGGGCGACCGGCTGTACCAATGCGCCGCCGCGGACGCAGCGTCGGCGGCCTGGGTCTGGCGCGACGCCGCCGCCCGGGCCCGGGCCGAGGATCCCGCCCGCAGCGAGCTGCACGCAGCCATGCCCGCCGGCCATCCCTGCCGCCGGGTGCTCGCCGGGCTGCCCTACCGCAGTCAGCCGGCGGTGAAATCCTACGGCGGCTTCCTCGGCCTGGTGCTGGACGACGCCGCTTTCCTGAACGCCATCGCCCCGGAACTGCTCGCCCGCGCCGCCGCCCTGGGCCGCGGCGGCGTGACGCTGCGCCTCGGCGCCACCACCCACCGCCTGGGTGACGGCGCGATCGCCATGGCGATGCCGGATGCGGGCACCCTGCTGACGGCGGTCTCGGGCATCGCGCCCGCCGCCAACCTCCCCATCGACGGCGACCCGGTCCTGCGCGATGCGCTGTTCCCGGTCCGTGCGAATGGATTCACCCGCCTGGAATACTTCTGATGCCCCTGTTGCTGCCCGCTCCGCGCTCCTGCTCCTGGTCCGGGG
>CAMCAC010000079.1 GCA_945872305.1 Candidatus Kuenenia stuttgartensis | reverse complement strand
GGAGCGGTGCGCGCCGGGGAAAGCTGAGACACCGCACACGACTCGGAGCGCCCCACGCCGTGGGGCGCGCACACGCGCACCGCGGAGCGGTGCGCGCCGGGAGCGTCACTGCACGGACAGCAGCTCGACTTCGAAGCGCAGGGTGGCCTTGGCTGGGATCTTGGGCGGCCGGCCCGCATCGCCGTAGGCGAGATCGCTGGGGATGATGAAGGTGTACTTGGCACCCTCGCCCATGAGCTGCAAGCCCTCGGTCCAGCCGGAAATCACGCCGTTGAGTGCAAACGAAGCCGGATCTCCACGGCCATAGGACGAGTCGAACTCGCTGCCGTCGCTGACCAGCGTTCCGCGGTAATGGACGCTGACCGTATCCGTGGGACCCGGCTTGCGACCGCCGTCCTTGGCAGGACGGTCCTCACGCCACTGCAGGCCGCTCGGGGTCGTCGTGAAGCCGGCCTCGACCGCCATGGTGGCGGCAGGCTTGGGCAGGTCCTCGAACAGGGTCGCCGCATCCGGACGCAGGTTCTTGAACGCGGTATCGGAGATCACGTAGAAGAACCGGTCGTAGCGGGCCTGGGCCTTGGCCGCGCGCTCGGCGCCACTCTTGCGCAGGAGCACCTTGCTCGCGGTGGCAGGCACCGGGGACTGGTCGAGGGCGGGATCGTGGCGGACATAGACCGCGACGATGCGTGCCTTGGCGGCGCCCTCATCCTCCTTGCCGTCGCCATCGTCATCGATGGTGGCGGTGCCGCCGAACATGAACTGGTAGACCAGCCCATCGCGGGTGCTCACATCGATCCGACCCTCGGTGCCGTAGACCGCGGCGCGCTGGCCGCCAAGCGTGATCCGCGCCGGATTGAGGGGCAGGTTCGGGGCGTCCGGCTGGATGAAGATGCCGGAGGTTCGGAAGGAATCCTGGTCCACCGGACGGACATCGATCAGCCGCAGGGAGCCGAGTTCCGTGAGGATGGCATCCACCTTGGTCGCCAGCGGGGTCTTGCCCTCGGGGGCCTGGGGGCTGGTCCACGGAGTGGTGGACGACGCACGGACGAAGGCGGTCTCGGCCCGCGGGGTGATGGCCCCCTTCTCCTGGTCCACGGTGTAGTCCGAGATCCCGACCATGCGGACCTCATCGAGGACGATCTTGAAGGGATCGGTCTGGACGTAGTCGGTGAAACGCAGGGAGATGTCCGCGTCGATCTTGGCGGTCCACACCTCGCTGCCGCCGCGCGGTCGGACATAGCGCAGGTTGGAGGCCCCCTCGACCGCCTTGCCGATGACCACATCCAGGACCTGGGCCCCGGTGCGGTCGGTGAGGACGATGCGCCTGCCATAGGCATCGGCCGCGGCACCGGTCTGGGGATCGGTGGGGTCCAGAACCCCGAGATCCGCCAGGCGATCAGCGGCGGCTTCGACCTTGCGGCCGCGCTCGACCTGGATCAGCCGCTGGCTGATCTCGGTGACCGTGGCGTTGTCGTCCGCCGGGTAGTTGAACTTCGACGGGATCGACCACTGGCCCTCGCCATCGCGGCGGATGGCGAAGCGGCGCTCCTTGCCGAACTTCTCTTCCCAGGTGATGACCTCGAGGCCGCTGATCTCCTGGGCGGAGATCTTCGCCGGGTCGAGGAGGGCGAACCGGGGGCGCTCGACGGCCACGCCGACGGGGGCGGGCGACAGGCTGAACCAGGCGATCGGGGTGGTGGCGACGGCGAGGACGCCGAGGACCAGCGGGAGCTTCATGGCGGGTCTCACAGGCTGCGGTTGGCGGGGATGGTGGTGCGCTCGGCGCTGCGCCGCATCGCCCACACGACGACGGCGAGGATGGCCAGGAGCAGGGCTGGAATGGCGATGGCCATGACCTTGATCCAGGTCTGGTAGGCATCGACATCGCGGCGCTGCTGGATGGTCGCCTCGCGGACCTGGCGGTCGAAGCGGGTACGCAACTCGGTGCGGTTGCGGTCCAGCTTGCTCACATTGGCTTCGAGCAGTTCCTTCACCAGGTGCTCCTTGGCCGAGGGCTCCAGGTCATCGCGTTGGCGGATGTCCTCGACGCCCTTGTCCAGGTTGGCCTGGACCTTGGCGATCTCCGCCTCGAAGGCGGCGTCGGCGGCCTGCTGGGCCTTGAGCACCGCTTCCGAGGTCTCGGTGATCACCGACTCGATCCGGGTCAGGGGGCGCGACACCGGCCGGCGGGTGCGGATGGCGTTGAATCCGGTGTCGCCCGCCAGGGCATCGACCACGTTGCCGGTGAACGGCACGTTGGCGAGGTCGAGGAGGAACTTGAACTGCTCCCCGTCCATGCGGTTGCCTTCGTTGCGGTAGAGTTCGAACAGCTCATCGGCGATCCAGTCGAGATCGGCGACGACAATGACATTGACCGGCTTCAGGCTGGGCAGGCCGACCCGGCGCTCCACCGGGGCGGCGGTGGTGGCACCGGTGGCGGTGGCCGAGGGGACCTCGACCGGGTAGGCGGCGGCCATGGTGCCGGTGGCGGCCATGGCGACGATGGCCGGCTGGGTGGGATCGCCGCTGATCTTGCGCTTGCTCGGGTTCACGCCCTGGGGCTGGCCATCCCATCCCGGTTGGAGGAGGTCGCTGACCGAGTCGGAACCCCAGGCGGCCTTGCCCGCAAGGCGGACCAGGGGTGTCACGGCCATCCCGGCGGGCCGGTCGTCCGCCACCCGGAGATCGCCGGGATTGGCGAACATCAGGCTCTGCAGGCCGGCCACCGCCGGATGGTCGGTGGCGAAGCTGCCCTGGCTGCGGGCGACCCAGGTGAAGTGGGGCGGCAGGATGCGACGGAAGAAGTCGCTCGGGATGTAGTCGGACCAGGCAACCCGGCTGGGCGCCCAGGCGATGCCGAGGGCGCGCATGAGCGGCTGGAGATCACCCTTCGGGGGGACCTCGCCCGACTGGCCGCCGTAGGGGTTCCGGCTGGTATCGCGCTTCGGATGGGACGCGATCAGGTCATACCGACGGGCGCCCATGCCCTGGAAGAGCGGGAGCGGATCTTCGAGGATGAGCGTGGGGCCACCCTTCCAGACATAGGCGTGCAGGTTCTCGATCTCGGGCTGGGTCAGGGTGCTCGGCTGGGGAACGACCAGGACCTCGACCTCGGCGGCGACCGGGCTCTTGAGGTCCACGCGCTGGACCTGGTACTGGCGGCGCCACTCCTTGACGATGGACCATTCCTGGGTCATCCGCTGGGCCCCCATGTCGAAGTCTTCGAGCAGGTTGAGGTCGGTGACCGCGACGCCGAGCACCGGCTTCTTGGCGCTGGCCACGGCGCGGATGGCCCGGACCAGTTCGTATTCGACCGACAGGCCCGGATCGAAGTGGGCGATGGTCTCGGTGCGGCCGGCGCTGGTCACCGCGGCGCCCAGGTACACATCCGCCAGTTCGCGGCCGGTGACCGTACGCGACGGGACCTTGCGCGAGGTGATGCGGAACTCGCGCTCCGCGGCGGCGGCGGCGGGGTCGAGGGCGTCCTTCGGCCGCTGCATGTCGATGGTGATGCGGCCGCCGGAGGAACGGGCCAGGGCGTTGGCCTTGTCACCGATCTCCTGGGCGCGCAGGCGCAGGTCGCTGGGCAGCACCTCGTCGGCGGAGACGTACAGATGCACGGTCACGGGCGCGGGCAGGGCCGCGACCAGGCTGCGGCTTTCCGACGACAGGCTCGCCAGCCGCTCGCTGGTGATGTCGGCACCGGCGCCGAAGCGGTTGGCGATGCCGCCGAGGTTGATGGCGAGGATGACACCGAAGACCAGGGAGGCGATCTGGCCGACCACCGTCCCGCGGTCGGCGGGACGCCAGCGCCGGCTGGCGAGGACCGCCACCGCGGCACCGATGGCGGCGGCGGCGGCGGCCAGGGCCCCGACCACATGGCCGAAGGGGACCAGGCCGCGGTTGAAGGCGTCGAACCAGCCGGCCCCGAGGCGGCCATCCACCGGGATGGCGCCGAAGCTGAGGACCGACACGGCCCACTCGCCCGCCTTCACCACCTGCGCGTGGCCCATGACCAGGGCGCACAGGAGCACCCCGAGCACGAAGGCGACGGAGGACAGGGGCACCAGGACCGACGCCAGCAGGGCGAACGCGGCGGCGACGGATCCGGCCAGCCACCAGCCGAGGTAGTTGGCGGCGATCAGGCCCGCATCGGGGCTGCCGAGCCAGGCCAGGACGACGACATTCGACAGGGAGCAGAGCAGGGCGAGGGTGAAGTAGACGACGATGGCGACCCACTTGCCGAGGACCGCGTCCAGGGTCGAGAGCGGCATGGTGAGGAGGAGCTCCTCGGTGCCGAGTTCGCGCTCCTGGGCCCAGGAGCCCATGGCCAGGGCGGGCAGGAGGACCACCAGCAGCCAGGGCATCGCCGCATGGAGCGGCTGGAGGTCGGCGATGTTGCGCGCCAGGAAGCTGTCGCCGCCGATGAGGAAGATGGCGGCGGCGGTGGCGGCGACGAAGGCGAGGATGAAGACGTAGCCGAGCGGGTTGCCCAGCAGTCCGCCCAACTGGCGGGCGGCGACGGCCTTGATGGCGACCGGATTGACGACTCGGCTCATGCCACGACTCCCTTGGTCAGTTCACGGAAACGATCTTCGATGCTGGCGCCGCCGGCCAGCTCCGCCGGGGTGCCGGTGAAGCGGAGGCGACCCTCGCTCACCACCAGCACCCGGTCGGCCATGGCGCCGACCTCCTGCAGGATGTGGGTCGAGAGGAGGATGGTCTTGGTCCGGGCCAGGTCGCGGACGAGGTCGCGGACAAGTTGGATCTGGTTCGGGTCGAGGCCCGAGGTCGGCTCGTCGAGGATGAGCACCGCGGGATCATGGAGGATCGCCTGGGCGAGCCCGACGCGCTGACGGAAGCCCTTGGACAGCTTGCGGATCGGCTTGTTCCAGACCTCGTCGAGCTTGCAGGTCATGGTGACCCGGTCGAGGGCATTGCGGAGGGCCGGCCCGGACATGCCGCGGATGGCGGCGCAGGAGCGCAGGTAGGTCGCCGGGGTCATTTCCGGATACAGGGGCCCGTTTTCCGGCAGGTAGCCGAGCTGGTGGCTGGCGGCGATGCGGTCCTCGGCCATGTCGATGCCGTTGATCCGGGCTGTTCCGGCGCTCGGCGCCAGGAATCCGGTGAGGATCTTCATGGTGGTGGACTTGCCAGCGCCGTTGGGGCCCAGGAAGGCGGTCACCGACCCCTTGGGGACGCTGAAGCTGATGTCGCGGATGGCCACGAAACGGCCGTAGTGCTTGGCCAGGCCCTGGGCCTGGATGGGCGGGGTCGCGTCACGGTCTGCTGTCATGCGTATTCCTCGGTGGCTCGCGTGCGTGGACGCGGCGGTCAGGGCTCCCTTACACAGGGGGCGCCGGGTCATAGAGACCCGGTCGGCCCGCTGCAATGCCATTGCCGTGCCGAATCGGCACGCATCCTGTCACGCCTACCCGGGAGATCCCCATGCAGTTCGACATCAGCCGCGACTTCCTCGACGGCATCCTCCTCCAGCAGCCCCCGGCCCGCGAGGGCGCCCCCGAGATCCGCGCCGCGGGTCAGCTGCACTTCCTGCCGTCGAGCCCGGATGGCACCATGCACACGGCGATCGTCAGCTTCGCCCTGTTCCTCGGCAAGGAGGAAAAGGCCGGCGAACAGCCCTTTGCCCGCGGCGGCTGGCGTTTCCTCTTCACCACCGACAAGCCGTTCAACCCGTCCAAGGAGCCCGAGAACCAGTTCTTCGGCTCGCTGCTCATGCTCGGCACCGGCAAGATCATGGCGACCATCAACAACCTCTCGATGCTCGCCAACCTGCCGCTGATCCCCTTCGAGCCCCAGCGCATGGCCCTGCAGAAGGGCCCCGTGGCCCCGGCCCAGCAGCAGGCCGCCCAGCAGTGATTCCACGCCGGGCGGCCCCACCGGGGCCGCCCGGCCACCCATCATGCATATCTGCTCGTGGAATGTGAACGGCATCCGCGCCGTGGCGAAGCGGAACCAGCTCCCGTGGGATCAGATGCCCGCCATCGAGGTGTGGTGCCTGCAGGAGACCAAGGCCCGGGCCGACCAGATCGGCGATCTGGCGGAGCCGGACGGCTGGTTTGCCCATTGGTTCTCCGCGGAGAAACCCGGCTACAGCGGCGTCGCCCTGCTCTCCCGCACCGCCCCGAACCGGGTGGTCGAGGGCCTGGGCGACCCGGAGTACGACTGTGAGGGGCGGGTGCTGACCGGCGTATACGGCGATCTGGCGGTGGTCGGGGCGTACTTCCCCAACAGCCAGGAGGGCGGCAAGCGCATCGACTACAAGCTCGGCTTCTGCGCCGCCATGGAGCGCCACCTCGCCGGCCTGCGCCGGCAGGGGCTGCGCACCGTGCTGCTCGGCGACTACAACATCGCCCATCGGGCCATCGACCTCGCCCGGCCCAAGGAGAACGAGGGCAACGCGGGGTTCCTGCCCGGCGAGCGGGCGTGGATGGAGCGCTACCTGGGCACCCTGGGCTACCGTGATGTGTTCCGTGAACGCCATCCCGACGAACCCGGTTTGTACACGTGGTGGACCAACTGGGGCGGTGCCCGGGCCCGCAACATCGGCTGGCGGATCGACTACGCCACCGTCTCACCGGACCTCATGGACCGGGTGGCGGACATCCGCATCCATCCTGACATCATGGGCAGCGACCACTGCCCCGTCTCGATCACCCTGGAGTAAGCATGCCCAAAGACGCCCCCAAGAACGAACCGGCCGGCAAGGGTGGCAAGGCCGGCGACGAGCGCAGCGGCGCGTGGCCGCTGGTGTTCGCGGTGCTCCTCAGCGCCGTGCCGCCGACCCTGCTCGGGCTGTTCAAGACCATCGCCGCCTATGCCAGCAGCCTGAAGAAGGGCGGAACCCTGGGCCCGGTGGCGGAGAAGATCGGCCAGATGGGCGATCCCGGCCTGGTCGCCGTCGGCATGGGCGCGGCCTTGATCGGCGTCATCGGCGCCGCCCTGTTCAAGGGCTCAGCCCGGGTCGCGATCCCGGTCGCCATGATGCTGATGTGCGGCTGGGCGACCGCCGGCGTGCTGTTCCTGCTCCTGCCGTCCTGATCAGGCGGCCGGCAGGTCGATGGTGACCCTCGTCCCGACCCCGGGGCGGCTGTCGAGGAGGATCGTCCCCTGGTGGTCGCGGACGATGCGCCCGACCAGGCTCAGCCCCAATCCCGTGCCCTGGGCCTTGGTGCTGAAGAACGGGGTGAACACCTGTTCCTGGAGCTCCGGAGGGATCCCGCAGCCGGTGTCGCTGACCCGGATGCGGACCGCCGGCCGGGCCAGGGGGCCGTCCTCCGGCGCCCGGCCGGCGCTCAGCACCAACCGCGGGACCGGCGTGCCGCGGCAGGCATCGATGCCATTGTTCACGAGATTGAGCAGCACCTGGCGCAACTGGTCGGAGTCCGCCAGGACCGACGGACACGGCTCGTCGACGGTGATCTCCACTGTGAGCCCCGCGGGGGCGTCACGGCGGCCCGCGGCCATGGTCCGGATCTCGGCGAACAGGGGCGGGACCAGCACCGGGCGCACCTGGGGCGGCCGCTGCCGGGACAGGGCGAGGAAGTCGCCAACGATCCGCGCCATGCGATCGGACTCGTCGACCAGGATCGCCGCCAGGTTGGCGGCATCGCTGCCGCTCGCCCGGTCGTGCATGTCGGCGAGCTCCTGGGCGCAACCGCGCAGGCTGGTGAGCGGGTTGCGGATCTCGTGGGCGATGCCCGCCGCCATCTCGCCCAGGCTGGCCAGGCGTTCGGACCGCCGGGCGTTGTCCTCGAGCACCCGCAGACGGGTCTCGTCGGCCACCAGCATGGTCCGCCCGATGAGCCGCCCACGGCGGTCATGCAGGCCATCGAAACGCAGCACGAGATGCCGGCCGCCCAGCCCCATGCGCTCGACCCGGGCGATCTGGTCGTCGCCGAGCCAGGCGCGGATCGGAGCCAGGGCGTCGCCGGGCAGGGAATCCTGGGCCGGACGGCCGAGCTCGATCCGCGGCACGCCGAGCAGGAGCAGGAGCTTGCCGTTGGCGTAGGCGGCCTGGCCGCCGCCATCGACCGCCAACACCCCCTCGCCGAGCTGGTCGATCAGCTCCTCGGTGAAGGTCCGCTGCTCATGCAGCCGGCGGGCCAGGGCCTGGCCGAGGAGATCGACCAGGAACAGCGCCGCCACCTGGAGCGCAAGCTGGCCGAGGATCGCATTGGCGTCCACCAGCCGCGGATCCGCTTCCACCAGGGCCACGGGCAGGGGATGGGTTCCCGCCAGATACAGGCTCGACACCACGGCCAGGACCAGCCCCGCCACCGCCGGAAGGACGAACAGGGCCACTCCGGGCAGGGCCTGGTTGCCGATCAGGACCACCGCGAACAGCAGGAGGATCGCGGGCGAGGCGGTTGCGCCGGTCAACCACAGCAACGCCCCGATCCACAGCACGTCGAAGACGAGGTGGAGGGCCACCTGCCAACGCCGGCGCACCGCCGGGGCGAGCAGGACGAGGAGGAACGAGATGCCTGCCGCCCCGCCGACCAGGATGGAGACGGGGACCAGGAGAGGTCCCGCCTGGGCCCGGCCGGCGAGGAACAGCGCCGCGGCCCCGCCGGCGGTGGCGACGACCAGAAGCCGCAGCCAGGCGACGGTACGCGCCGGGACCAGGGCGGTGGCGGGCACCTTACTGGAGCTGCTTCTGCAGCTCGAGGATGGGCAGGAAGATGGCGGCGACCACGGTACCCACCACCGCACCCATCACCGACAGCATGATCGGTTCGATGAGGCTGGTCAGGGACTTCACCATCGCATGGACCTGCTCGTCGTAGAAGTCGGAGATCTTGTAGAGCAGCTGCTCAAGGGCACCGGACCGCTCGCCGATGCCGATCATCTTGACCACCATGGGCGGAAACACCCACGAGGTCTGCAGGTAGGAGGTGATGGATTCGCCGCGCTTCACCGTGTCGCGGGTCTGGAGGAGCACGTCCTCGATGACCAGGTTGCCCGAGGTCTTGGCGACGATCTCCAGGGACTGGAGCAGGGGCACGCCGGAAGCCAGCAGGGTGCCCAGGGTACGGGCGAAGCGGCTCAGGGTGACCTTCTGGCCGAGGGGCCCGAAGACCGGCAGCTTGAGCATGACCAGGTCGCGGATGACCCGGGCCTGGGGGATGCGCATGAGGAGGATGTAGCCGATGATCACGCCCACGATCATCGCCGCGAGCACGTAGTAGTTGGCCACCATCCAGTCGGAGACGCCGACGACGAACTTGGTCAGGGCGGGCAGCTCGGCGCCGAGGGAGGTGAACATGTCCTTGAACTTGGGAACGACGCCGACCATCAGGTAGCCGGTGATGCCGAAGATCAGGACGAGGGAGATGACCGGATAGGTCATCGCCGACTTGATCTCGCGCTTCAGGCTCTCGCTGCGCTCCATGAAGTCGGCGACGCGGTTGAGGATCACGTCGAGCTGGCCGGAGGCTTCACCGGCCTTGATCATGTTCACATAGATGTCGGGGAAGATCTTCGGATACTTGGCAAGGGCTTCCGACAGCTCGGTGCCGCCGCGCACCAGGTCGGCGCATTCCTGCAGGCCGAGGCCGAAACCCTTGTTGGTGTCCTTGGTCTGGTCGGCAAGGATCTCGAAGGCTTCGAGCAGCGGGATGCCGGCGCCGATCATGGTCGCCAGCTGGCGGGTGAAGATGCACAGGTCCGCCTGGCTGGCCCGGCGCGAGGCGCCGCCGAACAGGCTGGAGCCGCCAAGGCCGGCCAGTTTCTCAGGGTCAAGCTTGAGCGGCTCCATCCGCTGGGCGCGGAGCTTGGCGATGGCCTCGTCCTTGGAGGTGGCCTCGACGGTGCCCCGGGCCTCCTTGCCATCGGCCATGCGAGCGGTGTAGACGAATTTGGTCTTGCCGGCCACGGGATGCTCCTATCCCCACTATGCCCCCGGCCGGCCTGTCGGGCAAGACCCGGTTCCCCGGACGGGGCGCGGGATGGGTCCCAGCCCGGGTTCCGGGGGCGTCACGCGAGCGTAGCGGGCCCGGATCCTATGATTCCCCGACGGCCTTTTCCCGGGCCTCGGGATCGATGATGGCGGTGATGCGGACGCCGAAGTTCTCGTCCACGACCACCACCTCGCCCTTCGCGAGGAGGGTGCCGTTGACCATGATGTCGAGGGGCTCGCCGGCCAGGCGGTCGAGCTCGATGACCTTGCCGGGGGTCAATTCGAGCACGTCGGCGACGAGCATGTCGGTGCGGCCCAGTTCGACGGTCAGCGTGACGTTGATGTCGCGCACCAGGTCCATGTTCGGCTTGCCGGTCACCGGGCCGGCGCCGGACAGGTCCGGGAATTCGGCGGGCTGGGCGGGGGTCTCATCGGCCATGATCACTCCTTGTCGATGGGGCCGGTCCCGGCCGGGTAGACGGTGTCGAGATGGACGCCCAGGTGGCGGCCTGAACGGCCGGCACGGCCTTCGGCGCGCAGCTTGCCGCGCACCTCGACCCGCACCGGATCGTGGGTGGTCTGGTCGAGCACGACCACATCCCCGGGCTTGAGGGCCAGGATCTCACCCAGGCTGAGGGTCGAGGTCCCGAGCAGGGCGCGCACCGGGATAGCGGTGCCACGCACGACCTTGTCCAGCCAGCGGCGCTGGTCCGGGGTCTGCTCGCGCTTCATGGCGGCGAAGCGGAACTGGTTGCCGAGGCGGGCGAGGACGCCATCGAGGCTGATGAACGGGATGCACACGCACATCTCGCCGGGCTCCAGTTCGCCCGGGGCGCTGATGGCGAAGGTGCTGACCAGGACCATCTCCGAACTGGGGATGACCTGGACGAACTGCGGATCCATCTCCCGGGATTCGACCTCGGGCGAGAACTGGCAGAGGTCGTGCCAGCCCTCGGCGAGCTTCTCCAGGAAGCGGCGGACCACGTTGTCGAGGAGGGCCTGTTCGAGGGTGGTCAGGGCGCGGGGCTTGTCGAGCGGCTTGCCGGGACCGCCGAGCATGCGGTCGATCAGGCTGAAGGCGAGCTTGATGTCCATCGTCGCCAGGGCCCGCTCGGGGAGCGGGGCCAAGGACAGGATGTTGATGACCGTCGGTTCCGGGAGCGAGTTGCGGAACACCTCGAAGGTCAGCTCGCCGAGGGAGACGATGGTGAACTCGATGTTGATCCGCAGGTAGCTGCTCAGGGCCATGGTCAGGCTCTGGCTGATCCCCTCGTGGAGACGCTGGAGCGAGCGCAGCTGCTCGCCCGAGAGCTTGTTGGGGCGGACGAAGTCGTATTCGCTGACCCGCTTCTCGCGCTTGCGACGGCCGGAGCCGGCCTCCTCGACGGTGGCGAGGAGGGCATCGAGTTCTTCCGCTGTGAGGACCTCGTCAGCCATGGCGCACGCTCACTGCATCATCCGGCCGGTGATGACGACCGCATGGATGAGCTTGTTGACGCCCTTGGTCTCTACGGGATAGAGCCGACGCAGCTGACGATCGGCGATCTCGACGAACTTCTTCTCAAGGATGCGGACCGCCCCCTCGCTGTCGAAGTCCGCAAGCTGGTAGGAACCGAGGTGCTCCTCGATGTCGCTCTTGATGAACTTCACCGCCGGGGGGGCGCCGCCGCCGCCATGACCACCAGCGGCGAGGGCCGGCGACATGGCCTTGTCCACCCACACCGACACCTCCATCATGATATAGCGTTTTCCACTCTGGCCGATGATGTTGCTTTTGACTGCGCCAAGATCGAGCTCGAACTCGTGCAGGACAGACGCCTCCTCACCGCCCTCCTCTCCACCGTGGCCAGAGGATCCGGCATGGCCGGCTGCTTCGCCATGCCCGTCGCCGGTACCGGTGCCCGTTCCAGAGGCGGGGGGGAAGAAGATACCGACGCCGTAGATCCCGATGCCCGCGCCGACTCCCAGCAGGAGCACGCTTGCCAGGACCGGGCCGAGGACGGCTTTGAGCCCGCCGCCCTTGGCATTGGCCGGGGCGGCTGCCTTGCCGTCGCCCTTCTTGGCGTCCTTCTTGTCCTCATGCTTGTCATCGGACATGGCGGTGGCCTTTCACGGAACCGGGGTGCGCGCTTCGACGAGGCGCTGGATCGCAAGCTGGCGGCGGCTGTCCTCGATCCGCAGGGCCTCCATGAGGGCGGCCCG
>CAMCAC010000078.1 GCA_945872305.1 Candidatus Kuenenia stuttgartensis | reverse complement strand
CGCACCGCCGCCGCTGCGGTGGCCTGGTCCGCGAGGATCTCCGCCAATCGGCGCTGTTCCGCCTGCCACGCCGCCGTGGCGGTGCGAGCGGCGGTGGCCGGGCGGCCTATCGGCCGCACGGCGGCCGACGCCATCGAGGCCGGCCCGTCGAGCACCTTCTGCATCATCGTTCCTACCTGCCGGAACGGCATCCCCATCACCGCCGTATGCAGCGCATCCGCCGCCGCCGGATCCGTGGGCGGCAGCCCAGCCCGCCACGCTTCGTAGGTGTCGGGCCTGCCCGAGGCGCGCAGGTCCGCCCGGACCTGGGCCAACCGCTGCTCCCCGATGATGCGGACCGCGACCACCCCGCTGACGGCCAGCAGGAACAGGGCCGCCGGAATCAGGATCCACCACCGGGTCAACCAGGAGCGCATGACCTGAGGCTAGACCGCCCGGGCGACCCGCCAAGCGGCCCCGGACGGCCCGCGGGAACCGCGGTCAGCGCAGGGTGCTGGCGCCGTCCGTGTCCTTCTTCCCACCGCGCTCCCGGCCCTCGCCCTTTCCGGCGCCGCGGCCAGGAAATTCACTATGGTCCAAGGATCCGCTGTGATCCGCGTCCAGGCGCTCGAAGTGCTCGCCGCGCTTGGCCTGGGCCTGTTCACGGGCGGCGCCCTTCTCGGCGTCGGACAGCGTGCCGTCGCCGTCGGTGTCCAGTTTTCCGAGCAGCTCGGCCTTGCGGGCCTGGGCGGCGGCCTTCGCCGCGGCCTTCTCGCTGTCGGACAAGGTGCCATCCTTGTCGGTGTCGAAGCGTTCCAGGAGCTTCGCGCGGGCGGCGCCGGTGGCGGAGCCCTTGCCCTGACCGTGGCCACGGGGGCTCAGGAACTCCTCCCGGGAGATGGTGCCGTCGCCATTCGCGTCGAGCCGGGTGAAGATCTCGGCCCCGCGACCTTCTCCGGCGGCGCCATCGGCAGCGGCGAGGGGCAGGGTGGCGATCAGGGCGAGGAGGATGGGGCGCATGGCAGACTCCGAGGTCAGGGTGACGCTGATCTGGGAGCGCCGCCCGTGCCAAGCCCCAGGGGCGGTTCCGGTGCGGGATTTCCCCCCGGCGGTCCGATCCTGGGGGAATTCCCCCCAGCCCGTTCAGGCGCGCAAACCCGCCAGACGGGCGTCGGCCGGCGCCGCCGGCGGACACTCCGGCACGGGCTGGCTGTTCACCGTCACGGCGGTGCAACGCACCTGTTCCGCGTGGCGCAGCCACACGGTCTCGGCGGCGCGATCGATGGTGACGCGGTCCAGGTGGACATCCCGCACCGGCCGGCGGGGATCGCCGTCGATGACCAGGGCGTAGCGGTCCGCCTGGCGGCACGTGATGTCACTCAGACGGATGCGGGCGACCTCGGGCGGATGCTCGCCGTCGAGGACGCCCTTGTAGGTGGGCTCGAAGCGGATCGCCGCCTGGCGGGCGCGGCCGACGGTGATCCGGCGCATGTGGATGTCGGTGATGTAGCCGCCGCGCTCGCGGCTGCCCTTCAGGTACAGCACCGAGTCCGCTTCGTCGATGCGGCAGTCCTCCATGAACACGTCGGACACACCACCGCCCATCTCGCTGCCGATGCACAGGCCGTTGATCTCGGAGTCGAGGACGCAGCGGCGCACCAGCACCCGCCGGGTCGGCCGGCCGACCCGCCAGGCGTCCTCGTCGCGGCCACTCTTGATCGCCACGCCGTCGTCGCCGGTGCGGAAGGTGCAGTCCTCGACCAGGACATCCTCGCAGGAGTCGGGATCGCAGCCGTCGTTGTTGGGATTGCGGCTGTCCACGGTGACACCGCGCACGATCACGTGCCGGCAGTAGGTGGGATGCACGACCCAGAACGGGCTGTCGCGCAGGGTCACTCCCTGGAGCAGCACCCGGGTGCAGCCCAGGGGCTGGAACAGGCTCGGGCGCAGATGCGTGCCGGCGCCGAACACCCGCTCCGCCACCGGCGTGCCGCGGTGGCCGGCATCCCGCAGGCGGACCTTGTCCGGGTCCTGGATCGGCTGGAACGCCGTGAACGCCCGGCTGCCGACGCCGTCGATGGTGCCGCTCCCGGTCAGGGCGATGTCGGTGGCATCCCGGGCGGTGATGAGCGGGGCGTGGGACAGGCACTCGGTGCCCTCCCAGCGCTGGAACACCGGCGGGAGGAAGTCGGCTGGTTCGCCGCTGAAGGCCAGGGTGGCGCCGTCCTCCAGGTGGACCTCGACCCGGTCGCGCAGGACCAGGGAACCGCGCAGCAGGTGCCGCCCGCGCCCCACCACCACCCGGCCGCCGCCGGCGGCATGGGCGCCGGCGATGGCGGCGGCCAGGGCCGGCAGCGCATCCCCCTCCGCGGGCAGCGCCGCCCGGGTGGTGCGGTCGGGGATGCGGGGCGGCTCCAAACGGGTCAGGGCATCGGCGACGGACCAGGGATCGGCAGGCATGGGGGGAGCATGATTCCGCTCACGGCATGGCCACCGGCACCGCCCGGGCGAGCCGGGCGGCGGTGGGCGACAGGTCCGCGCGCCAGGCGATGATCTCGACACCGGCGGCGGCGGCCTCGCGCAGGGCCTGGGCGTAGGCAGGATCGATGGCGCCGGCGATGCCGCAGGCGTCGCAGTCGGTACGGTCGACCAGGAACCACTGCACCGCCCGGCCGCCGGCCCGGGCGACCGCCGCGAGTTCATGCAGATGCTTGCGCCCGCGCTCGGTGACCGCATCGGGGAAGTCCGCCCGGCCCGGAGCGCCGAGCATGGTGGTGTTCTTGACCTCGACCCAGGCATCAGACCGCGTCGGATGGCCGGTCAGGTGCAGGTCGGCCCGGGAGTTCACGCCGTAGCGGACCTCACGCCGAACCACGGCGTAGCCGGCGAGCTCCGGCACGATCCCCGCCGCCACCGCCGCATGGGCGAGCCGGTTGGGCAGGCCGGTATCGATCACTGCCAGTCCGCCGCCCGGGGTGCCGATCAGGACCAGGGTCCAGGCCAGCTTGCGGTCGGGGTTGGCTGCCTTCGCCAGCCAAGCGGTCATGCCCGGGGTGTTCAGGGTGGCCATGGAGCCGGTGTTGGGGACATGGACCGTCACCTCGCGGCCATCCAGTTCCACGTCTGCCAAAAAACGACGGTACCGGCGCAGGAACCGCGCCGGTACCAGGTCGAGCGCCACGGCGCCGGGGGCGCCGCGCTCCACGATCACTTGCTGTGGGCCTCGATGAAGGCGCGCAGCTTGGGCTCGGGCGAGAAGCCCATGGTGGTGCCCACGACCTTGCCGCCCTTGAAGAGCATCAGGGTGGGGATGCTCTGGATGCCGTACTCGCCGGAGATCTGCGGGTTGTCGTCGACGTTGACCTTGCCGATCTTGACCGTGGATTCGAGCTCCTTGGCAAGCTTTTCGACGATCGGTCCGACCATCTTGCAGGGTCCGCACCAGGGGGCCCAGAAGTCGACGAGCACCGGCTTGTCGGACTTGAGGACCTCGGCGGCGAAGTTGGCGTCGGTGAATTCAGCGGCCATGGGGTGTCTCCGTGCGAGGGATACTGCCGTGGGGGTCCGGGCGGCAACCGGGCAGGCCATGATGGCCCATACAGCCATCCCGGCAGCACAGGGCGTGCCGGTTGTCCCGGCGGCGAGGCCGGGACAGTCCCGCCATGCCCCCCGTCCGTGTCCTGCCCAGCCTGCTCTCCTGCGATTTCGCCGACCTGCGCGGGGAGTTGAAGCGCTGCGCCGACGCCGGCTGCGGCCTGGTCCATGTGGATGTCATGGATGCCCACTTCGTGCCCAACCTGACCCTGGGTCCGGTGATCATCGAGGCCATGCGCCGGGCCACGCCGCTGCATCTCGATGTCCATCTGATGATGACCGACCCGATGCGCTACGCCGCGGACTTCCGCAAGGCCGGCGCCGACGCGATCACCATCCACGTCGAGGCGGTCGGCCAGCGCCGGATGGAGACGGCGATCCGCGATCTGCGCACCCTCGGCTGCAAGGTCGGCCTCGCATTCAACCCCGACACCGATCCCCGGCTGTGGTTCCGCTGGTTCTCACAGGTCGATCTGGTCATGTTCATGACCGTGTACCCGGGCTTCGGCGGCCAGGCCTTCATCCCCGAGGTCCGCGACTTCATCCGCGCCACCCGGGAGCGTTTCCCCGACCTCGACATCCAGGTCGACGGCGGCATCGCCCGGGACACCGCCCCGACGGTGGTGAACGACGGCGCCAACCGCCTCGTCATGGGCAGCGCCTGGTTCAAGGACCCCGACCAGGCGGGCCTGACCCGCTGGTGCGAGAGCCTGACATGAAGCTTGAGTGTCGAGGCTTACAGGAGGTCGGGAGGACGCGGAGGGCCGCGGAGGTCATCCGGGATTGGCTTGCCCTTGCCTGTGATCCGCCAACGGTGCGTCGCGAGCACCTGACCTGCATGTCTCCGCGGCCCTCCGCGTCCTCCCGACCTCCTGTAAGCCTCGAATGGGTCTCGGTGTGAAGACTATGCAGCCGTATGGATTTCCATCAGCGGCCACGCGGGGGCGGGAGCATGCGACGGAGCCGGATCCGGGGCGGGATGAGATCCAGCGGGACCGGGACCGGATCGTGCACAGCCGGGCGTTCCGCCGGCTGCAGTACAAGACCCAGGTGTTCACCAACGACGAGGGCGACCACTTCCGCACGCGGCTGACCCACACCATCGAGGTGGCGGGACTGGCCCGGGCGGCGGCGCGGCGGATGGGGCTGAACGAGGATCTCGTCGAGTGCGTCGCCCTGGTCCACGACATCGGCCATCCGCCGTTCGGCCACCGGGGCGAGGACCTCCTCGATGGTCTGATGAAGGACCACGGGGGGTTCGAGCACAACGCCCAGGGCCTGCGCATCGTCGAGCGGCTGGAGCAACGCTACCCGGAGCATCCGGGATTGAACCTGACCTACGAGGTGCGCGAATCGATCGTGAAGCACAGCGCGCGCTTCGATCCCAGCCGGGTGCCCGCCCGCTTCCACCCTGAGGAGCAGCCGCTGCTCGAAGCCCAGCTCGTGGACCAGATCGACGCGGTGGCCTACGACTGCCACGACATCGACGACGGCATCCGCGCCGGCCTGATCGGGCACAATGCCTTGGCGGAGGTCCCGCTGTGGGCCGGGGCCTGGGCCGAGGCGGTCGAGGCCAGCCCCCGGGGCACCGCCGACAAGCTGCTCATCGACCGTGCCCTGCGCCGGCTCATGGCGGCCCTGGTCAACGACCTCGTCGCCACGACCCAGGGCCGCATCGCCGCCGCCGGAGCGGACTCGGTCGCCGCGGTGCGCCGCCAGCCGGACCAGCTCGTGGAGTTCGGCCGCTCCACCCGCGAGGCGAAGGAGGAGCTGGAAGCCTGGCTGTTCCGCCACCTCTACCGCCATTGGCGGGTCAACCAGACCTTCCATGCGGCGCGCAAGGTCCTGGCCGACCTGTTCGCGTTCTTCTCCACCAACCCAGACACCATCCCCACGGACTTCGCTGCCCGCATCGACGGCGACGGCCTGCACCGGGTGGTGGCGGACTACCTGGCGGGGATGACCGACCGCTTCGCCCTCGACGAGCACCGGCGGCTCTGCCGCTAGGCGGGTTCGGCCGCCCAATTGGCCGCAACCACACCGCCGATCAGACGCGGCGCGCCCTCGGCGCGCCAACGCCGGGTCGGTCCGGGTCCGTGGGCGACCGCCACGCCGTCGCCCACGGTCAGGGGCCCGGTCCAGGTCTCGATCCGGTCGTAGAGGCCGGCGGCGAGGAAGGCGCCGTGGATCGCCGCGCCGCCCTCGACCAGGACATCGTTGAGACCGAGGCTTCCGAGAGCCGCGGCCACCTGCGCCAGATCCCGGACATCCGCCACGGCCAGTCGCTGCACGGAGGATGGGATCGGTCCTGGATCATGGTCATGCACGACCAGCGCCGGACCCGCCCAGGCCCGGGCCGCGACGGGCAGGGATCCGCGACCGGCAAGAACGATGCGCAGCGGTCCCGGATCCCGGCCATGCATGCGCGGCCGCGGCGTATCCAGGCGTGGGTCGTCGGCACGCAGAGTGCCGGCCCCGACCAGGATCGCATCGAACGCACGGCGCCGACGGCGGGCCAGGTCCCGGGCCGGGCCATCGCTGATCGCCAGCGGGCCGCCGCCTGGCCGGGCGATGCGGCCATCCAGGGTCGCAGCCCATTTGCCGGTGAAGCGCGGCCGACCCTGGCGCACCCGGGTGAGGAATCCGCCATGCAGAGCCGCGCAGCGGACATCACCGGCGATCTCATACGCAATGCCGGCGGCCTCCAGACGGGGCGCCGCCTCGTCCTGGTGCGGATCGGCGATGCCGGCCACGACCCGGGCGATCCCCGCCCGCGCCAGGGCATCGACGCAGGGTGGCTGGCGTCCCTGGCGGGTGCAGGGAGCCAGGGTCACATAGGCGGTGGCGCCAGCGGGATTCTCGCCACGGCCGACCGCATCCGCCAAGGCCGCGGTCTCGGCATGGAGATCACCGCAGCGCCGGTGCCGGCCTTCGCCGATCACGCGCCCGTCACGGACGAGGACGCATCCCACGCCGGGATTCGGCCAGGTCATGCCCAGGCTCAGGGAGCCCAGGCGCACCGCGCGCGCCAGCCAGCGCGCGTCGTCCCGGTTCACTCGCCGCCCAGGTTCCGGTGCTGGCGGGCCAGCTTGTCGAGGACGCCGTTGACCAGCCGTGGGGTCTTCTCGTCGCTGCCGAATTCCTTGGCGAGACGGATCGCCTCGGTGATCGCCACCTTCGGAGGAAGGTCCTCGTCGTAGACGATCTCCCAGGCACCCAGCCGGAGGATGGCCCGGTCGGTGGCGGCGAGGCGCTGGATGGTCCAGTTGGTCAGCCGCCCATCGATGGCCCCATCGATGGGGGTGCGCTGGGCCGCGACCCCGGAGAACATCCGGCGCGCCCACTCCGCCACCTCGGCCCCGGCCAGGGCCAGATCGCCGGGCGCCAGGAGAAAGCCATCATCGACAAACCGGTTGGCTTCCCAGGCGTAGAGCATCTGGATCGCGAGGTCGCGACCCTTGGAACGGGGATGGCGGCGATCCTTCGCCGCGGCGGGATCGGTCACAGGCGCCCCAGCAGATGGACCATCTCAAGGGCGGCCATGGCGGCCTCGGCACCCTTGTTGCCGGCCTTGCCGCCGGCGCGCGCCACGGCCTGGTCCCAGGTATCCGTGGTCAGCACTCCGAACACCACGGGCAGCCCGGAATCCGCCTGGACGGCAGCCAGGCCCTTGGCGCATTCACCGGCCACATAGTCGAAATGCGGCGTGTCCCCGCGGACCACGGCTCCCAGGGCGATGACCGCCTTGTAGCGGCCGGACGCCGCCGCCTTGCGCGCCACCAGGGGGATCTCCCACGCACCGGGGCAGCGGATCAGGGTCAGCGCGTCGTCGGCGACGCCATGGCGGACCAGCGCATCCCGGGCGCCATGGATGAGCAATTCGACGATGGCGCCGTTGAAGCGGCCGGCGACCAGGGCGATGGGGGTGGGGCCGGTGGCCGCCAACGACGCGACGATCTCGTGCATGCGCGAACCCTAGCGGGCCCGCCGCGCCCGCCAGTGGCCGCCCGCCCCGGACATGCGGATGCCTGGACAAGCACACAGCCGCGGCGGATGCCGCGGCTGTGCAGGAACGGCCACCACCACCCGATCACTTCGAGTGGAGGATCTCGAACAACTCGCCACCGAGTTCTTTTTCCGAATAGTTGCGGATGCGCGGCGGCGAGAAGGTCACCTCGCGCATGTTGAGCAGCTTCTCGGGGGTGAACGGCGGCTTGATGCCGGACAGCCCGCCCTCGTAGGAGCGGACGGCGTCGTAGGCGATCAAGGCGAACTGCCAGGACAGGCTGGAGAAGCACTGGATCACGATCGGGTCCTGGCCCTTGCGGTCGGCCCCACCCTTTTCGTAGGGCCCGAGCTGCTGGCTGATGAACTGATGGATCTCGGCCACATGCTTGGTCAGGGTCGGGCCCGGGGTCTGGCGCAGGATCTTGACGTCGATCTTCAGGGTCTCGGGGCGGTTGCCGACCCGGATCTCCGCTTCCTGGATGATCGCATTCGGGCTCTGCTTGATCAGGGCGCCGAGCTGGTTCACGTAATCCCGCTCGCCAAACCCGCGCTGAAAGCCGGCGGGATAGATGAGGATGTTCACCTGCTGGGGCGGGGTCACCTTGCTCGGCTGGGTCGCCACCAGGCCCTTGTCGGTGGGCAGGATGTTGGCGATCGACTTCTCTTCCGGCGTGAACTTCGTCGTCATCATGAAGAACAGCAGGAGCAGCATGATGCAGTCGATCATCGGCACGAGGTCGAGATTGCCGTCGCCCGGATCGTCGTTCATGGAGGCCATGGGTCGCTCCTGGGGTCAGCCCGGGCCCTGGGGGGCACGGGTGGTGTAATCGATGTAGACGAAGGCCTTCGGGGCGCCGGTGGGGGCACGGGGCTTGAGCCCCTCGGCAGGATCGACCATCACCGAATCGGTGAGGACCATCTGGATCTCCTGCACCACCCGGTACTCGGTGTCCGCATCGGCGCGGATCTCACAGACCACCTGGGGCAGGTCCATGCCGCTCTTGGGGTCCTTGTACTTCTTGGCCTTGTCCCAGACCGTGTTCATCTCCTCACGCAGCTTGATGTAGCCGGTGAAGTTGTTCACGCCCTCGGAGCGCCATTCCTTGGACCAGCCACCCGCCATGAGACGGATCGTGTTGCGCGGCGGGGTGTTGCCCGAGGTGGTCTTGGTGTTGCCGAAGACATTGATGATGACCCGGGACCAATCCTTCTCGGTATTCAGCTTCGTCGCCGTCTTGGTCGGCGGGACGGTGATCTGCTCAGTGCGCTGGTCGTTCGACAACCGGCCGCAGAGCATGAAGAACAGCAGCAGCAGGAACACGCAGTCGATCAGCGGCACGAGGTCCAGATGGTCCTCGGACGGCAGGATCTTCTTTTTGCGTCCCCCTCCTCCTCCTCCTGACATGATCGGCTCCTACGGTACGGGTGATGGCGGTCAGCGGCCAGCGGTCACTTGTGGGACGGACGGAAGTAGTCGAGGACCTCGTTGGAGAGGGCCGCGGCATCCAGCGCACAGGCATTCACGCGGTTGCGCAGGAAGAAGTAGAACATCAAGGTGCCGATGGCGATGATGAGACCGGTCGCGGTGCAGACCAGGGCCTCACCGATGGACAGCGAGAGCTTGGCGGGATCAGGGGTCGAGTTACCCATCGCGAGGAAGGCGCCGATGATACCGGTCACGGTACCGAGCAGCCCGCCCAAGGTCGCCGTGGAGGCGAACAGGGAGAGCCAACCGACCTTGGACATGTACTTGTTGTGCTCGGCGGCGCCGATCTGCTCGGCAGCCTCTCGCATCGCCTCGTAGCCGAAGTCCTTCTTGTCCAGGGCGGCGGCAACGATGTTGCCGAGCATGCTGGTGTCGCCGGCCACCGCATTGCGGGCGGTCTCCAGGGACTCGTCGGTCACGCCGTCGGCGAAGGCCTGGTGGATCTCGTCGACGATGCCCTCGGGCACGAGGGTCTCGCGCTTGAGGGTGAAGGTGTACTGGAGGGCCATCGAGTAGCTGATCACCGACAGGACGATCAGGATGTACTCGACCGGACCACCGGCGAGAATCATGTCGAACAGGGTGTGCGTCTTTGCCGGTGCCCCGTCCCCGCCTTCGGCGGCAAACATCGGCATGGCAGCCGACAGGGCCAGAACGGCCGCGATGGACAGGAGGGTGCGGGTAGCGCGGGGCATGGGGTCTCCTCGACGGAACGGACCGGGTGCAGGACGGCGAGTTAGCCGCGGCCGGAACAGGCGGCAAGGGCAGCCCTGGGGCCCGCCCCCGCACCGTGTGAGGCGCAAGCGCACCCCTCTGCGATGATGAACGGACGGGTACGGTCGTGGTTCAACCCTGGGGGCGCATGGTCGGGAACAGGATCACATCGCGGATGTTGGCCATGCCGGTGAACAGCATGACCAGACGGTCGATGCCGATGCCCTGGCCGCCACAGGCCGGCAGGCCATGGTCGAGGGCGGTGCAGAAGTCGTCATCGACCATGCCGTCCACCACCCCGGCCTCGTCGTCCTGGGCGGCCTTGGCCTCGGCCACCTGCTCGGCGAAGCGGGCCCGCTGGATGTCCGGGTCGTTCAGCTCGGTGTAGGCGTTCCCGACCTCCATGCGGCAGATGAACAGCTCAAAACGCAGGGTCTTGGCTGGATCCGCGGGGTGGGTCTTGCACAGGGGGGTCAGCCAGGACGGCTGGTCGGTGATGAAGGTGGGCTGGATCAGGTGGGGTTCGACGACCTCTTCCCACACCTCGTTGGCCAAGCGGTCGTAACTGGGGAAATCATCCAGGGTGAGACCGAGTTCGCGGGCCTTGGCGACCACCGCCGCCTGGTCGTGGTAGTCGAGGCCGCCGTACTCCTTCATCGCATCGTGATACGAGATGCGGCGCCAGGGCTTGTCGAGGTCGACCTCGAAGCCGTTCCAGCGCAGGATCCGCGACCCGGTCACCCGGTCGGCAATGGATTTGAACAGGGCTTCCGACAGGTCCATCATCAGGTGGTGGTCGGCATAGGCCTCGTACCACTCGATCATGGTGAATTCGGGATTGTGCCGGGGGCTGATGCCCTCGTTGCGGAAGTTGCGATTGATCTCGAACACCCGCTCCATGCCGCCGACCAGGAGCCGCTTCAGGTACAGCTCCGGAGCGATGCGCAGGTAGAGATCCAGGTCGAGGGCGTTGTGATGGGTCACGAACGGCCGGGCCGAGGCGCCGCCCGGGATCGGATGCATCATCGGGGTTTCGACCTCAAGGTACCCACGCTCGGTGAAGAACCGGCGAACCTCGGCGACGATGCGGCTGCGGGTGATGAAGACATCCAGGCTCGCATCCGACATCATCAGGTCGAGGTAGCGCTGACGGGCCCGCGTCTCGGCCGAAAGCTGGCCGTCGTCGGCGCCGGCCTGGTGCGGCGGAGGCAGGAACGCCTTGCCGAGGATGGTGATCGACTCGACGAACAGGCTGATCTCGCCGCGCTTGGTGCGGCCGACCCGGCCCATGACCCCGATCCAGTCCGCAAGGTCCAAGGCCTGCACCGCGTCCCATTGGGCCGCGAGCCGCCCGGCTTCGAGGAACAGCTGGATGCCGCGCTCCTTCTTGGCGTCAGCCCCATCGATGGCCTCGACCCCGGCCAGACGCTGGCGCTGGTAGGCCTCGCCACGGCTGCGGTCGAAAAGGCTGGCAAATACCAGCTTCGCGCCGCTGGTACGGAGATTGCCGATCCGGCCGGCGAGACGCACCGGTTCCGATCGGCCATCGATGTCCCCGGCCGCCGGGGCCAGGGCCCGGGCAGCGACGACGCTGTGGGTCGGCTCGAAGCGCGTCCCCACCGGGCCGAACGGGTCGACCCCCAGCGTGCGCAGGCGCTCCGCATGGGCGGCGCGGGCAGCGCGGTATTCGTTGGCGGTGGGCTCGGTCATGGCGGCATCCTCGGCGGAGTGCGCACGCTAAGCGGATCGTCCGCCGCTCCAACCGTCAGGACCCGCCATCCCCGCGTCCCGGAGCCAGGCAATCCCGGCGGATCCGGATCCGGCCCTGGGCGTCGACCAGGGCGAGATCGATCCGCAGACGATAGGCATGGAGGTCATGGCGGGCGATGAAGGCCTGGGCCGCGGTCATGGTGCGACCGATCTTCGCCGCATCGATGGTAACGAGGGCGGCATCATGGACCGGCCGGTAGCGGACCTCGACCACCACCAAGGTCCACCAGCGGCTGGCGATGATGTCGAGCTCCCCACCGCCGCCGATCCAGTTGCGTTCGGCGATCCGCCAACCGCGCAGGCGATACCGCCACGCGACCCGGGCCTCGGCCCAGGGTCCCCGGACCCGCGGATCCTCGGGCACCTGACCAAGACCATAGTGGGTGAACACCGGGGTCACGATGCCAACAAGACTGCCGATGCCAACCGGCCCCCTCCGGGCGCAGACACCAGCAGGGGTTGGCTCGTCCGCGCGCAGAGGCGCAGATTTCCGCAGAGATCGAACCTCTGCGGCCTCCGCGAGGCTCCGCGTCTCTGCGCAAAGCCCGCCGGCGGCGTCATGCTGGAGTCCAGAAACAAAAGCACCGCCCGGTCGTGAGACCGGGCGGTGC
>CAMCAC010000077.1 GCA_945872305.1 Candidatus Kuenenia stuttgartensis | reverse complement strand
GGCCGTACCAGTCCACCGGCCCGCGCAGCCGCTCGCTGAACGCGAAGGTGGCGTGCATGGTCTTGCGCCGCTTGCGGGTCAGCAGGTAGTGGATCAGCGAGTGCATGTAGGCCGGGTTCCGGTTCGGATCCCCGTGCCGGCAGCGCTTGTCCATCTCCGCTCCACCGGCGCGGATGGCATCGATGTCGATGCCCGCCAGGGCGGCGCCGAACAGGCACGGGCTGCCGAGCACCGCGAAGCGACCGGCCAGGTTGGCCGCCATGGGCAGCACATCGCACTTCTCCGCCTTGGCCACCTCCATGAGCGGCGACTTGGCCGGATCGGTCGAGATCACCATCTGGGCGGCGGGGGCGGTCTTGCCGGACTTCTTACGCAGCCATTCCAGGACCAGGGAGGTCATCAACTGGACCTCGACCGTCAGGCCGGAGCGGCTGATGACATGCACCAGGGTCTTCTTGGCATCCAGCGAATCGAGGAGCTGGGTCGCGACCACCGGATCCGGGGACAGCACGAAGATCCGCGGCCCGTTGCGCCGGCCCTTGGCATCCAGGTGATTGTACTGGGCGTGGGCGAGGGAGCCGAGCAGGGAGCGCAGCCCCATGACCGCGCCGCCGATGGCGACCACGACCAGGTTCTCCCACTTGCCCTGGTGCTTCTTCACCAAGGCCTTCAGGTCGGCGATGTCCTGGTAGGGAAGGTCGAAGAAACCGCTCTCACCGGCGGTCCGCAGCTCCTCGATGTTCTCGTGGTGCTTGGGGAACTTGGCGATCAGGGTGTCGACTTCGGACTTGGTCAGTCCGTGGGTCGCCCCGATGGCTTCGGAGAGGCAGTGGGTGTAGTCGAGCGTCAGACTCATGGGACTCCCGGTCCTGTTCGCCGAAATAGGCTCCCGGGTTTCTAGGTCATCAACAACCCCTTTTCAAGACACCGGGATGCGTACACCGTTCAGGTCACACACCCGGTGGCGCATCGGCGGGGAACAGCCCTTCGACCCAGCCGAGGGGCAATCCGGCCACCCCCGCGGCCAACCAGATGCCAAGGGCCAGCCAGATCAGGGCGATGCCCAGGCGGACCGGACCGGTCCGTTCCACCGGTTGATCACCCTCCCAACGCCACAGGCCAAGGACATAGGCGGCCAGGAGCACCGCCGCCGCCGCCCACAGGACGAGGATCAGGGTCCGTCCAAACACCCCCCAGTCCCAGACCAGGTCGCAGTAGGCGAGGAACTTGAGGGCGGCGGCCAACTCGACGATACCGCCCGCGACCTTGATCTCGTTCATCCATCCCCCGGACCGCGGAAGATGGGCGGTCCAGCCCGGAACCAGGGCCAGGACCATGAACGGCACCGCGATGGTCGCCCCATACACCGCCATCCCGATCACCGCGCGGCCCCAGGCGCCGTCGATCACCGCGCCGGAGAGGACCGCGCCCGCAAATGGCGCGACACAGGTAAATGCTGTCGCAGCAAAGACCAAACCCATCACCAGGGCACCGAGATACCCAGACCGCCCACCGCCAAGCCGGTCCACCCATCCGGACGGCAACTGGATAAGGAAGGCACCGAGCAGGGACAGGCCGAAGACCACGAAGAGCGCCGCGATCAGGAGGTTCGTCCACGGGGAGCCGGCAAAGGCGGCCAGGGTCGATCCGAAGAGGCCGACGATGACCAGGCCGAGCCCGGCAAAGCAGATGATCAGCCCGCCACCATAGGCCGCCGCCAGGGGCAGGATCCGCCGGCCCGCCGCCGCCTGTTTGGCGAAAAAGCCCAAGGTGAACGGGATCATGGGATACGTACAGGGCATGAGCAGGGTGATCAGGCCGCCGACCACGGCGAGGGCGATGAACGCCCCCCAGCCATCGCCACCGATCGCGCCGGCGCCCGTCCCGCTGGACAGGAATGCGGCATAGGCCGCCACCTCGCCGGGCTGTCCGGCATCGACCATCGCCGACCACATCGGCGCCTGGGGGGATGGCACGACACCGGGAGCGAGGTGGACCTGGAGCGGACGGGTCTCGGTCCCGAACCGCTCCCGCTGCCAGACCGCCAGTTCCGGATGTAGGTCCGTATCGACACTGATCGGCACCCCGGAGCCCCAGGCCGTCGCCACCGACGGCAGGATGAAGACCGTCTTCTTGAGGACCTGGCAGTTCAGGCAGGTGGGGCCGGTGACGTCGATCAGGGCGGCCTTGCCGGCGGCATGGGCCGCGCGGATCTCGGCCTCCAGATCGGCCACCGTGGCCGGGTGGCGCCAGGGGATCGCCACCCGCCCCCGGTGCAACGCATCAACCCGTTCCTGGAGCGCTGCCAGACCCGCCTCGATCCGCCGCCGGGCCGTGCGCTCGTCGGAAAGCAGGGCCGCCTGCTCATCCAGCCGCACCTGCCAACGCTGGGCGGCGCCATCCGGGCCCGCGGCGCCGACCACCGTCGGCACCAGCACCGGCACCGGCTGGCGTTGTACTGGGATCAGGCAGGTCTCATCGGTGCACGCCATGTAGCTGATCAGCACCGGCACCGACCGGCTGGCACCATCCCCCGCCGGCCAGCGGACCGGCAGACGCAGGAGCACCGGCCCCGGGGGGTAGATCGATACCGCAAAACCGGCCATCGTCTTGACCTGGGGGGTGCGGTCCGCCACCAGCGGCCCCACCGCGGTCACCGGCGACCCGTCCGGCAGGTCGAGGCGGGTGGCCACCCCCACCGCATCGGCAGGCAGATCCCATGCATAGAGATGGAGTGGGTCCGCCTGGACGCGTGGGGTGAAGGTGGCGACCAGGACCCCGCCGCCGCGCCCATCGTCCTCCGCCCGGACCTCCACGGTGACCCCGTGCCGGTCCAGACGGGATTCCGCCGCCGGCAGCGGTGCCAGGACAAGGAGGGCGAGAACAACCAGCACGAAGCGGACCATGGATGCAGCCTGCCGCCGGAGCGGGCTCCGGCCAGCGCAGTCCCGGCTCGGGTGATGCACGGATGCGATGGCGGCATCGCCACACCCTGGACCATCCTTGGACCGCCCCATAGTCGCGACATGCGTTGGATGCTCCTCCTCATCGCGGCCCTTGTCACGGTGCATGCCGGTGATGCGTCACCCAAGAAGAAGCGCGAACCGGTGACCATGGCCGGCACCGCCTTCTTCTTCCAGCCATACCAGCTGGAGATCGACATCGGTGCCACCGCCGCCGAGCGGAAGAAGATGCGCGACCGGTTGGCCAAGCCGCTCATCGAAACCTCCAACTTCTTCCTCCAGACCTACAACCTGGGCCCCAAGTGCTTCGATGACTTCGCGGATTTCTACAAGGGCAACAATTTCGAGAAGCCGATCCGGGTCCGGGTGTGGAAGAACTACGAGGACTTCCTCGGCGACTTCCAGTTCCGCTACGACACCGACACCATTCCCGGCGCCTTCTTCGGCGTGAGCGAGATCCGTGACGACTACGGCAAGGGTACCGGCAAGTGGATCCGCGAGATCGGCACCAGTGCCGAGGGCGAGACCGACCAGGAGATCCTCCGTCACCTCTACCACGAGCTCGGCCACCTGTTCATGAACACCTACATGCTCTACGGCATGGAGGTCCCGAGCTGGATCGAGGAGGGCAACGCCGAACTCTTCCAGTACCGGATCGGCAACGGCACCAAGCCCGAGGGCGAGCGCGACCGGCGCACCGGCTGGCTGGTCGAGATGGTCACCGAGAACTCCACCATCCCGTGGCCCGAGTTCATCAAGGTCCGCAACCTCGACAACCTCAACTTCACGTTCCAGGACCCCCTGCGTTCCACCGTCCAGTACGCCCAGGCCTGGTCGGTGATCGAGTTCGTGGTCGACAGCGGCAATCCCTCCAGCCCCCGGCGCAAGGCCTACTCGAAGTTCCTCGCCGACATGAAGGAGGCAGGCCGGGTGGCGATCGCCGCCGCGCGCAGCGAAGGCGACGTCAAGAAGGCCCGCGAAGGCATCCTCTACGAGAAGCAGGAAGCCCTCTTCAAGAAGAACTTCGGGGCCGACATCCTGGCCATCGAGGATGTCTGGAAGAAGGAGTGGATCCAGAAGGGCTATGAGCGGATGGTCAAGACCAAGCCGATCCTCCGGTACTACCGGGGCGACTGGCACATGCTGCGTTCCCGGTTCGCCCGGACCAAGGACGCCCGGGACGAGGCCATCGCCAAGGCCGATGCGATCTTCAACGAGTGCGTGCAGATCAGCCCCAAGATGGCCGAAGGCTACGTCGGCAAGGGTCGCATCTCCATGACCCGCGGCAACCTCGACGAGGCCGGCCAGTGGTTCGACCAGGGGCTTGCCCTCGGTGCGGACGGCTTCGAGGCCAACTTCTACGGCGGTCTCGCCCGCCTGGAGTCAGGCAATGCCACCGAGGCGGTTCCGGCCCTGCGCAAAGCCATGACCGAGCGGCCCACGGACGCGGACGTGAACCTCGCCCTCGGCCGGGCCCTGGCCGCCAGCGGTGGCAGCGTCGACGACACCCTGCACGCCCTGCGCAAGGCCCGGGAGATGGACGCCGGCCTGACGTTCAATGCCGCCCTGGTCGAGGGCGGCGTCCTGTATCGCGCGGGCCGGCTTAGCGGCGCGTACCTCAGCTGGCTGCGCGCCAACGGGGCGGGGCGGTCCACCCTGACCCCCCTGCTCATGGCCATCGCCAAGGCCGGGGACAACGAGATCGAGGAAGCGACCGCCATCCTCGCCCAACATCCCAGCGAACCCAATGCCGTCGCCCTGGCGGCCATCATCAAGGCCGGTGGCACGCTCCCCGAGATCGTGATCACCAAGGAAGGCTGGCCCAACCTGCGCATGCCCGGCCAGGGCGCCGGCGGGCCTGAAGGCGGCCTCTTCGGCCGCTGACCCGCACCGGACAGGGACTTGGCGCGCCGGCAGGGGCGCTAGGGTGCCCCACCGCGCCCGGATCGGGCGCCCGGAGTCCCTGCCCCATGATGCGCACCCACACCTGCGGCGACCTGCGCGCCGCCCACATCGACCAGACCGTGACCCTGTGCGGGTGGGTCCAGAACCGGCGCGACCACGGCGGGATCATCTTCATCGACCTGCGCGACCGCTACGGTCTGACCCAGGTCACCTTCGATCCGGATCTGTGCGGCGCCGCCGCCCACGAGCAGGCCAACCGCATCCGCTCGGAGTGGGTGCTCAAGGTCACCGGCACGGTCAAGTCCCGCGGTGACCGCAAGAATCCCAACCTGGCCACCGGCGAGATCGAGCTGTTCGTCACCGGCCTGGAGATCCTCAACCAGGCGGCGACCCCGCCGTTCGAGATCGACGACCACGTGAAGGTCAGCGAAGAGCCCAGGCTCAAGTCGCGCTTCCTCGACCTGCGCCGGGCTCCGATGCAGCGCAACCTGATCACCCGCCACCAGGTGATGCAGGTGGTCCGCCGCTACTTCGACGCCAACCAGTTCCTGGAAGTCGAGACCCCGACCCTGTGCAAATACACCCCGGGCGGGGCGCGGAACTTCCTCGTGCCGTCGCGCATGCAGCCGGGCTCCTTCTACGCCATGGCCGAGTCGCCCCAGCTCTTCAAGCAGCTCCTCATGGTCGGCGGCTACGACCGCTACATCCAGATCGCCCGCTGCTACCGCGACGAGGACCTGCGCAACGACCGCCAGCCGGAATTCACCCAGATCGATCTCGAGATGTCGTTCATCGACATGGACGACATCATGGACATGGGCGAGGGCATGGCCCGCCAGGTCTGGCGCGAGGTCCTCGGATTCGAGCTGCCGGCGAAGTTCCGCCGCATGACCTGGACCGAAGGCATGCTGAAGTACGGCAGCGACAAGCCGGACCTGCGTTTCGGCCTGGAGATCGTCGACCTGACCGACTGGGCCCCGACCTCGGGCTTCTCGGTGTTCCAAAGCGCCGTCGCCAACAAGGGCGTGGTCCGGGCGATCAACGCCAAGGGCGCCAGCGAACAGCTCTCCCGGCGCACCCTCGATGCCCTCACCGAACAGGCCAAGGGCCTGGGCGCGAAGGGCCTGGCTTGGATCAAGATCGGCGCCGACCCGGCCAAGGCCGAGGACTGGCAGGGCCCCGCCGCCAAGAACATCACCCCGGAAGCCCGGGCCGAGCTCGGCCGCCGTCTCGGCGTCGGCCCCGGCGATGTGCTCTTCTTCGGTGCCGATCGCGAGAAGACCGTGTGCACCGTGCTCGGCGGCATCCGCCTCGAACTCGGCCGCAACCTGCTCAAGCTCGCCCGCCAGGACGACTGGCAGTTCCTGTGGATCCACAGCGCCCCGCTCTTCGAGTGGTCCGAGGAAGCCAACGCCTTCGTCGCCAACCACCACCCGTTCACCTGCCCGTACCCCGAGCACCTCGACGCCCTGACCACGGACCCCGGCTCGGTCCTGTCGAAGAGCTACGACATGGTGCTCAACGGCAACGAGATCGGCGGCGGCTCCATCCGTATCCACGACGCCGCGACCCAGTCCAAGGTGTTCGCCGCCCTCGGCATCTCGCCCGAGGATGCCCAACGCAAGTTCGGCTTCCTCCTCCACGCCCTCTCCTTCGGCGCTCCGCCCCACGGCGGCATGGCCTTCGGCCTGGACCGCCTGGTGATGCTCATCACCGGCGCCGAGTCGATCCGCGACGTGATCGCCTTCCCCAAGAACCAGCGCGGCCGGGACGAGATGCTCGACTGCCCGACCCCCGTGAGCGACCGCCAGCTCAAGGACCTGCACATCGTCACCGCCGCTCCGGCAGCGGCCACGGCCCCCTGAACGATGGCCCAGCTTCTCGACCTCCTGGAAGCGATCACCGAGGCGCGGGTCGCGAACCCGCACCTCAAGCCGTCGACCCTGGCGGCCTTCCGCCTGGCCCATGGCATGACGCTGCTCGCCGCAGCGCGGCTGGTCGTCGTGGGCATGGGTGGTCAAGTGCGGGAGATCATCTCCCACGGCGATCCCGGCCAGGGCGAGGACCAGGACCGCGTCCTCGTCGAGCAGGTGCTGGCCGCCCGGGAGGTCGTCGCCGCGGACAGCCTCCGGGCCGCCCCCCTGCTTGCCGGGCGGCGCATCCTGGCGGTGCTGATCACCGAGGGCGCGGACGAGGGATGCTCACGGCTCCTGGGGGAGATGTGCGCCCAGTGGTGCGCCGTCCATGAAGCCGTCCAGGTCGAGAAGGCCGAGCTCATCGATGAAAATCACCAGCTCCGAGAGGAGCTGCGCGCCCAGATCGCTGCTCCCAATGTGGTCGCGGTCTCGGGCGGCTTCCGACGGGTGCTCGAATCCGCCCGCCGGGTCGCTGCAAGCAGCGCCACCGTGCTCGTCCATGGCGAGACCGGCACCGGCAAGGAGCTCGTCGCGCGCCTGATCCACGAGCACAGCCCGCGCAGCAATCGGCCGTTCGTCGCGGTGAACTGCGGGGCGCTGTCCGAATCCTTGCTCGAATCCGAACTGTTCGGCCATGTCAAAGGCGCCTTCACCGGTGCCGTGGCGGACCGCAAGGGCCGCTTCGAGGCCGCCGAGGGCGGCACCATCTTCCTCGACGAGATCGGCGAGATCAGCCCCGGCATGCAGGTCCGCCTCCTCCGCGTCCTCCAGGAGATGGAGATCGAACGGGTCGGCGACACCAAGACCCGCAAGCTCGATGTGCGCGTGGTGGCGGCCACCAACCGCGTCCTCGAGGACGAGGTCAAGACCGGTCGTTTCCGTGCCGACCTCTATTACCGGCTCAACGTCGTCTACCTCGCCATTCCACCCTTGCGCCAGCGTCGCGAGGATGTCCCCCATCTCGTCGAGCTGTTCATCAACCAGCATTGCCGGCGGAATGCCAAATACATCGAGGCCGTGGCCCCGGCGGTGATGGAGGCCCTGCTCGCCTATCCCTGGCCGGGCAATGTGCGCGAGCTGGAAAACTGTGTCGAGAAGATGGTGGTCATGGCCCCGGGTCGGGAGTTGACCACCGACCTCCTTCCCATCGCCATCAACACCCACGACCGCCACCAGGAACGGGATGCGGCCGCAGCCGGGCTGGGCAACTTCGAAGACCGCCTGCAGGCGTGGATGCTCGCCGAGTTGCACCGCTGCCTGGATCAAGGCGCCAGCGATCTCTACGACCGGGTGCAGACCAAGTTCGAACGGCATCTCTTCGAGGTCGTCCTCGACCACTGCCGCAACAACAAGAGCAAGGCCGGCGAGATCCTCGGCATCACCCGCAACACCCTGGCGATCAAGCTCAAGGACATGTCGAGCGAGCGCAGGGACTGGAAGGCCTGAATACCCAGGGCTGCGGCTCGCTGAGGCTCGGGGAGTACCCGTCGCGCTAAGGCTCGCTGTCGCTCGCGGGCGAGAGCGGGCTGCTGCGCGATGGGCGAAGCCCAAGCCGCAGCGCGAGCGACAGCCAGCCGTGGAGCGCAGCTCTCAGAAAGCCTGCAACCGTTCCAGCACCGGGGCGGCGCGGTCGGCGTCGCCGCGCAGGACATAGGTGTGGCGCAGGTCGATGGGGGCGTGGAAGCGCGCCAGCAGATCGCTGTGGGCGGTGGCCGGCTCGACGATGGGCCGCCCGAGCACCCGCCGTTCGCAGAGCAGACGCGAGCCCTCGGCGTGGAGCCGGGTGAAGGTCTGGCGGGAGCGGCGCTGGAACACGGTGCAGCCCGCCTCGCCCAGGGCCCTGACCAGATCCTGGGCCAGCCAGTTCTCCGGCTGGTCGGCGCCGGTGCGTTCGCGCAGGATGAGCTTGGCCGGCTCCCGGGCATGGATGCGCGTCGACCACGGGGCGCCCTGACGGGCAGCCCGGGTGATGCGATCCACCACCGTGCCATCGTGCAGGTCGATGAGGTCGTCCAGGCCGCGGATGCGCAGATCCACCTCGCCCCCGGCCACCGCCTGCTCCAGGTAGTGCTCGAACGCGGGCGGCGTCTTGTGGAAATAGACCTGCATGAACATGTGGTAGCGGGCCATGAGCAGCCCTTCGAGGGCGTGCACGCCGTGGATGTCCAGGCCGAGTTCCGGCCCATCAGGACCGGGCAGGACCGTCTCGGTCGCGCAGAGCCGGCTCAGGTCGTAGACCCCGTAGCGGACCCCCAGGAAATGCGCATCCCGGAGCAGGTAGTCGCCGCGATCCGCGTCGATCTCGCCGCTGACCAGGGCCCGGAGGATGCCGACCACCGAACCAAGCGCCCCGAGCCGGGCGCTCCGCCGCACCGCCGGACAGAGCACCGCGGCCACATCCCGGGCAAGGTCCGGATCGAGGCTGCCGCGCCGGGCGAGATCGGCGATGATCGCCAGGGTCAGATCCTCGTGGGTCGCCTGCCGGCCTGCCGGCACCTGGCCATCGCGATACCAGCCCTCCGGCAGACGCACGGCTTCGACCGGCGGAAGAAAGACCTCGGCGGTATGGGAGAATGGCGGATGGCCCACATCATGGAGGAGTCCGGCAAGGCGGGCGATCCGCCGGCAGCGCTCCAGATCAGCCGCCGGCACGCTCCCGGCCAGGAGCGGATGCCGGGCCTGCCGCGCGAAGCGGTCGCCCGCCAGATGCATGACTCCCAGACTGTGCTGGAAACGGTCGTGGACCGCGCCGGGATAGACCAGACTGACGAAGCCGAGCTGACGGATGTGGCGCAAGCGCTGGACCCAGGGATCGTCCACCACCCGGCGCTCCTCCTCATCGATGAGGATCGTTCCGTGGATCGGATCCCGGATCTCGTACATGGCAGCGCTTCTCCGCATCGGCTCATGGTTCTATATGGGTCTATATGAATCGCAAATCATTATTCGATGCATGCGGCGCATCGATACGGGCGAGAACGATGCCCAGATCGTGCATAGAGCCGGATCTTGCGATTGCACTGCCCGACCGCCGATGGATGGCTGTCGCCCCTCCGGAGGGACCACCCCATGGCTTCGATCCTCGTCACTGATGGCATGGCCGCCGAAGGCCTTGAACTGCTCACCCAGGCCGGCCACCAGGTCGACAACCGCAAGATCTCCGCCGAGGAACTGCTCAAGGTCATCGGCCAGTACGATGGCCTGGTGGTCCGCTCCGCGACCCAGGTGACGGAAGCGGTGATCAAGGCCGCCGGACCCCGCCTCAAGGTCATCGGCCGGGCCGGGGTGGGCGTCGACAACATCGATGTGCCCGCCGCCACCGCTTCGGGCGCGATCGTCATGAACGCCCCCCTGGGCAACATCATCTCCGCCGCCGAGCACACCATCGGCATGGTGTTCGCCGTGGCGCGCATGATCCCCCAGGCCCACGCCAAGCTGACCAAGTGCGAATGGGACAAGAAGTCCTTCACCGGCATCGAACTCGAAGGCAAGACCCTGGGCATCGTCGGCCTCGGCCGCATCGGCAAGCATGTGGCCCAGGTCCTCCAGGCGGCCGGCATGAGCGTGATCGCCTATGATCCGTTCCTGAGCCCGGAAGTGGCCAAGGACCTGCGCATCGAGGCGGTGAGCATCGAGGACTGCCTGAAGCGGGCCGATGTGCTGACCCTCCACACCCCGCTCACCGAGCAGACCCGCAACCTCATCAACACCGAGCGGCTCGGCCTGATGAAGAAGACCGCACGCATCGTCAACGTGGCGCGCGGCGGCATCGTCAACGAAGCGGACCTCGCCACGGCCCTCAAGGCCGGCGTCATCGCCGGCGCCGCCCTCGACGTGTTCGAGCAGGAGCCCCTGGGCAAGGACAGCCCGCTCTACGGCCTGCCCAACTGCATCATCACCCCCCACCTCGGCGCCTCGACCGAAGAGGCCCAGGTGAAGGTGTCCGTGGACATCGCCAACCAGTTCAACGCCTTCTTCGCCAGCGGGAAGATCATCAACGCGGTCAACGTGCAGCTGCGGGTGGACCCGGCCATCGACCACTACCTGTCCGCCGCCGAGCGCCTGGGCGCCACCCTGGTCCAGACCCTGGAAGAGCCGCTCAAGGGCCTAGAGGTCATCGCCCAGGGCCACCTTGCCAAGTTCGACACCAAGCCCCTGGCCACCGCCGCCCTGAAGGGCGCACTGGCCAAGATCAGCACCCAGACGGTCAACTTCGTCACCGTCGGCCACATCGCCAAGGAACGCGGCATCACCCTGACCAGCTCCGCCCAACAGGGCGTGGGCGGCACCGACGAACTGGTGGTCAAGGCGATCACCGCCTCGGGCGAGCGCATCCTCTCCGGCACCATCGTCGCCGGTCAGCTCCGTGTCCTGCGCTACAACGAGTACCCGGTGGACCTGCCGATCGGCGGCCACCTGCTCATCATGGAGTACCCGGACCGCCCGGGCATGGTCGGCAAGTACGGCAGCATCCTCGGCGAGAACAAGATCAACATCGCCCGCATGGAAGTCAGCCGCATCGACGGCCGCGGCGATGCCCTGGTCATCCTGACCCTGGATGACCCGATCCCCGCCACGGTCCTGGAGATGATCAAGGCGACCGTGAAGCCCAACAAGGCGTACCGGATCTCGCTCTGACCCGGAACCGGCCGTCCGGCCGGACCGTCACCGTCGTCCGCGCGGCCGGCCCCCCGGGGTCGGCCGCGCCCGTTCCCGGGCAGCCCCCGGACCGCCCGCCTTGACGGGCGCCCCGACACCGCATCATGCCGCCCCACAACCGCATGTGTCCACCGGATGGTCCGGCCGGGCATAGACGGCGAACCGGCTGCCACGGCAGCCACAGCCCCGACCGCGCGGATCCCCTCCGGATCCGCCCCGCCGGGTGAAGAAAATCCCCCATGTCCAAGCGCATCGAACGCATCAACGCCATCGACGACGTGGCCCTCGCCACGGAATTCGAGGCCTGCTACACCGCCGAGGCCGACCAGGCCTTCCTGGCCTCCATCGCCGGCGGCAAGGACCAGTTCCAGGCCCGCGCCATCGTCACCGGCTTCGTGGTCGGCGACCACAACGACGCCGTGGTGATCGACGTCGGCTACAAGTCCGAAGGCGTCGTCCCCCGCGACGAGTTCACCGACGAGCCCCAGATCGGCGACAAGGTCCAGGTGATGATCACCGAGATCAAGCCGAACGGCGAGCTGGTGCTCTCCAAGCGCCAGGCGGATCTCCAGATCGGCTGGAACCAGGTCCTCGGCAACAACAAGGAAGGCGACCGCGTCCGCGGCCGCGTCGTGCGCAAGATCAAGGGCGGCCTGCTCGTCGACATCGGCGTGCCGGTCTTCCTCCCCGCCAGCCAGGTCGACCTGCGCCGCACCGCCGACGTCGGCGAGTTCATCGGCCAGGACGTCGAGGCCGAGATCATCA
>CAMCAC010000076.1:0-12214 GCA_945872305.1 Candidatus Kuenenia stuttgartensis | reverse complement strand
TGGCCGGCTTGGCGTCGCCACCCCGGGCGGCGGCGGCCTGGGCCTTGAGCTCCTCGGCGGGAACGCCGAGCAGATCGGCGTACTTGGCCAGGGAACGGGCGTTGGGCAGGGACTTGCCGGCGGCGACGGCGCGCACGCCCGGGGCGCTCAGACCGAACTTCTCGGCGGCGGCGGTGGCGGAGAGGTCGAGCTCCTTGAGCTTGGCGACGAGGAGGTCCTTGATGGTGGCCATGATGGTCTTTCGCAGGTGATCCGGGCTTTCCGCCACAGAATGGTTATGGGCAGAAAGCATTGCGAAATGCGTCAATGTTGCAAGCATTACTTTGTTTATTTTTCATATCTTCAATTCTGTCATATATTTGCAATGTAGATCAAAAGTCGTTTTCACAATCGTCCGTACGATTCCAAACAATCGCACCGATGATTCCGGACCAGGCGGCCGGGTTGATCACCACGGAAAGCGCGAGGGTCCGTGCACCTGCTCATGCACCCATTCATCCGCAGCGAACGGGATGATGCGCTCGCCGGGCTTGGCCAGGCGAGCGCATCACCCGCTCATCCTCGGGGCCGATGGCGACCGCGCAGGCGGCCCCCAGGGAGCGGGGCTGGGCGGATGTGCGGGCGCCGACGATGGCCGAGGTGATGCCGGGCCGGGCCAGGATCATGGCGAGCGCAAAGGATTCGAGCGTGCACCCATGCATCCGGGCCCGCTCGGCAGAGGCCGCAAGCAACGCCTGGACCCGGGGCTGGGCCGCCAGGTCGGCCCGGCGGGCGGCATCACGGCCGGACGGGTCCGGGGCCGCATCCGCCAGAAAGCGGGAGGAGGGCACACCACCGGCCAAGGGCGAGAACGCCAGGCAGCCAAGGCCGAAACGGCGCACCGCCGGCAGGGTATGCAGATCATACCGGCGATCGAGGAGATGGCATCCGTCCTGGGCCCCGATGAGCGCATCCGCGGCGACCGCATCGATGCCCAGGTCGGCCCAGCGCCAAGTGCCCAGCGCCGGTCGCGACACCAGCGGACCGGTGCGGCCGAGGGGACCGTAGGCCATGCCTGGCGTGGCACCGAAGCGGTCGACGGGAATGGTGATGGGCATGGCGCGGCCTCCACCGGCCATGGTCTCGGGCGGGACGGCGGATGCCGATTCCCATGTGGTCGGCCCGGGTGCCGGATGGACCGGACCCATCCAGGGCATTGTGCACGCTGGAGCCCCCTGCGCCGCCCCACTTCGCATGGGCGTGAGGACCGGGGACCGGCCACCGCACGCCCCGGCGGATCAGGCCGATCGCGTGCAGCCGTGCATTTGCAGCCCCTGGATGATCAGCCCGGGCGCCCGGCACCGGCCGGAGTCCGGTGGCACGGACTGGGCTTGCGGATCAGGCATCCTGGTCCCGGCCCTCCGTCCCCATCCCGGGGCGCGGATGCCGCCGGCGGCCGGGTTCCGGGACCACCGGACGGAGACCATCATGGCCCACACCCCGCTCCACACCCCGCCGCGGACCCAGATCCATCCGCTCCCGGACCCGATGCCGGGCCGCATGGATGGCAAGCCCAACCAGGACCGCAGCCCGGCCGTGAAGGACAAGGCCGCGACCCGGGACCAGGTCCACGCCGCTCCCGGCCGCCATGACCGCATCGCGACCAGGGCCTACTTCCTGAGTGAACAACGCGGCACCATGGGCGGCTGTCCACTCCGTGACTGGCTCGATGCGGAGCGCCAGGACGAGGGCGACCAGCACACCATGCTGCGCTTCCCGGACATGGACCACCGTGCGTGACGCCGCCTGCCGTGCAGCGCGGACGCAGTGCGGAGCGATCGTCGGTCCGGACCCGCCGGAACCCCCGGCCCTGGCATCATGAAGGACCGGCGGATGCGCGCCCGGGAGCCGCCCCTTCCCGGGCGGATCACCGGTGGGCCGATTCCGGGACCGGTCCGCAATCCGGCCACGGTGGACATCCTCGACGGCCTGCTTGGGCGCGAACGGTCGGCCCTGGCGACCTATGCCCTGGTCGTCAGGGCGCTGGCGGAGGAGCATCTCCAGGACCTGGAGGACAACCGCGGGTCCCATGCCCGGCGCGTCGCCCTCCTCGTCGGCCGGATCCTCGATCTCGGCGGGGTCCCCGTCACCGCCGGACCACCCTGGCGGGCCTGTGTCCGAGCCCTGCGCAGCGCCGCCGCCATGACCGGCCCGGCGGTGGTGCTCCGCGCCCTCGCGGCCGGGGAATACGGCGACCTGGGTGCGTACATCCGCATGCATGCGACCATCGATCCCGTCTCGACCGTCCTGCTCCGGGACGTGCTGCTGCCGGAACAGGTCCGCTCCCACGCCCGGGTGGCGCACATCGCGGGCGGGCCGCCCGGTTGATGCCGGTCCCGCCCCGGATCCACCCCATGGCTCCGGAGTGGCTGCCCGGCACCTGGAACAGGGGTGAATCCCGCATGGCCATGCCATCCCCGCCCGCTACCATGCGCGGCCGGATCCCCCCCGGGTTGCGGCGACCGCACCGGAACCCCGGATCCCCCAACCAGGGAGAAACCATGGCCACGCTCTGCTCCCCACTCCTCCCGGTCGCCGCGCCGGCCCCGCCGAGGGTCCTGCTCGTCGAGCAGGATCCGGAGGGAGCGGCCATGCTCGACCGGATCGCCATCGGGCTGGGTTGCGCCGCGGTCCGATGCCGGGACGGGGCGGCGGCGGCCGAGCTGCTCCGTCAGCAGGACTTCGATCTGGTGTTCATCGACCGCAACCAGGACGATGGCACAGGTACCGGCCTGATCGCCGCGCTCCTCGCCATCGCTCCCGGGGTGCGCATCGTGGCCACCGGACCGGTGGCCACGGCCGTCCCGGCGATCAAGGCCGGGGCCGATGACCATCTGGCCCGGCCGTTCGATCCGGCCCGGGTGCGCGCCATCCTCGACAATCCGCAACGATGCCCGGCCCATGCGGCACCCGAGCGCAGTTCCGGACTGCCCGCCCCGGCCTCACGCTGCGCCGCGATGCAGGTGGCCATGGGCATGGTCCGAAGCGCCGCCGGCTCCGAGGTTCCCGTCCTCCTCCGCGGCGAGAGCGGCACCGGCAAGGGTATGCTCGCCCGGGCCCTGCACGACCACAGTCCGCGCCGCGCCGATCCCTTCGTGACCGTCAACTGCCCATCGCTGTCGGATGAGCTGCTGGCGAGCGAGCTGTTCGGGCATGTGCGGGGCGCGTTCACCGGCGCGGTGCGCGACCAGCAGGGGAAGGTCGAACTGGCGGACGGTGGCACCCTGTTCCTCGACGAGCTCGGCGACCTCTCGCCCTCGGTCCAGGCCCGCCTGCTCCGCTTCGTCCAGGAACGGACCTATGAGCGGGTCGGCGACCAGCGCACCCGGCTGGCGGATGTGCGCATCGTCGCCGCGACCAACCGCGACCTGGAATCCCTGGTGCTCACCGGCGGCTTCCGCGAGGACCTGCTGTACCGGCTCAATGTGATCGAGGTCACCCTGCCGGCCCTGCGTGACCGCCCCGACGACCTGATGGAGCTGGCCGGCCGCCTGCTCACCGTGTTCTGCACCGAGGCCGGACGGACCGGGATGTCGTTCTCGCCCGCCGCCATCGCCCTGATCTCGTCGCATGCCTGGCCGGGAAACATCCGCGAACTGCGCAACGAGATCCAACGCATCACGGTGTTGTGGCCGGGCCGGGTCATCGAGGCGGATGCCTTCAGCGTACGCATCCGTGGCCAGCCGGCGGCGGGCCCGAGGGTCGGCGGGCCGCACACCCTGGCCGCCATCGAGGATGCCCATGTGCGGCTGACCCTGGCGCGCACCCAGGCCTTCGACGAGGCGGCGCGGATCCTCGGGATCGATCCGTCGACCCTGTGGCGGAAGCGGCAGCGCCTCGGGTTGTGACCAGCGGCATGCCGGCGCCCGATGGGATCCGGACGACGGCAGCGGTCGTTCCACGCCCCGCCACGGGCGAGGCGGTATGGTCACGCCCTGGCGGCGATCGCCGGGGTTGCGAATCCGGTACCGCTGATCTCCTTGGCTCCGGAGCTCTTGAGCATCGTCTTGCACTTCTCCATCCATTCCTGGTCGTCGGCCTGGACCGCGATCAGCACTCCGCCCTTGAGGACGCAGGCCTCATATCGTTTGGACTCCTGCTCAGGGATGCCCAGGCCGACCAGGCCGCCGGCCAATCCGGTGGCGCCCACCGCCGTGAGGGATGCCTTCAATGGACCGGACGCGACGAGCGGGCGCACGCCGGGCAGGGCGAGGATGCCGATGCCCTGGAGGCCGCCGAGGATCCCGGCGGGGCCATCATCCGGGCTCGGACGGGCGGATGATGCGGGTGCGGGGATGAGCGACGACCCCGCCGAGGGGATCGTACCCGCGGGCATGGCCGGAACGAGGCCGGCCTCCGGCGCCTGATGATAGAGGGCGGAGATGTCCGAGGCGCGGAACCCCCCCTTGGTCGCCATGGAGACCAGGGATTTGGCATGGGTGACGTTGGCGGCGATGGCATAGACGGTCATGGACATGATTGATCCTTGATGAGTGGGCGGGATCCGGATGGCCCCCCGGTGATGATGACGAACCGGAAATCCGGCCTGGTCAGCGGATGCGGAAGAGGCGCCGCAGGATGATCTGGGCCCGAAGGACCGGATCGGCATGGAGGCCCGGCGGTGGCGCCGGGGGTCCGGGTGATGCCTTCGCAGCCGGGTCGGGGATGGCCGCCACTGGCAGAGCCGCAGGCGGACGCGGTCGACGATGAAACCATGACATGGCGATCTCCTTCAGGGTGACATGACCCACGACGCATCGGGCCGGCGAAGCCGTGGCCGGACCGGATCCCGCGCACCGGCGGAACACGGGCCGGCAAGGCCGGTCGATCAGATCCGCTTGGTGAAGAGCAGGAGCAGGACCACGATCAGGATGATCGACAACGTGCCGCTGGGATAATAGCCCCAGGTGAGGCTGTAGGGCCAGGCGGGAACCGTTGCGATCAGCGCGATGATGAGCAGGACGGCGAGAATGGTGGAGAGCATGGGGGATCCCTTGGGGTCCGGCGTGGAGATGGGAGGCGGTGGCGGCGCACCGGCGCGCAGACGGCTGGAACCATGGCCTGCGCGGGCGTCGACGCCCCAGGGCGGCTGCCGGCTGCCGGAGGAGGCCGGGCGACCGCCCGCAGGCTGCTGCACAAGCAGCCTGCGGGGGGCGAGGGGGGTGCGGAGCACCCCCTGGGCAAAGAGCCCCCGTCGCTGCTCCCGGGGAACATGGCGACCGCAGGTCGCCTCCGGGAACGGCGAAGCGAGCCGTGTGAGGAAAAACGGAGTTTTTCCTCACACGGCTCGTCGTCGAGACTCGATCCGAGCATCCAGGCGGTGTGGTCGTGGATGCGGATGCGCTCGCCGAGGATGTCGTGGGTGGCCTGGTCCTGGGTGGCGTTCGCCGACCGGGCGGCGTCGGCGCAGGTGATGGCCAGGGCCCGATGGTCGGCACACAGGGCCCGGACCAGGTTGGCCCCGTCCACCTGGGACTGCTCCCCGAGGGTGGTCAGGCGGGCGAGCTGGGCGATCGACACGGGGGTGTTCTCGCCGAGGGCGCGGATGCGCTCCGCGATCACGTCCGCACCGGCGAGCAGCTCGTCGTGCTGGGTTTCGAACACCGGATGGAGGCGGAAGAACCACGGGCCACGGACATTCCAATGGGCGGCCTGGGTCTTGGTCGCCAGGGCGCAGGTGTCCGCGAGCACCGTGGTCAGGGCGCGGATGAGGGGCGAGGGGACGGCGATGGTGTCTGGGTTCGTCATGGGATTCCGACGGGGTTCCGTCACCCCCTCCCATGTCCGCGTCATGCCAATCCCCGCTCCGTCTCCTACGCCCTGGAAAATGCAGGTCGTGCGAATCCAGACGACGGAAAACGCCGCCCAGGACCGTGCAGGGTGGGGGGACGGCGAACGGGCGCCGTGCAGGGCGCGGTCCGGCCGGCTCAGCCGAGCAGGCTCGCCCGCTCCGCCGCCGAAATGCCGGGGCGGATGCGCGGCGCGTCGAGCCAGCAGACGCTGATGCCCGCCTGCTCGATCTGGCGGCGGATCGCCGGCCGGGCGGCGCGCACACCGAGCGCCGGCCGGGCGCGCAGCCAGGCGTGGATCCAGGTCCCGACGCAGGCCACCGCGGACAGGTCCAGTTCGTCGCCCTCAGGCAGTTCCCGCGGCCACAGCCATTCCTCAAGGGGGGTCGGGGTCGCGGCCGGGTGGCGGCCGGTGCCTTCGCCGGCGGCCTGGTCGCCCACCGCGATGAGGGTGCGGCGGCCATCGCTGCGCCAGCGCCGGGCGAGATCGGCGACCAGGACCGAGGCGTCGCCTTCGGGGAGCACCGGATCGAGGAGGGCGGTCCAGCCATCGGTCCCGAGGTTGACCACCAGCCGGCCCGCCGGGACCGCCTGGAGGCAGGCGGCGGCGATCCGCCGGTGCACGGTGCGCGGCAGCACCGGCGCGAGGTCGGCGTACACGCCCAGGGCGCCGATGGGATCGCTCCACGCCGAGGACCGGCATTCGAGCATTCCGGCGCGGATCGCGTCCGGGCCGTCCTGCCAGGTGGGCACCGTGCCGGTGGCGTCGACGACCACCGGGCCGCCGCCGTCCTGGAGGGCGATGCGCTCCAGGGCCCGGCGGATGTCGCGCAGGGAGGCGGGCTTGGTCAGGAACTCCACCGCGCCGGCACGCAGGGCCGCGACCGCGTCGTCGAAGGTGGCGTAGCCGGACAGGAACACCGCCGGCACGCCAAGCTCCCGGGCGATGTCGAGGCCGGTGCCGTCGGGCAGCTTGAGGTCCGAGACCAGGGCCTGGGGCCGGAAGCCCGGGGCGCGGGTGCGGACCTCGGCCAGGCTGGCGCAGGCGCACACCGCATGGCCGGCGGACTGCAGCCCCCGGGCCAGGGCGGAACGGATGGCGTCTTCATCTTCGAGGAGGAGGACGCGCAGGCTCATGGCGCCCAGGATTCACCGCGCAGCCGCTGCGCCATGGCCGAGATGGCCTGGGCCGCGGCGCCGCCGGGGCCGGTGACCGCGAACGGGCTGCGCCGGCGCACCGCGTCGGCCACCGCCTGGTCGCGCGGCAGCCAGCCCGCCAGGGGCAGGTCCCGGCCCAGGTATTTCGCCGCGACCATGCGCAGCCGGCCATAGGTGGCCTGGGCGTCGGCGAGATCGCTCGCGTTGTTCACGCACACCCGGATGTCGCGACCGGGCTCCTGGCCCTCCAGGACCTTGAGCAGGGCGTAGGCGTCGGTGAGCGAGGTCGGGTCCGGGGTCGCCACCATGAGGATCCGCCGGGCGCTGCGCAGGGCGGTGAGCACCTCGATGCCGATGCCCGCGGCGGTGTCGATGACGGTGAGGTCGTAGGCGGCGCCCAGGCGGGCGATGGCCCCGAGCAGGTGGCGCAGGCGGTCCTCGCCGAGCCGGGTCAGCTCGTCCAGGCCGCTCGCCGCCGGCAGCAGGTCCACCCCGTGCGGGGTGCGCACCAGGGCGTCGCCGGCCTTGGCCCGCCCGGCGAGCACATCCGCCAGGGTCGCCCGGGGATCGACCCCGAGCAGCAGGTCGGCGTTGGCCAGGCCGAGATCGAAGTCCACGAGCAGGACCTTGGCCCCCTGCTTGGCGAGGGCGCAGGCGAGATTCACCGCGATGCAGGTCTTGCCCACGCCGCCCTTGCCGCCGGTCACCGCCACCGCCGCCAGCCGCGGCCACGGGGCCGGGCGCACGCCACTGGCGGTGGCCCCGCGCAGTCCCGCCGCCTGGTCGGTCATGGGCGGCCGGTGCCGGAATCGGGGATGGGGGAGCGTCGGCGCATCGGTGCCTGGGATTCTACACCCGGACCGGGGCTCAGGCCACCGCGGCGACGGCGGACTCCACCACCCGGGCGGACAGGTCCTGGGCCGAGGCGGGAGCGATGTCGGCGGGGACCTCCTGGCCGGTGGTCACCACGGCCACCGGCAGGCGGTGGCGGCGCAGGCAGCCATAGAGGCGGCCGGGGGCGGCGCATTCGTCAAGCTTGGTCACCGCCGCCATCTCGACGGGCAGGATCGAGAAGCGCTCGACCACCGCGGCGAACTCCGCCCGGCCGGCGTTGGCGGCGCAGGCGAGCATCACCGAGATCCCCGGGGCGCAGCGGCAGAAGCCCTTGAGCTCGTGGACCCGGGCCGCGTCGGCGGGGCTGCGTCCGGCGGTGTCGATCAGCACATGATCGGCGTCGCTGAACCGGCGCAGGGATTCCGCGAGCTGGGCCGGGGTGGCGGCGATCTCCACCGGGATGTCGAGGAGGTCCGCGTAGGCCTTCAACTGGTCCGTGGCCCCGACCCGGTAGGTGTCGATGGTGATCATGGCGACCTTGCGCTTCTGTTTCAGCACGAGGTCGCCGGCGAGCTTGGCGATGGTGGTGGTCTTGCCGACCCCGGTGGGGCCGACCACCAGGAGGCGGCGGCAGGCGCTCCAGTCGATGGCGGTGACCCGGTCCAGGCCCCGGGCCAGGACCGAGGCGCAGAACGGGCGGCGCTGGCTGGCGTCGAGCCGCGGACCGGCGCGGCCCACCGCATCGTCGAGCTCGGCAACGATCTCGGCGGGCAGTTCCCGGTCTTCGAGATCCCGGGCCAGGTCTTCGCCCAGGAAGCCGGTGGGGGTGCCCTGGCCGGCGGCCAGGCGGGCGAGCTGGCGGCGGATCGCCGCCAATTCCTGGTCGATGGGAGCGCCGGAGGCGGTAGCGGGGACCGATGCCGGAGCGGACCGGGGGGCGTAGGCCGGTTCCGGCTCCGAACCGAGGGATGCCAGGGTCACCCCGGCGGCGGTGGTCTGGCGGCGGGGCTCATCGTCCGCCTCGTCCGAGGCGGCGACCACCTCGTAGCCGACTGCGCGACCGAACAGACCCGGCTCCTTGACCGGACGGGTCTCGATGATGAGCGCTGCATCCCCAAGGTGGGCACGGACTTTGGCCAACGCCTCGGCGACGGTCCGTCCACTGTAGGTGCGCACGAGCATGGGGCCTCCTCGACAGGGCTGTGGGGAACCGCGACAGGCGGTGCCCCGACATCCACCTCTTGGCGCATGGCGTGCCGAACCCGACGGGCACCAGCGATCGGGAAACCTCCGCTCCATGCATTGTTTCGGATCTTATGGTCCCGTTATCCGCATACATCACCGGTGACCTCCCCCGGACGGGCGCATCCCCACCGGCCAGCCCCACAGTCCCCGTCATGACCACCGCCCTGCCCGACCTGACCCCCTCGACCGGCGCCACGGACTTCATCGACGACGCCCGCATCGAGGCCCTGATCGCCGCCACCCCCGAGGATCCGGTCCGGGTGCGCGAGATCATCGCCAAGGCCATGGCCAAGATCCCGCTCCTGCCCGAGGAGACCGCGGCCCTGATCGCCGCCCGCAGCCCGGATCTGCACGGGGAGATCCTCGCCGCCGCCCGGCAGTTGAAGAAGGACGTGTACGGCAACCGCATCGTCCTGTTCGCACCCCTCTACATCGGCAACCGCTGCGTGAACGACTGCTCGTACTGCGGCTTCCGCAGCTCGAACCAGGACGCGATCCGGCGCGAACTCGACAGCGCCACCATCCAGAAGCAGGTCCAGGCCCTGACCGGCCGCGGGCACAAGCGGCTGATCCTGGTCTTCGGCGAACACCCCGACTATGGCCCGGAATTCATCCGCGACTCCGTGAAGACCGTGTATGCCGCCGGCGACATCCGCCGCGTGAATGTCAACGCCGCGCCCCTGGATGTGGAGGGCTACAAGATCGTCGCCGAGGCCGGCATCGGCACCTACCAGATCTTCCACGAGACCTACCACCACGACGCGTACGCCAAGGCCCACCCGCGGAAGACCCGCAAGGGCGACTACCTGTGGCGGCTCGACGGCCCGAGCCGGGCGATGCAGGCGGGCATCGACGATGTCGGCATCGGCGCCCTGTTCGGCCTCGCGGACTGGCGCTTCGAGACGATCAGCCTGGTCACCCACGCCCGCCACCTGTTCGAGCGCCACGGCGTGGGTCCGCACACCATCAGCTTCCCCCGCCTGCGCCCGGCCCAAGGCGTGGTCGCAGATCCCCGCTTCACGGTCAGCGACGAGGACTTCATCCGCCTGGTGGCGATCCTGCGCCTGTCGGTGCCCTACACCGGCATGATCTGCACCGCCCGGGAGCCGGCGTGGATCCGCGACGCGCTCATCGGCCTGGGCGTGAGCCAGGTCGACGCCGGCACCAACATCGATCTCGGCGGCTACTCCGAGCAGGGAGACGCCACCGTGGTCGAGCAGCGCACGGTCCACCACCACACCGACCTGAAGAAGGCCCAGTTCGAACTCGCCGACACCCGCAGCGTCGAGGAGATGGTCGAGCGTCTGGTCGATGGCGGCCAGATCCCCTCGTTTTGCACCGCCTGCTACCGCGCCGGCCGCACCGGCGAGGTGTTCATGGAATACGCCGTCCCCGGGTTCATCGAGAAGCTGTGCACCCCCAACGCCCTCACCACCTTCCAGGAATACCTCTGCGACCACGCCAGCCCGGCCCTGAAGGCCAAGGGTGAGACCCTGATCCGCTCCCAGGTGGCCGGCATCGCCGACGAGAAGATCCGCCACATGGTGGCCGAACGGCTGCAACGGATCGCGAAGGGAGGAGAGCGGGATCTGTATGTGTGAGCAGTCGCAGACTGCGAGGGGGAGCGCCGGAGGCGCGTTCCGGGGGCCAAGCCCCCGGGGAGACGACGACGCCCGTGGCCACGGCGCCGGCGAAGCCGGCGGTCCCGCCCCAGGCGGGACACGTCGTTGGGAAGCCGGGGACCGTATCGGAACCGACCTGCTCGGGTCCCTGCCGCTCCCGGTCGGCGCGCTGCACGGCATTCACACCATGCGCGCCCGCGCCGCGTTCGCGATCGCCGGGCGGCCGGTGGATGCGGGACTGATCCGGGCCTTCGGGGCGGTGAAGCTGGCCTGCTGCCGGGCCAACCGGGTCGCCGGCGGGCTGGATCCGGCGGTGGCCGAGGCCCTGGCGACGGCCTGCGCCGAGGTGATGGCCGGGGACCACGATGACGCCTGCGCGGTGGATGCCCTGGCGGGGGGCGCGGGGACGGCGCTCAACTTGGCGGTGAGCGAGGTGGTGGCGCACCGGGCCTGCGTCCTGCTCGGCGGGCGGCCCGGGGACGGGCGCTGCGATCCCCTGGCGGATGCGAACCGCCACCAAAGCACCAACGACACCTTCCCCACCGCCCTGCGCATCGCCGCGATCCGCGCGGTGACCGCCCTGTCGGAACGCTGCGTGGCCTTGCAGGAGGCCTTCCAGGCCAAGGAACGGGCCTGGGCCGGGCTGGTCTGCCTGGGCCGCACCGAGGGCCAGGACGCGGTGCTGATGACCATGGGCCGGCGCTTCGGCGGCTACGCCGAGGCGGTGGGCCGGGACCGCTGGCGCCTGAGCAAGGTGCAGGAACGGCTGCGGGTGGTGAACCTGGGCGGCACCGCCATCGGCACCGGCCTGGGGGCGCCCCGGGCCTACATCTTCCGGGTCGTGGACGAGCTGCGCGCGATCACCGGCCTGCCCCTGGCCCGGGCCGAGCATCTCGTGGACGGCACCGCCAACGCCGACGCCTTCGCCGAGGTCGCCGGCCTGCTCGCCGCCACCGCCGCGACCCTGGTCAAGATCGGCGACGACCTGCGCTGGCTCGCCGCCGGCCCCGAGGGGGGGCCCGGGGAGCTGCGCCTGCCGGAACTGATCGAGGGCTCGTCGATCATGCCCGGCAAGATCAACCCGGTGATCCCGGAAGCGGTCATCCAGGCGGGACTGGCCGCCCTCGGCGACCAGCAGGTGGTGGTCCAGGCCTGCGCCCGGGGCTGCCTGGAGATCAACCCGTACCTGCCCCTGGTGGCGGACCGCCTGCTCGGCATGGCCACGACCCTGGACCGGGCGGTGGCCGCCCTGACCGGCTGCGTCGCCGGCATCGCGCCGGTGCCGGAGCGCATCGCCGCCCACGCCACCGCTGTCACCGCCGAGGCCACCGCCCTCGCCACGGTCCTCGGCCACCACCCCGCCGGCCTCCTGGCCCAGGACGCCCGCGCCACCGGCCGCCGGGTCCGGGACTTGGCTGTCGAGCGGGGGATGATCGCGGCGACGGAGGCGGATGCGCTCCTCACGCCGGCGGCGGTGCTGCGGTTGGGAGCGCCGACGCTGGTGGGGAGGGGGGAGGGGGGGGGGGG
>CAMCAC010000075.1 GCA_945872305.1 Candidatus Kuenenia stuttgartensis | reverse complement strand
GGGGCGCATCGAGCAGGTCGGGACCCCGGCCGAGGTCTACGACCGCCCGGCGTCGCCGTTCGTCCACCACTTTCTGGGCCAGGTGAACATCTTCGCTGGTCGATCGGTGGCCGGGCACGCCAAGGTCGGCGATCTCGTGGTCGCGCCGTCCTGGGACCGCGCCGTGGCGGCGGAGGGGGATGTGCGGGTCTTCGTCCGTCCGCACGACATCGAGATCAGCCGGCGCCGGGACCCGATCTGCCTGATCCCCGCCACCATCGCCCAGCTCATCCCCACCGGACCGAGCACCCGCCTGGAGCTGGTGCGCAGCGACGATGGGACCCGGGTCGCCGCCGAGATCCCCCACGAGCGGCGCATCGACCTGGACCTGCGCCGGGGCGATGCGGTGTTCATCGGCTTCACCCGCTACGAGGTGTACGACCGGCCGCTGGATTTTCATATATGAGCAGCCGCAGGGAGCCGAGTTCCGGGGGCCAGGCCCCCGGCGAAACAACGACCCCCGTGGCGCCGGCCACGGCGCCGGCCCTGCTGGCGGGGCGGGGCGTGGGAAGGACGGAGCGGTTCGATCTCGGCGCGGTGCGTCTGCGGGGCGGCCGGGTGCTGCCGTCGGTGACGGTGGAGGCCGGCATCTGGGGCACCCTCGCCGCTGACGGCGGCAACGCGGTGCTGGTCTGCCACAGCTTCACCGCGGACGCCTTCGCCGCCGGCACCGACCCCGCCGCCCGGCCGGACCACCGGCCGTGGCGGATCGGCCGCACCGGCTGGTGGGATGCGCTCATCGGACCCGGCCGGGCCATCGACACGGACCGCTGGTGCGTGGTGTGCTGCGCGGTGCTCGGCGGCAGCGGCGGGACCACCGGGCCCGGTGATCCGGATCCCGCCACGGGCCGGCCCTGGGGCTGGGGATTCCCGGCGGTCACGGTCGAGGATCTGGTGGGATCCCAGCGCCGGGTGCAGGAACGGCTGGGCATCCCCCGCTGGCGGCTGGTGGTGGGCGGCAGCCTGGGCGGACTCCAGGCCCTGACCTGGGCCGCCACCGCCCCGGGTTCCGTGGGCCGCGCCCTGGTCGTCGCCGCAACGCACCGTCCCACCGAGCCCGGCATCCGCCACTTCGCCGCCGGGCGGGCCCTGATCGCCGGGGATCCCTCCGATGGCGGTGCCGGGCTGCTCCGGGCCCTGGCCCATGCCCGCCGCTGGTCCGGCGGCGGCGCCCCGGATGCCGGTGGCTGGGAGGGGGACTGGCCCCGGGAGCGGTTCCATCCCGCCAGCTACGTGCGTCTGGCGGAGGCCATCGAACGCTTCGATCTCGCCCGGGACCTGGGTGGCGGCTCCCTGGATGGCGCGGCGGCGCGGATCCGGGCGCCCCTGGACCTGGTCGCGTACCGGGGCGACCGGCTGTTCACCCCGGTGGATGCCCGGGCCCTGGCGGCGGCGGTGCGCCGCACCGGCGGCGCGGCCACCGTCACGGTGATGGACGGCCCCGACGGCCATGACACCTTCCTGACCCAGCCCTCGACCCTGGCCGACGCCCTGCGCCGTGCCCTTCCGGAGTAGCCCATGCCCGTCTTCGCCGACAATGCCCAGTCCATCGGCCGCACGCCCCTGGTCCGCCTCAACCGGGTGGTCCCCGCCGGCGGTGCCACGGTGTACGCCAAGATCGAGGGCCGGAATCCCGCCTATTCGGTGAAGTGCCGGATCGGTGCGGCGATGATTGCCGACGCCGAGGCCCGGGGCGTGCTCAAGCCCGGCATGGAGGTCGTCGAGCCGACCTCGGGCAACACCGGCATAGCCCTGGCGTTCGTGTGCGCGGCCAAGGGCTACAAGCTGACCCTGACCATGCCCGAGAGCATGTCGATCGAGCGGCGCAAGGTCCTGAAGGCGTTCGGGGCGACCATCGTCCTGACCGAGCGGGCCAAGGGCATGTCCGGGGCCATCGCCAAGGCCAAGGAGATCGCCGGCGGCGATCCCGCCCGCTTCTTCATGCCCCAGCAGTTCGAGAACCCCGCCAACCCGGCGATCCATGTGAAGACGACGGGTCCCGAGATCTGGGACGACCTCGACGGGAAGATGGATGTGTTCGTGGCCGGGGTCGGCACCGGCGGTACGATCACCGGCGTGTCGCGCTACTTCAAGCAGGTGCGCGGCCGGCAGATCCTGTCGGTGGCGGTGGAGCCGGTGGAGAGCCCGGTGATCAGCCAGCGGCTGGCGGGCCAGGAGCTCAAGCCGAGCCCGCATCCGATCCAGGGCATCGGCGCCGGCTTCATCCCCGGCACCCTGGACCTGTCGGTGGTGGACCGGGTCGAACAGGTGAGCGGCGCCGAGGCGCTCGCCTTTGCCCGCCGGCTGGCCGCCGAGGAGGGCATCCTGTGCGGCGTGAGCTGCGGCGCCGCCGCGGCGGTGGCCGCCCGCCTCGCGGCGGCCCCGGAGTTCGCCGGGAAGACCATCGTGGTGGTCCTGCCGGATGCCGGCGAGCGCTACCTGACCGGCCCGCTCTTCGAGGGCGTCTTCGCCGGGGTGGCCGAGGCCAAGGCCGGGGACACCATCTGACACGCCGGGGCGGGAAGGGCGGTCCGGGGGGGTCACGGACCATCCCCGGCGCCGTTCCTGGGCGCCATGCGCCCGGTCCCCGCCCTGCTCCTCCTCGCCGCCCTCCTGCCCGCCGCCGATGAGCGGGGGACCGCCGACACCGGTCACGGCAACGAGGCCGAGGATGCGGACACCATCGCCGGCCCGGTCCTGGGCCGGGAACTGGCGGACTCCCTGGGGGCCATCCCGATCCGGTTCACCATGCCGGATGCCGGTGAGGCGACTCTGGCGCTCTACGACCAGCACGGGCGGCTGGTCCGCACCTGCGCCCAGCTCGTGCCGCTGCCGGCGGGGGAGCACACCTTCCGCTGGGACGGCCTGGACCAGTGGGGCAACCAGTTGCCCGCCGGCACGAAGGTCACCGCGAAGCTCTTCCACTCCCCCGGGCTGAAGGCGCTGTACGAATTCAGCGTGGCGGAGCCGACTCCGGAGCGGCCCTGGCCCGGCACCACCGGCGGTGATCGGCCCCTGGCCGGCGGCTGGCTCGGCGACCACTCGGCTCCGGAACTGGTGCTGGGGCTGAAGGACCGCGTCATCCTGGCCTGCGGCATGGCGGAATACGGCAGCGCCATCATCGCGGTGGATCGGGACGGCCGCAAGATCTGGGGTACGGATGGGGTGATGGGGTGGACCGGTCCCAAGGAGATGGCCGGCGACGACCGCGATGTCTATCTGGCCCACGACCGCCAGCTCTGGCGCATGGATCCCGCCACCGGTCGGCGCACCGGCCTGCCGGCGGCGCCGGCCAAGATCCAGCGCATGGCGGTCAGCGGCACCCATCTCCTCGCCCTGTACCAGGACGAGGACGGACGCGTGCCGGCCATCCGGGGGGCGGCGGGCCAGCGCAGCATCTCGCCCGGGACCTCGTTGCCGGTCCAGCCTGATTCCCCGGCCCCCACGGAATTCTCCCTGTCCCGGCACGGGGCTTTCACCCAGGTGTTCACCGGGCCCGGTTGGCACCGGGATGTCGGGACTTCGATGGTGGCCGCCCCCTGGGGGGCGTTCGTCGTGCTCACCTCGGACCGGCCCATGGAGGTCGGATCGCTGCTCCTGGAGCGCCTGCCCGGCGCTGCCCGCTGGGATGTCCATGCCTTGGCCGAGGGACTGGCCTTCGACCCGACCAGCCACCTGCCGGATGCGGAGGTCTCCGATCTCATGCCCGAAGGGTGGCAGCCGTTCGGCAGCGCCGCCCAGGAGCGCGCGATGACCCTGGTCGCCGGCCCCGGTCCCGGGGTCAAGACCAGGGCCCTGCTGGTCCGCGCGCTCCGCCCCGACGGCGCGGGCGGGGAATGGAAGCCGGGCCTGCGCATGGCCCGGCTGCAGGCCCGGCGGCTCGCCATCGCCGCCCCGACCGGCAAGGTCATCCTGCCCGGGTCCGCCACGCCGGTCGGCGGTCGTGCCGCGCCGCCCGGAGCGGCGGCCTGGGATGCCCGGGTCCCGGAAGCCCTGGGGGCGGATCGTCCTGGGGATGTGATCATCGACTACGGCGCGGCGCAGACCTTCCGCGCGGTGGCATTCCTGAACCTGGTCAATGCCGACGCCCTGATCCAGGCCTGGACCGGCGAGGGGACCCCGGACGCCGCCGTGGATGCGGGCTGGAGCGATCTCGGCCGCCTGCGCGGGGGCAGCGACAAACGCCAGGGCAGCCTGGCGGCGCCGCGCTATGCCAACGAGCGCTGGCTGAGCCTCGACAAGCCGGTGAGCGCCCGCGCGATCCGTGTCCGCGCCACCGCCGGGTGGGAGAAGTCCCGCTTCGGCGGGCCCGATGGCGGCGCGGATCCGCGCCGCATCGCCTGTGACGAGGTCCTGCTGGTCAGGACCCTGGACCATCTGCCCGAGGACGATGCGGAGCCGAAGCCGATGATCGCCGCCTGGCCCCGGGCGGGCGGTCCCCCCGCCACGGCGGCGGCGCATCTGGCCATCGAGGCGATGGCGGGGTTGCCCGATGGCGGCGTGCTCGCCGCCGGGGGCGGGGCCCTGCACCTCGGCCGTCCCGGTCCGGATGGGTGGCGATGGAGCCGTTTCGGAGGCGAATCGTTCGCCAGGCCCCGGGCCCTGGCGGTCACCGGGGATGCGATCGCGGTGACCGATTCCGAGCGCGGTCTGGTACTGCTCGACCGGCAGGGCGGTGCCCCACGGGTGGTGTCGTCCGGCGTCGGTCGTCCGACCGGGGCGTGGGATGCGCGGCGCGTCCACGTGCCGACCGGCGTCGGCTTCGGCCCCGACGGCAGCGTGTGGGTGGCGGAGCGCGCCTTCTCACCGAAGCGCGTGGTCCGTTTCGCCCGCGACGGCAAGGTGCTCGGGGAGTTCTTTGGCCCGCCCATGTACGGCGGTGGCGGCTACCTCCACCCGGACCTGAAGCGGTTCTTCTACAAGGGGGTCATGCACGCGGTGGACTTCGCCGCCGGGACGAGCCGGCTGACCGCGCTCTACGAGACGCTGCGCAGCCAGGAGGGCATGGCCCCGGAGCAGGGCAGCTTCTCGTTCACCGGCATCGAAGCGCCCCGGGTCCGCGATGGCCGGACCTATCTCATCGGTGGCGGCGGCCAGGTATCCATCGGCATCCTGGTCGATGGCGTGCTGCGGCCGGCGGCGGTGGTGGGCACCGCGCAGAACTCGCCGTTCCTCCTCACGAAGGACGTATGGAAGGCGCACTGGGCCCGGCAGGATCTGGCGGGCAAGGTGTTCGCGTGGTCCGATCGCAACGGTGATGGGCAGTTCCAGATTCCCGAGGTGGAACTGGCGCCGTCGTCCACCCTGCCCGGGGATGCGGCGCGGGGGATCACGGGGGGATCCCTGGCGCCGGACTGGGCGATCTGGGGCCGTGACTGGCGTCTTCCGGTGGCGGAATGGACAGCGGGCGGCGCCCCGGTCTATCGCCTTGCCGGGGCCCATGTCCTGGCCGCGGTCGCGGATGCCCCGGAGTACCGGGGAGCCATGTCCATCGGCGGTCCCCGGTCCGCCAAGCCGGGCCTGGGCTGGGCGACCACGTTCACCAAGGACGGATTGCGTCTGCGCGAAGGTCAGCCGTACCTGCTCAAGCCGGACGGGACGTGGCTGGGACAAGGTCCACTGCCCAAGGCCACCGACTGGCAGCCGCCCATCGCCGGCGGGATCATGAACCAGCCTCTGGGCTTCGTCGGCAGCGCGCCGGTCGAAGGCCCGGTGGGCGATGTGGCGGTGATGAACGGCAACAACGGGCATTGGTACGCGGTGGCCCTGCCGGATGCGGTGGTGGTCGGGGCGTTCTTCACCGGCGCCGACGGCCAGTTCGGCGCCCAGGTGCCGGCGGTGCGCGGTGCCGATGTGACCCGCTACAAGCAGCACTGGGAGACCTTCTTCGGCCACTTCCTGCGCGCCGACGACGGCCGCCACTATGTCGTGGCCGGCAAGGGCTGGCATGGCATCCACCGGATCACCGGCCTGGAATCGATCCGCACCTCCACCGTCCCGGTCGAGGTCCCGGCGGCGAGCATGCCGGTCAATGCCGCCTTGCGTGCGGCCCAGGCGCGCCGCCAGGATGTCAGCAAGCGGCCGCCCGGCCCGCGGGAACTCGGGGTCCCGGCCGTCGCCGACCGGGCTCCGCGGTTTCGGGTGGACGGGCGCCTCGCGGACTGGGGTGGTCCGGGCAAGCTTGAGCCCATGGCGAACGTGGACGGACCGTACGCCCTGGCCGCCGCGCGGAGTGACAACGGGCTGGTCATCGCCCTGGCGGGCAAGGGTTCCACCGGCCACGCGGGCGGTCCCCTGGAGCGGGCGGCTTCCAACGGCTTCGGCATCGAGATCTCGCTGCGCACCGAGGCCCGCAACCGGGCTGCCGGCATCGCCCAGGGCGACCGTCGGCTGATCCTGACCCCGTTGCCCGGGGACCGCTGGCGGGCGGTCCGGATCGATTACTGGGATCCCGCGGTCCCCCCGGCCCAGTCGCGCCAGCTCCGTTCGCCCTGGGGCGACCTCCAGATCAGCCGCCTGGTCGAGGTCGATGCGAAGACCTACACGGTGGGTTTCGAGCTGGGCCAGCTCGATCTCGAGTCGATCGAGGCGGCGCCGGCGACGCCGGAAGGGCCCGATGAGCTGCGGGTCGGCGGAGCGAATGACGGCGATGACCTGGCCAAGTGGTCGTTCGAGGTGGAACTGACCTGGGCGGCCCTGGGTCTGCCCGGCAAACCCGGGGCGCTCCGTGCGGACGTGGCGGTGCTCGAGGCGGACGCCGCGGGCACGCGCACCGTGAACCGCGTGCCCTGGGCAGAGCCGGTCCTGCCGGCGAGCGGCGACACGGTCTACGACCTGCGGCCGCGGCCGGGGAGCTGGGGCGTCTGGCACCTGCCCTGACCGGGCGGATCAGGGCGCCGGGGCGGGGGGCGGGATGACGGTCCACGCCATCCGCCACCCGGTGTAGCGCGCGAACAGGCTGGGCGATTGCAGGGCCTGCCGCCAGTCGGTCAGGGGCCGGCCTTCCGGTCCCTGGGTCCGTTCCCACCACGCCTTGAGGTCCGCCTGGACCTCGGTCCGGCGCCCGTCGAAGACGCCGGTGGCGCTCCACAGGACCGCCCCGTCGCGGGTCGAGACGAGATGGGCGGTCAGGCTGATGAGCACCGGATCGAAACCGCGGTACTGCTCGACCCGGCTGAGGAGCACGGCATCGACGCCGAGGCGGTCGCGCAGACGGAGCAGTTCGGCGGTGGCGATGCGGTTGCCGCCCACCGGATCGTAGGGGATCAGTTCGTCACGCTGGGCGGGTCCCACGGACAGGACCTCGTGGCGGCCGAGTTCGCGCCACGCGGCGGCCAGGGATTCGCCCGCGATGGCGGCGGAGCGTCCGACGCCGTCGCCGAGCCACGGCGGCGGGACCGCCACCCGCTGGGGCTCCTGGGCGGCGGCGCTGGTGGTCCACGACAGGCCCGGCGGCGGACCGGCGGGGGCGCGGGCGCAGCCGGCGGCGAGCAGGGCGGCGAGGACCAGGCCGGCGCGGATCATCGCGGGGCCTCCAGGGCGAGGGGCCGGGTCTCGGCGCGCACCATCTCCTGCAGGTCGTTGACCGCCGCCGGCTGGGGCTGGAGCCGGAGCACCGCGGCGGCGAGCTGGAGATGGCTGCGCTCGGCCTTCAGCCGGGCGAGTTCGCTGGCGGTGAGCTGGGCCTGCAGGGCATCGATGGCGGTCTGGCGCTCGGCGAGGACCTGCTGGGCGGTGACCAGGGCGGTCCGGACATGCTCCAGGCCGGCGGCCCGCTGGGCCGAGTCCTGGCCTTCCGCGGCGAGGGCGCGGCTGCGCTCGTGGGCTTCCAGCAGTTCGCGTTCACGGCCGGCGGCCACCGCCCGCGCCTCGGCGAGCTCCTGGTCGAGCCGGCGCAGGCGTTCGAGGACGCTCTCGCCGGCTCCGTCGATGCGCAGGCCCGAGCCGCGGGCATAGGCCCCGACCCCACCGGGTTGGGGCTTGGCGCCCTCCATGGCCTGGATGCGTTGTTCGAGGGCCGCCAGACGGGCCTGCACGGCCAGGTCCGGTGCTTCCGGCTCCGCGGCTCCGGCCGGGACCAGCACGAGGCCGAGGAGGAGCGCCGTGCCGCGCGGATGCAGGGCGATCATTTGCCGGCCTCCGGTGCGGCCATCCGTTCGCGGACCTGGCCCTGGAGGATCGGCAGGCCGTCCGGCGCGCTGCGCAGCACCCGGGTGGCGAGATCCAGGTACGCGCGTTCGCTCTCGAGACGGGCGAGCTCGGCGGCGGCCAGGGCCTCGCGCAGGCCGGCGATCTCGGCGACCTGGGCGGCGAGACGATCGCCCACCGGCACATCGCCGGCGGTGCGCCCGAGTTCACTGCGCAGGGCGGCGATGGCCGTCTCGCGCTCCGCGAGCTCCCGCGCGATGCGCAGGCGGGCGGCGTGGGATTCCTCGGCGGCGCTGCGCAGGGCGGCGGCCTCGGCGACCATGGCCAGACGCTCGCGCTCGCTGCGCTCGAGCTGGACCAGCACCGGTTCGCTGCGCCGCGGATCGGTGACCAGCACCGGGGCGATGGTGGCGCTGCGGCCGGCGAGCTGGGCCTGGAGGACCTGGAGCCGGGCGGCGAGCACCTGGCGGGTCTCGGTCTCGGCGCGGACCTGGGCGGCGGCCACCGCCTTGACCGATTCCCCGGCGCGTTGGGCCTCGGCGAGGCGGATGGCGAATTCCTGGGACTGGCGGGCAAGGCCGTCGACCTGGGCGCGCAGGCGTTCGGCCTCGCTCCGGCGCTCGGCGCTCTCGGCGAGGAGCCGTGTCCGTTCTTCGGCCCACCCGGCCTCCGTCGTCCGGCGCTGGTCCTCCCGGGCGGCGACCACGGCCGCCTGATGTTCCAGCACCAGGCGGTCGATGGTGGCGGCCTGGACCCGGGCGGCCTCGGCGCGTTCATCGGCCGTGGCGGTGCGCAGGGCGTCGAGACTGCGTTGGTGTTCCGTGCGCAGCGCCGCCAGTTCCTGGTCGTATTGGCGGCGCAGATTGGTGAAAGCCGCCTCGTCCCGGTTGGCCGTGGCCTGGTCGGCGGCGGTCTCCCGCGCGATGCCGGCGGTCACCCGGCCAGGGTCGGTGAGTTCGCCCAGATCCCGCACTTCGATCGCCGCATCGCCCGGAGCGAGCGGGTCCTGACGGTCGGTCACCGCCACGACCCGGGCCATGGACCGGTGCGGTCCGGCGCCCTCCACGATCTGGACGAGGCCCTTGATGCGGTCGCCGGCGCGGATGCGGAAGAACTGTCCGGCTGTCACATGGTCGTCGGCGCCCAGGGGCAGTTCGACGAGCGTCGCCCCGTCGCGCTCCGCCACCGCGGCGATGGTGGTGGTCCGCACCGGGGCCTGGGCCACCACGCCCGCCTTGCCGGGGGGAGGGGGCGTCCCGGGCCGGCTGTCGCAGCCGGCCACGGTCAGGCCGAGGATGGCGACGATCATCGTCGCGGGACGCGACATCGAGGAGCGCGGAGGAGCCATGATCGGAGGGGGACGCACCCCCCGTGCCGGTCAGGGCCTCCGGCGCAGCCGGATCCGGGTGTACGGCCCCGGCCGCTGGTCGGTGGCCAGATCCAGCCCCGCCGCTGCGGCCAAGGCCGGCAGGTCGTCCTCGATCCGGCCCCGGGGATCCGCCAGCCAGGCGGTCCCATCCGGGGTGAGCAGATCGTGGATGGTGGCGAGCAGGGCGGGGAAGCGCTCAGGCCGGTAGGTCACATCCCCGCCCAGGACGAGGGCGGCCCGGACCGGCACCGGTTCGCCCCAGCGGTGGACGATCACGGTCAGGCGGGGATCGGCGAAACCGACCGCCGGCTCCGCATCCAGGGCCCAGACCCGGGCGGCCCCCAGGTCGAGGGCGGCCCGGGCGACCACGCCGGTGCCCGTGCCCAGGTCGACGACCTCGGCATCGCGCCCGGGAAACCACGCCGGCAGATCCGCCGCCAGGCGCAGGCCGCCAGGCCAGGGATAGCGCTGGGTGCCGTCCATTCAGGCCCCGTCCTGGCCGAGCTGGTGCCGTTCGCCGCGTCCGATCCACCACGTCGCCGCCATGGCCGTGATCTGGAACCAGCCGTAGAGGGCGACGCCGCCGACGATGAGGGTGTAGGTGGCGTACCAGCCGGGGTCCCGATGGCGGGATATCGTCATCTGACCACCCGTACCGCGGGAGTGGTACCCCACCCTGCCGGTGGCGAGCCAGGTTGCGGTCATCCAGGTGAAGCATGTCGTATACAGCACGACCCAGACGAACGCCGAGGCCGGAAACCGCGGGGCAGGCCGGCGGCCTGTGCCGCGATCAGCCGGCTCCATGCGCCTCCACCAGGGGCAGCAGGGCGCACAGCCCCCGTTCGCCGGCGGAGGGCAGCCGGTGGCGGGCCACCGCCCGCAGGCGGGGGGTCGCACCGCCCATGATGCATCCGTGGCCCGCCCAACGGACCATCTCCAGGTCGTTGTCGGCGTCGCCGGCGGCCCAGACCTCGCTGCGCGGGACCCGGTAGTGGGCCGCGAGCCGGGCCAGCCCCACGGCCTTGGTGATGCCGGCGGGCATGATCTCGATGCGGTCGTCCTGGCTGGCGACGATCTCGCAGCCGGTGCCCAGGCGGTCGCGCAGGCGCAGGAGGAGGCCGGGGATCAGCGCCGGCGCCGCGGGCACCATGAGCTTCAGGGTCGGCCGGTCCCAGGCGGCGAAGGCGCCGGCATCGATGCGGATGCGGCAGCCGTAGCGCTCGGCCCAGCCCCGGGTGTGGTCGACCACGCGGTCCATCATCCAGGTGTCCGCATCGGGATAGGCGCAGACGCTGGCCTCGATGCCCGCCACCGCCGCGACCGTGGCGCGCACGGTCGACGCCGGCAGCCAGGCCGCCCAGAGGGAGCGGCCATCGATCCAGCCGGTCCACCCGCCGTTGAAGCACGAGATCGGCGTGTCGAGGCCAAGGTCCCGATGGATGGCCCGCGCGGTCAACAGCGGTCGGCCGGTGACGATCGCCACCCGCATGCCCAGGCGGCGGAGGCCCGCCACCGCATGGTGGTGGCCCGGCGGCAGGCGGCCGTGGTGGTCGAGGAGGGTGCCATCGAGATCAAGTGCCACCAGGGACATGGCGGCAGCCTGGGGCCCGGCGCCCGCGGCGCCACCGCACGCGTGCACCCCGGGCGCATCCATGCGTGGAGCGGATCGCTATTGCTCCGCTGGTGCGGCGGCGGATTCGCGGTCGTACTGGATCTTGAACGGGACGAGGATCACGACCCGCCGGTTGGCCGGCGAGGTGGGATTCTGTGGTGAACGGAGCTGGGTCGCCCCGTAGCTGACCACGCTATGGATGCGGTCGCTGGGGAATCCGGCGGCGGTCAGGGCCCGGACCACCGCCCCGGCCCGCTCGCTGGCCTGCCGCCAGGGGAGCTCGGCCTGGCCCGGCCGGGCCTCGGCATGGCCCTGCACATCGATCTTCGACTTGGTGTTGATCAGGATGGGCGCCACCCGCTCGACCGCCTTGCGGCCCTCGGGACGGAGCTGGCCGTCGGCGGTGAAGAACGAGGCCCCGCCGCTGTCCGCCAGTTCGATGCGCAGGCCGTCCTTGCCCATGGCGACCACCACCTGCTCGCGCAGGGAGCCGAGGGAGCCCTCGGCCTGGACGGTCTCCCGGGTGGTGGCGAGGACCCGCTTGGCGTCGTCGTAGGGCAGGTTCGTCTCCGGTTCCTCGTTCTTGTCGAGCTGGCCCTTGGTGGTCTGGGGCTGCTTGCCGAGGGGGAGGACGAACCGCGACGACGGCTTGTTCATGCCGTAGGAGCTGGGGTTGTTGAAGTACTCGGCGATGCCGACCTTGGTCTTCTCGTCCAGGCCGATGATCCACATCACGAGGAAGAACGCCATCATGGCGGTCACCAGGTCGGCGTAGGCGATCTTCCAGGCGCCACCGTGGGCTCCATGGCCGCCGGCCTTCTTCTTCTTGATGATGATCGGCTGGTTCTCGGCCATGACCGGTCCTCAGCCCTGCTTCTTCGCGTCCTTGAACGCCTTCTCGACCTCGTGGAAGCTGGGCCGGTTGAGCGGCTCGATGTTGCGCCGGGCGAACTCGACGCAGGTGACCGGCGCCTCGCCGCGGGCGAACGAGAACAGCGCCGCGCGCAGGCAGTTCATGTACTGGGACTGGATGACCATGCGCTGGGTGATCGCCCGGGCGAACGGACCGACGCAGACATAGGAGATCAGGATGCCGAGGAATGTGCCGAC
>CAMCAC010000074.1 GCA_945872305.1 Candidatus Kuenenia stuttgartensis | reverse complement strand
CCCCGCCTGTCCTTCCTCGACCGCTGGCTGACCCTGTGGATCGCTCTCGCCATGGGTGGCGGCATGGCCCTCGGCCAGGTCGCCCCGGGCTTCGGCGACTGGATCAACGGCCTGTCGGTGGGCACCACCTCGATCCCGATCGCGATCGGCCTGATCCTGATGATGTACCCGCCCCTGGCGAAGGTGCGCTACGGCGAGCTGCCCCGGGTCTTCGCCGACACCCGGGTGCTGGCGCTGTCGCTGATCCAGAACTGGCTGGTGGGGCCGGTGCTGATGACCGCCCTGGCGATCCTGTTCCTGCATGACCGGCCGGAGCTGATGCACGGGCTGATCCTGGTCGGCCTGGCTCGCTGCATCGCCATGGTCCTGGTGTGGAACGACCTCGCCGGCGGTGACCGGGAGTACGGCGCTGGGCTGGTGGCGTTCAACGCCATCTTCCAGGTCCTGTTCTTCGCGGTCTATGCGTGGTTCTTCCTCCTCGTGCTGCCCGGCTGGCTCGGCCTGCCCGGGGTGAGCATCGATGTCACCATGGCGGACATCGCGGTGTCGGTGCTCATCTACCTGGGCATCCCCTTCGCCGCCGGGGCCCTGACCCGGCTGTCCCTGGTCCGGGCCAAGGGAGAGGCCTGGTACCGCGAGCGCTTCACCCCGATGATCAGCCCGCTGACCCTGATCGCCCTGCTCTTCACCATCGTGGTGATGTTCGCCATCCAGGGCGACCGCATCCTGGCGGCGCCCGCCGACGCCCTGCGGGTGGTGGCGCCGATGCTCATCTACTTCCTGATCATGTTCCTGGTGTCGATGTGGATGGCCCGGCGGGCCGGGGCCGGCTATCCGGTGTCCGCGACCCTCGCCTTCACCGCCGCGGGGAACAATTTCGAACTCGCCATCGCGGTCGCCCTGGCGACCTTCGGCATGTCCCACGGCGCCGCCCTGGCCGCCGCCATCGGGCCCCTGGCCGAGGTCCCTGCCCTGATCGCCCTGGTCCTGGTCGCCCGCTGGCTGCAGCGCCGGTGGTGGCCGGACAGCACCGCCACCCTGACCGCCGCGGCCCCCTGCCCCGCGTGCGACCCCGATCCGTCCCCCACGACCCCCGCCCGGTGATCCCATGCCCCGCGAACGCATCCTCTTCCTCTGCACCGGCAACTCCTGCCGCAGCCACATGGCCGAGGCCTGGTGCCGGGCCCTCCAGTACGAGCGCTACGAGGCGTTCTCCGCCGGCACCATCGCCAAGGGCCTGAACCCGAAGATGGTCCAGGTCATGCGCGAGGTCGGCATCGATCCGACCATCCACCAGACCTCGAAGACCCTCACGAGCGTCATCGACGCCGGCGTGCAGCTCGACACCGTGGTCACCGTGTGCGGCCACGCCCACGAGACTTGCCCGGTCTTCCCCGGCGGGAAGACCCGGGTGGTCCACGTCGGCTTCGACGATCCGCCACACCTGGAGATCGGCGCCGCCTCGCCCGAGGAGGCCCTGGGCCACTACCGCCGGGTCCGCGACGAGATCCGCCGCTTCGTCGCCGGGCTGCCGGGAAGCCTGCCGAGCTAAAGAATAATCGGTATCCGCCAGCCGGATCCCGCGTCTAATCGGCGAGGAGATGCGATGACCACGCTGGAACTCGAACAGACCTGGGCCGCGGTGGAGGACGCCGTCCGCGGCTACCTCCACAACCGGCTCGATGGTGACGCTGCCACCGTCGACGATCTGGCCCAGGAGGTCTTCCTCCGCCTGCGCAACGGGCTCAGCGGCCTGCGCTCCGCCGGCGCCCTCGGTCCGTGGGTGATGCGCATCGCCCGCAGCGTGCTGATCGACCATCACCGGCGTTCCCGCCCCACGGTCCCGGTCGGTGAGCCGGCCGCGGTAGAGGGACCGGCCGAAGACCAGGATGGCCTTGCCGCCCTGGGCGCGTTCGCGCGGCAGCTGGTCGACGCACTGCCCGCGCACGAAGCCGCCGCCATCCGCCTGGTCGATCTCGACGGCGAGTCCCCCGTCACCGCCGCCACGCGGCTGGGCATCGGGCTGCCGGCGCTCAAGGCGCGCCTGCGCCGGGGCCGCCAACGGCTACGCCACGCCATCGACCGCTGCTGCGCCGTCGGAATCGATGGTCGCGGCCAGCCCACCGGCTGCACTCCACTCGGCGCCGGATGCGGCGCCTGCTCCTCGCTCCACCACTGACCAGGAATCCATCATGACCCAGACCGACATCCGCTCCACCGTCCGCGAACAATACGGCGCCATGGCCCGGGCCGGCGCCCCGGGCAAGGCCGGGCGCGACGCCGCCGGCTGCTGCGGCCCTGCCACCCAGGGATGCTGCGCCCCGGCGGCGGACCCCGACGCCCTGGCGGAGGCCATCGGCTACAACCAGGCGGAACTCGCGGCGATCCTCCCCGAGGGTGCCAACCTCGGCCTGTCCTGCGGCAATCCCGCGGCCATCGCCGCCCTGCGCCCCGGCGAAACCGTGCTCGACCTGGGCAGTGGCGCCGGCTTCGACGCCTTCCTGTCCGGGCCCAAGGTCGGTCCGAATGGCCGGGTGATCGGCGTCGACATGACCGCGGACATGCTGACCAAGGCCCGGGCCGGCTTCGCCGGCTACACCACCCGCACCGGCCTGGCCAATGTCGAATTCCGACTGGGCGAGATCGAGCATCTGCCGGTGGCCGACGCCAGCGTGGATGTGGTCATCTCCAACTGCGTGCTCAATCTCAGCCCAGACAAGCCGCAGGTGTGGCGCGAGATCGGCCGCGTGCTGAAACCAGGCGGCCGGGTCGCGGTGAGCGACATGGTCCTGCTCCGTCCGCTCCCCGACGGCGTGCGCGACGCGGTCCAGGCCTGGGTCGGTTGCATCGCCGGCGCCGCCCTGGTGGACGACCTGCGGGCGATGATGGCGACGGCGGGGCTCGACGGCATCCGCCTGATCCCGAAGCCTGCATATGTCGAAACCCTGGTCGCCGGCGGCGATCCGCTCTACGCCGAGATCCAATCGGCCCTGCCCGCAGGCACCACGCCGATGGACTTCGTCACCAGCATGGACATCAGCGCCCGCAAGGCCGGCGGCTGCTGCGCGCCGGGGTGCTGCTGAATCCTTTGTTGCATGGGCGTCCCGCCCAGGCGGGTGACCTGAGCCGGGGTGGTCCCACTCAGGCCGAGCGGTGCTCGGCAGTCCTGTCCTCGGTCGTATCCAGGTCGAACAGCGTGGTCTGACCGGGTTCCCGGGTTGACCCGCGCGGCTTCCGCCGCCGGTCCGGCTGGCGTTTGCGGCTGCCATGGCGGATGAGGACGAAGCGGGCCTCCTGGCGCACCTCATCCCGGTCGCGAAAGGCGGCAATCCGGGCCCGGGCCTCGCGCACGGCGGCAAGGTGATCCACCAGGGGCGCGGGATAGTCACGGCCGACCACGCAATCGACGGCGATCTGGAGGTCCGGCGGCATGGTCCACGGGGCGTGGATGTGGGTGGTCGGCACCCGGGCCAGCTCCGGCAGCCAGCGACGGATGAACACGCCCTCCGGATCCTGCTCCTCGGCCTGGGTGGTCGGATTGTACATGCGCAGGGTGTTGATGCCGGTCACGCCGCTCTGCATCTGGACCTGGCTCCAGTGGATGCCCGGCTCGTAGTCGGTGAACCGCCGGGCCAGGACCAGCCCCACCGGCCGCCAGGGCAGCCACAGGTCGTAGGCCGCCACCGCCACCAGCATCGCCCGCATGCGGAAGGTGATCCAGCCGATGCGCTCCAGGCAGCGTTGGCAGGCATCCACCAGGGGCCAGCCGGTGCGGCCGTCGGCCCAGGCGGCGAGCCGCGCCGGATCCGGCACCGGATCCCGCAGGCCCGCCAGGGAGCGCATCACCGGCTCGACCTCGATGCGCGGTTCGTCCTCGAGTTTCTGCATGAAGTGGCAGTGCCAGTGCAGGCGGGCGAGGAACGCCCGGCGGGCGGTGCGCAGCGGGCGGTCCTCCGGCGGCGGGGCCGCGGCTGTCTGGGCCACCACCCGCAGGGACAGGCTGCCGAACGCGAGGTGCGCACTGAGCCGGGAGCAGGAGGTCTCCGCCGTGAGCGGCGACGACATCTCCCGGTGGTAGCGGTCCCCGCGGCCGGCGAGGAATGACGCCAGCAGCGCGCACCCCGCCGCCATGCCGCCGGGCTGGGCGAGGTCCGCGGTGTCGGCACCCAGACCGAGGTTCCGGTGGGTCGGGATCATGCCGGGATCAATGTCCGGCACCGGCGTCAGCCGTTCCGGCGCCGCCAGGACCGGTTCACCCATGCGCCGCTCCCAGCGGGCGGCCCAACCGGCCCGGGTCTTCAGGCGGCGGATGACGCCGTGCTGGGGGATCTCGGTCCACGCCACGCCGGCTTCCCGGCACCAGGCCGCCACCGCGAGATCCCGGTCGTAGGTCAGCCGGTTGCCGGTCTCCTCGTGGGACCACAGCCGGGCGATCCCGCGCTGGCGATGGAGTCGCGCAAGCAGCGGCACCACCTCGCCCACCCGCACCACCAGCGGCGCGCCCCGGGCGGCGAGATCCGCCCGCAGGTCCGCCAGGCAGGCCGCGATGAAGGTCCAGTGGCGGGGGTCCGCGTCCTCGCCGGCCCACAGCGAGGGCTCCGCGATGTACAACGGCAGCACCGGGCCGCCGGCGGCCACCGCGGCGACCAGGGGCGCGTGGTCGTCGCTGCGCAGGTCGCGCTTGAACCACACCACCTGGATCACGGCGGCAGGCCCCCGTTCGCGATGATCGCCGCCGCCCGGGCGCGGATCCGCGCCAGCCGGTCCGCGGGGATGCGGTCGAGGTTGCGCACCTGGTTCGCCATGCGCGGATTGCGGCGCAGGCGGTCCGCGTGGCGGGCGAGGAAGTCCCAGTAGAGCGTGGTATACGGACACGCCCGGTCGCCCTCCGCCTGCTGCGGATCGAAGCGGCAGCGGGCGCAGGAATCGCCCATGCGGGCGTGGTACGCGCCGCTCGCGGCGTAGGGCTTGCTCGCCATCACCCCGCCGTCCGCGTACAGGGCCATGCCGAGGGTGTTCGGCAGCTCGACCCACTCCACCGCATCCACGTAGATGCCCAGGTACCAGGCGTGGACCTCGCGCGGGCGCACCCCCAGGAGCAGCGCGTAGAGCCCGGTCACCATCAGCCGCTGGATGTGGTGCGCGTAGCCGGTGGCCAGGGTGTCCTGCACCGCCCGGGCCAGGCAGGCCATGGGCGCATCGCCGGTCCAGTAGAAGCCCGGCAGGGGCTGGTCCGCACCCAGGGCGTTGCGCTCCCGGTACTCCGGCATGTGCCGCCAATAGATCCCGCGCACCCATTCCCGCCAGCCGAGGATCTGGCGGATGAAGCCCTCGACCGCGTTGAGGGGCGCGCGGCCATCGTGGTACGCCGCCTCGGCGGCGGCGAGCACCTGGCGCGGATCGAGGAGTTTCAGATTGAGCGCGGCCGAGATCCGGCTGTGCCAAAGCAGCGGCTCCGCGTCCCAGCGGGCGTCCTGCCACTGGCCGAAGTCCGCCAGGCGGTGCTGGATGAAATCGTCGAGGGCCGCCTGGGCCTCCGCCGTGGTCACCGGCCAGTCGAAGCGGTCCAGGGAACCGGGATGGTCCGGGAAGCGTGTGGCGACGAGGTCGAGCACCTCGCGCGTGATCGCATCCGGGGCGAAGCGCCGGGCCGCGGGCACCGGGCCGGGGCCCGCCTTGCCGAACCCGGCGCGGTTCTCGGCGTCGAAGTTCCACTGCCCGCCCACCGGGCCGTCGTCGTCCATGAGCACGCCGGTGCGCTGGCGCATCCAGCGGTAGAACCATTCCATGCGCGGCTGCTTGTAGTCGGCGATCCAGCCGTCGAACTCGGCCAGGGTGACCAGGAAGTGGCGGTCGGTGCGGATTTCCAACGGGGTGTCGCCCACCGCGGCGCGGATGTCCTGGGCCACCCGCCACTCCCCCGCCTCGACCATCACCACCCGGCGTGGCCGCAGCCGGGCCACCGCCGCCACCAGGGCCGCCCCCAGGGTCGGCAGGGCGCCGGGATCATCGAGCCGCTGGTAGTCCACCCGCCAGCCCTGGGCCCGCAGGTCCGCGGCGTGGTGGCGCATGGCGCTGAGGAACAGGGCGGTGCGGGCCTTATGGGACGGCACATGGTCCGTCTCGCCGGCGGCCTCCGCCATCCACACCACATCTAGGGCGGGATCGGCCCCGTCGCGTACCGCGGAACGGGCATCGAGCTGGTCCCCCAGCACCACCAGCAGGTCGCGGACGGGCATGGCGCCAGCGTGTCCGTTCCGACCCGGGTCCAGCGACGGGGCGCCGGACCTTGGGCGGGGTCACACTCCGGCGAGATGGAGGATCAGGAGGAGGATCGCGGCGGCCCAGCCCGCAGCGCAGGCCACGGCGAGGGCGAGGCGCTGGGCCTGGAGGGAGCGGACCAGCTTCTCGGTCTGGGCCAGGCGCTCCTTCTCGGCGTTGATCACATTCAGGATGCCGCTGCGGGTCGCCGGCAGGGCGCCGCTGCCGGTGCCCACGTCGATCTTGAGCATCTCCAGTTCCCGGACCAGTTCGCCGGGACTCTGCTGGCGGTCGATCTGCTCCTTGGCGACCGCCTTCTCGACGATGCGCACCAGCCGGACCGGGAGGTCCGCGCGCAACTCGCCGAGCTGGGGCGGACGGACCTCCAGATGGGCGCGCATGACCTGGCTGCACGAGCCGGCGAACATGGTCTTGCCGGCGAGCATGTGGTGCAGGCTGGCGCCGAGGGAATAGATGTCGGAGCGCACATCCAGGTTGCGCTCGCCCCGGGCCTGCTCCGGCGAGATGTAGTCCGGCGTGCCGATCGTGGTGCCTTCCTGGAGGAGCTGGCTGTCGTAGGCGGACTGGATGAACCCGAAGTCCCCGAGCTTCACCTGGCCATCCTTGGTGACCATGATGTTGGCCGGCTTGATGTCGCGATGGACGATGTCGTGGGCCGCCAGGTAGGTCAGCGCCTCGCCAACCTGGATGGCGATGTCGATGGCCTTCTCCACGGCCATGGGGCCGTCATGCTTGATCAGGTCCTCGACGGTGACGCCGTCGATGTACTCCATTGAGAAATAGTACAGGCCCTGGTACTTGCCCACATCGAACACCTGGATCAGGTTGGTGTGGGACAGTTTGCCGACCGCCCGCGCTTCGAGGAGGAAGCGCTTGCGGAACTCCTCGTCGTCGGCCCACTTCTGGTGCAGGATCTTGAGCGCCACCGTGCGGTGCATCGACAGCTGCTCGGCGAGGTAGACCTCGCCCATGCCGCCTTCGCCGATGCGGCGCAGGAGCTTGTAGCCGCCGATCTGCTTCTTCATGTGCAGACCGCCCTCGGACTTCGCCCGTTCGTCACGGACGATGCGACGCAGGGCCTTGGTCAGGCGGTCGGCGGTCTGCCGGTCTATGGCGCCATCTTCAGCCAGGATCTCGGCGAGCGGACGGCGGGTGGATTTCACCCGGTCCATGGCCGCGTCGAACTGGTCCGGTGAGATCAGCCGGCCCTCGATGGCCAGCTGCCCGTAGCGGAAGTCCTCGTCGAGACCGTTGTGCGTGGTGGCCACTTCAGGGAAACCGTATCCCAGAAACCGCGACGGCACAACCCGCCCCGGGGGGGCCATCCAGTTGGCCCTGACACACCCCATGACACACCCGCCCCCCTTGCCAGACCGGCACCCGGCGGAGGCTGCGCGGCCATGAGCGAATCCTACCTTCCCAGCCACGAATGGGCCCGCGTCGAGGGCGGCACCGTCACCATCGGCCTGTCCGTGTTCGCGGCCGGTGAAGTGGGCGAGATCATCCATGTCGGCCTGCCCAAGGTCGGCGCCGTGCTCCGCCGCGGCGTGGCCTGCGCCGAGATCGAATCGGTGAAGTCGGTGAACGACTACTACAGCCCGGTGGACGGCGAGGTGGTCGCGGTGAACCCCGAACTCGCCGCCCATCCCGAGGCGGTGAACCAGGATCCCCTGGGCACGGGCTGGTTCGTCAAGGTGAAGCCCGCCGGCGCCGACCCCCTGGCCGGCCTGCTGTCCGCGGCGGACTACCTGGCCAAGACGACGGCGTGATCCCGCGGGTCGGGATCGGCTTCGACATCCACCGGCTGGAGACGGATACCGCCGCCGGGGCCGGAATCATGCTCGGCGGCGTGCGCGTGCCCTGTCCGTACCGGGTGGTGGCCCACAGCGACGGCGACGTGGTGCTGCACGCCCTGTGCGACGCCCTGCTCGGCGCGGTGGCGGCGGGCGACCTGGGCGAGCACTTCCCGGACAGCGATCCGGCGCATCGGGGCCGGGATTCCGCCTGGTTCCTGGCCACCGTCCTCGCCCTGCCGGCCCTGGCGACCTGGCGGCTCGCCAACCTCGACTGCAACATCATCGCCCAGGCCCCCCGGCTGGCCGCCCATAAACCGGCGATCCGCGCCCGGGTCGCGGCCTTGACCGGCCTGCCCGCGGACGCGGTCGGCATCAAGGCGCGCTCCCACGAGGAGGTCGACGCCGTCGGCCGCAAGGAAGCCATCGTCGCCCAGGTGGTGGTGCTGCTGGCGCCGCGCTGAGCGGTGCCGCGTCGAGGGTTGGACATCCGGCCCCGGGCGTACCCTGCGCCCCGCCATGCCCGTCCTCGACGTCATCACCACCACCGTCCAGCGCCTCCTCGGCACCACCAACGATGCGATGGTGCGCCGACTGTGGCCAACGGTCCAGAAAGTCCGCGCCCTCGAAGCGGCCCTCCAGGGCGAGGACGACACCGCCCTGCGCGCCCGGGCCGATGCCCTGCGCGACAAGGCCAAGGGCGCCGGACCCGACGCGGTGATGATCGAGGCCCTGGCCCTGGCCCGGGAGACCGCGGACCGGCGCATCGGCATGTGGAACGCCATTGCCGGCGACAAGGCCCTGCCGGATGCGGACTGGGCCGATGCCCTGTCCGCGGTCCAGGCGGCCCGTGCCCGCCTCGCCGAGGAGGCCGCCAAGCCCGCCGACGATCCGACCCGCGGCGGTCCCTGGGCCATCGACCTGCCCGCCGCGGCCTACCGGCGCATCCGCACCCTGTACCCGGAGTCGCGCCCGCCGTACCGCATGCGCGCCCACGACGTGCAGATCCTCGGCGCGCTGGTGCTGCACCAGGGCAAGATCGCCGAGATGCGCACCGGCGAGGGCAAGACCCTGGTCGCGTCCCTGTGCGCGTTCGCCAACGCCATCGCCGGCGTGGCGGTGCACGTGATCACGGTGAACGACTACCTGGCGGCCCGCGACGCGGCGTGGAACGCGCCGACCTTCCGTTTCCTCGGCCTGACCGTGGGCGCCATCCAGTCGCAGATGCCGCCGTGGGTGCGCAAGGAGATCTACGCCGGGCACGTGGTCTACGGCACCAACAACGAATTCGGCTTCGACTACCTGCGCGACAACCTGGCCAAGTCGGTGGACGAGCAGGTCCAGACCCGCCGCGAGATGGCCATCGTCGACGAGGTCGACTCGGTGCTCATCGACGAGGCGCGCACCCCGCTGATCATCAGCGGCCCGGCGACCAACCGCAAGGCGTTCTACGACAAGGCGGACGAGGTCGCCCGGCAGCTCGTGGTGAAGGAACACTTCGAGATCGACATCAAGGACCGCCACGTGACCCTGACCGAGGCGGGCATGGACCGCGCGGCGGAGCTCTTCGGGGTGTCCAACCTGTACGACCCCGAGCACATGCACCTGCCGCACTTCCTCGACAACGCGATGAAGGCGCACCAGCTCTACCACAAGGACAAGGAGTACCTGGTGGTCGGCGGGCAGGTGAAGATCATCGACGAGCACACCGGCCGGACCATGGAAGGCCGCCGGTGGAGCGACGGCCTGCACCAGGCGATCGAGGCGAAGGAGCAGGTGCCGGTCCAGGAGGAGAACCAGACCTACGCGACGATCACCCTGCAAAACTTCTTCCGCCTGTACAAGAAGCTGGCCGGCATGACCGGCACGGCGATGACCGAGGCGAGCGAGTTCAACGCGATCTACAAGCTCGACGTGGTCGCCGTTCCGCCCAACCGGCCGGTCATCCGCGCCGACCTGGCGGACCTGATCTTCGGCAGCGAGAAGGAGAAGTTCGAGGCCCTGGTCGAGGAGATCGCCACCCTGCACGCCTTCGGCCAGCCGGTGCTGGTCGGCACCATCTCGGTGGCGGTCAGCGAGCGCCTGTCCGAGGTGTTCACCCGCCGCGGCGTCCCGCATGAGGTGCTCAACGCCCGCCAGCACGCCCGCGAGGCGGAGATCGTCGCCAAGGCCGGCCGCTTCGGGGCGGTGACCATCGCGACCAACATGGCCGGCCGCGGCACCGACATCGTCCTCGGCGAGATCCCCTTCGCCGAGGCCCTGGCCCACTGGGGCCGCCACGAACTGGCGCCCAAGAAGATGCAGGCCGGCGACGCGAGCCTGGACGAGGCCGTGGTCGAATGCTGGGCCCGCCGGGTGCTCGACGCCGCGGCGCTCGCCAAGGCCACCACCACCGAGGCCCGGCTCAAGGCGCTCAACGCCAAGCGCAAGTCCGACGGCCTGCCGCCGATGCCCCTGCCGTCGCAGATCGGCCCGCGCCTGGACGTGCGCGTGCTCGGCGGCCTGCGCATCGTCGGCACCGAACGCCACGACAGCCGGCGCATCGACAACCAGCTGCGCGGCCGCTCCGGCCGCCAGGGCGACCCGGGCTCGTCGCGCTTCTACCTGTCCCTCGACGACGACCTGATGAAGCGCTTCGCCGGTCCGGCGATGGCCAACCTGATGCGCCGGCTCGGCCTCAAGGACGGCATCCCGATCGAGTCGCCGATGGTCAGCCGCTCGGTGGAGAAGGCCCAGAAGCGGGTCGAGGAATACCACTACGGCATCCGCAAGAACCTCCTGGAATACGACCAGGTGGCGAACACCCAGCGCCTGCTCATCTACCGCACCCGCCAGGGCGTGCTCGAAGGCCGCGACCTGGATACCACCCTGGTCGGCCTGTACCGCGGCGCGCTCGACGATCTCGTCCAGCGCAGCGCCGAAGATGGCACCCGCGGCGCCGAACTTGAGGCACGCATCCGCACCCGCCTGGGCGAGGAGTTCGGCCTGAACCTGCCGCCGGAGACGGCGGTGCCGGTGAAGGAAGGCGGCGACGCGGTGGTCGCGGTCCTGGTCCCCCAGGTCGAGAAGGCCCTGGCCGCCCGCAAGGAGTCCTTCGGCCCGGTGCACGACCAGATCCAGCGCTTCGTCCTCCTCGACACCATCGACCGCCGGTGGAAGGACCACCTGTACGCGATGGACCACCTGCGCCACGCCATCGGCCTGGAATCCTACGCCCAGAAGGATCCCCGGATGCGCTTCAAGGAGGAGGGCTTCCGCCTCTTCGAGCAGATGAACGCGCTGATCCGCCAGGACGTCGCCCGGGTCTACCTGCGCCTGGAGCTCCAGGCGGAGCCGGCCCCGGTCGACGGCCCCGCCGCGGGTCTCGAAGCGGGCGGCTTCGCCCCCCGGGGCGCCACCCCGGACGAGACACCCGCTGGCCGGCCCAAGGCCAACGACCCCTGCCCCTGCGGCAGCGGCAAGCCGTTCCGGACCTGCCACGGCCCCTGAGGAGTTGAGCAGAAACCCAGACCGAGGAGCTGCCTGGCACCGTCGGATGGCGCCAAGGCGCCCGGAGCGGAGCGGTCGCAGCGCTACCGCGAACGCAGGGCAACGCCGGCGAGGACGGGCAGATCCGACCGAGGGCCCCTGAGGGCCGGCGTGCTCAGCGGCCCGGCAGCGTCGGGGGCACCGGCTGCGCCGGCCGGGTGGCCGGTCGACCCGGGGGCCGCGCCCCCGAGGTCGTGCTGCGGCCACTGATCACGCCGGGATCCGGGAACCGCTCGCCGCTGCTGTCCTCGGGATTCGGTGCCGGTGGCGGCAGGAGCACGGTCTGCTCGTCGGGACCGCGCAGCTCAACAAGCCCACCGGGGGTGATGCGGACCAGGGTCCAGTTCCCCAGGCTGTCGCCGGGCCGGGCCTCGACCTCCGCCGGGATGCCCAGGGCCTGGGCCGCCTCCGGGAAGCGCAGGGTGACCAGTCCGCCGTCGGATCCCCGCAGGATGCCCGCCACGGTGGGCATCAGCGCCCGACCGTCCGGGAGCCGGGGAAGCGGCTTCTTGGCGGGGGGTTGGGGCGTCGGGGGCTGCGGCTTGGGGCCGGGCTTGGCGGGGCCTTGGCGGATCTCCTGCTTGCGGCGCAGCTCTTCGAGGCGGGCCTGCCTCGGCACAAACGGATTCGCGTCGTTGTTGAGGTAATACTGGTCGAAGGTACCGATGCGCGGATCCACCGCGGTGACGGTGGTGAGTGGCGGCCGCTGGACCCGGGCCACGCCGGGCCGATTGCTGGCGATGGGGCTGAGCAGCAACCAGAGGATGACCGCCACGAGCACGACCGCGGCCACCAGGGTGACCAGGGGACCGGCAGGAAACCTCATGGCCGGGCTCCGCCGGAACGGACCGGAGCGACAGCGGCGGCTCCGGGCATGCCCGCGCCGGCGCCGCCCGTGCCGGGACTGGCGGCGACCGTGCGCTGGTATTCGAGGGCGGCCAATTCAACCACCGCGGTGAGTTGGTTGATGCCGTCCCGGGCGGTGACGTTCTCACTATTGATGACCAGCCCCTTGATGACCAGGGGATAGGCCC
>CAMCAC010000073.1 GCA_945872305.1 Candidatus Kuenenia stuttgartensis | reverse complement strand
TCATGGTGCTGACGCCGCTGATCGACGTCGCCACCGCCCCGGAGACGGTGTTGGTCAGCACGCAGCGGACCTGCTGTCCGTCGGTGGGGACGGGAACCGTCACACTGGCGGCGGTTTCGCCGGGCATGTCCGCGAAGATGCCGCCCGAGGACGCGCGCTGCTGCCACCGGTATGCCAGCAACCCCGGCGGATCGGCCGGGATGCTGGCGCTGACGGTGAAGGACGCCGCAGCGCCGGAGACCAGGGTCGGATCGAGCGGCGCGATGTCCGAGGCGATGGTCGGGGCGTCCACCACGGCCAGGGCCGCCACCGCCGAGGTGGCGGCGACGCCGGCGCCGTTGGCATTGATGACCACGCAGCGGTAGCCCGTGCCATGGACCAGGGGCGAGGGCGTCAGGGTCGTGCCGGTGCCACCGCTTGCGACATCGCTCCACACCCCGCCGGTCGAGGACTGCCAGCGGTAGGTGAGCGGGGTGAACCCGGGAGATCCCGCGGTGACCGAGAACGATACCGCCCCGCCGGCGGCCACCGTGGCCGACACCGGCTCGGCGCTGATCACCGGGGCGGGCCGCACCGTCACCAGGGCGATGGCCGAGGTCGCGGTGCCGCCACCGGCGCTGACCACACCAAAATAATAGAGCGACCCGGCGCTGGCGGTGGGCGCCGACAGCGATACGGCGATCTCGCCCGTGAGCAGGGACGCGCCGGCGGTGGTGTTGGCGGTGTTGCGGTACCACGCGTAGGAGGGGCTGGTGCAGTTCGCCGGCGACGGGGTCAATGCCAGGGCGACCCCGGTGCCGGGGTTGACGATCGTGGAGGTGGGGGCCAGCGCCACCGAGGTCACCGGGACGAGGACCGGCGCCGTGACGGTGAGCGTCAGGGCATTCGACGTCATCGTCGGGCTGGCGCCGAGCCCGTAGGCGTTGGGGTAGGTCAGGATGCAGTCGTAGCTGCCGGCATCCCCGACCACGGACGAGGAGATGGTGTAGGTTGAGGCGATGGCACCGGAAATGGCCACGGTGCCCCGTCGCCACTGGTACCCGCTCGGGGATGCGGCCGCATTGCTGGTGGCGGTGAAGGTGGTGCCGGCGCCGGCGGTGATGTTCAACGCCGGATTGGCGATCGAGGGCAGGCGGCCGGTGTAGGTGTAGCTGACGACCTGGTATTTCCCGGCCGGATCAGTGACGGGAACCACCCGCGCCACGCCATCCTTGGCGAAGGGCATCGACAGCCGGATGACATTGGTGCCGTTCCCGGTGCCCGCGGTCGTCGGATCATTGTCGGCGGTCTCGATCCAGATCCGGTAATCGCCGTCCGCGACCGGGGTGCTCGGGGAACCCTTCGAGCCCATCAGCCATGGGCTGGTCTGGCTGGCGACGGCCTGATTGATCGTCGCGCCCATGCTCGCGTCGGTGGTCGTGCCTCCGTTCTTGAGCGTCCACTGGCTCAGGGACGTCCTGTATGCAGTCCCGGTCCAGGTCCCCAGCGTCTTGACGAAGACCCCGCCACTCGTCTCGGTCCACACGGCCACGATATGCTTCGGCCACCGGTTGCCCGCCGGCGTGGGATCCGTGGGGGTGAATCCGACCACCACGCTTTCCACCGCCGCGACCGGCATCATCACGGCGGCCAGGGCGGCCATCAGGACCAGACGCATGGGGGATCTCACAGGTAGGCGGTGATCGAGAAGGCGAAGAACGGCAGGGCCATCTCCTTGGCGCCGCCGGTCAGCACGCCGTTGAAGGCGGTGTTGGCGGTGTTGCTGAGCAGGATGGCGAATTCATGGGTGTTGGTGTCATAGGCGATCCCGGTCGCCAGGGACGGGCCCTCATCGGTCTTCCAGCCGCCGACCGGGATCGCGGATTCGGCGAGCAGGTACCAGTGCTGGCCGAGGGCGAACCGGGCGGTCAGGCCGAGGGCCGTGGTCCCGCTGTCCTCGGCGGCGCCGATCTCGTCGGGGAACTTCTTGTCGGGACCACCGGTGCCGCCGACCGCGGCGTCGTAGGCGGACAGGCCGGCCCGCCACAGGCCGACGCCCAGGCGGAGACGGTCGTCGAACAGGTCCCGTTCCGCGACCACGCCCACATCCACCGAGGTATCGCCGGCGCCGTGGTTGCGGAGCATCCAGCTCGTTCCCGCCACCACGGAAAGATCACAGGGACCGGACCACATGCCGCGCACTCCGCGCTGGTCGAGCACCTGCCATTGCAGGAGCACTTCCCAGGTGTCGTACTGCACCGCCTCGCCATCCACGGTCGGCACATCGAGGTCGCGGCCGTTCACCCGCTGGAGGGTCGCGGTGAGCGAGCGGACCGGGGACCAGCCGAGCATGAAGCCGATCTTCACATCGTCGTCCAGGCCCACCAGGTTCGTGCGCGGCGACTCGGCGAGGTCCTCGCGGCCGACATGGCTGATCCGGTAGTAGAAGTCCCCCGCCGGCAGGCTCGCGGCCCCCGGCAGGAACCAGTTGCGGATGACCCGTCGCTGGTTGTCGGTCCACGGCGCCAGGGCGGAGCCGCTGGCGAGCATGGGGTCCTCCACATCCTCCTCCTCGTCCTCACCGCCCACGGGCGCCGCCGGCGGAGGCGGCGGAGGGGGCACGGCGGCGGCGACCGGAGCCGCATCCGGAGCCGCATCCGGCGCAGGTGCGGTGTCCCGATCCGCCCGCCCGGAGACGCTCAGGCGGATACGGGAGGTCGCCGTTCCGCCCCGGTTGCTGGCGGTGATGGCGATAACGTAGGTCCCGGGGATCCCCGGCCTACCCCGGACCGTCCCGGTGGCGGGATCGAAGGTGAGTCCATCAGGCAGGGATCCGACCCCAAAGGTCAGGCCCGGACCGGAGAAGCGCGGGGTGAAGGCGAAGTCCTTACCGGCGTCGACGGTGAAGAGGTGGGGCGTCAGCGGCTCCGCGGCCAGCAGACCTCCGGCGAGCAGGATGACGGCGAGGGTCCGCAGCATGATCAGCGGCCGACCGAGACCGTGGCAGAGGCGATGTAGCCGCGGTCGCTGATCAGGACCCCCCGCCAGTCGGCGGCGATCGGATACTTGTCCTTCTTGTAGTGCCCACCTTTGTCCTTGCGCTGTTCGATGCGCAGGACCATGTCGCCGCCCAGGAGTCCGGTGGCCGGCACGGTGATCTTCTGATGCGATGCCCAGGAGACCGTCGCGCCCGACACCGCATCGACCGCCGCATCCGTCTCCTGTCCCGCCCGGGCGGCCGACCAGGTCGTCATGTCCTTGAAGTACTTGCGGTCGCGGCTGAACATGTGCAGCGTCCGCACAAAGGTCCCATCGGTCCGCTCGACCCACGCGACCACCATCGGTTTGTCCCCGGATCCCGCCTTGAGCGCGAGATCGATGGTGATGGTCGGTTCCGCGGCGGCGATCAGGCTGGCGGCGGCGAGGAGCAGGGGGATCCGGGACATGGTCATCTCGCGAGGAGGAGGAACAGGAGGAGCGCCACCGAGGCGGCGAGCAGGAGCGCCGCCTGGCGGCGACGGCGGGGGGCGGCGGCGAGGAGCGCCATGGTGGCGCCGCTCAAGGTGACGAAGGCGAGGACCAGGGCGGTGGCGTCGACGGCCATCCGCTGCCAGGCGCCGGCATGCTTGCCCCGGTGCAGGTCGACCAGGGACACCACCAGGGGCGGCTGCACGCTGGCCATGGTCCAGGAGCGGTCCTGTTCCGTGGCGGTGACATGGTGGGTGCCCCAGACGGAGGCCAGTTCCAGTTCGATGGTCCCGTCCTCGACGCTGGCGCCCTCCAGGTCGGCATCTCCGCCGTGGCCCTGGGCGAAATGGCCTGCCAGCCCGGCCGCGGTCCACGGGATGCCCGGGGGAACGACGCCATGTTCGGTCATGCGCACCTGCCTGGTCGCGGCGTCCACCCGGACCTCCCATCGGCGGCCTGCGGCGGTCGTGAACACCGCCCGTGGATTCGCCTCGGGAATGAAGTCCGTCAGATCGCCCCGTTGGGGCAGCAATGCCTCCAGCACCGGCACCAGATGGTCCCGGTCGAGGCCGGCGGTGGCGGGGAGCGTGGCCTCCGCCTGGGCGGTATCACCGTCATGGAACCAGTCCGACCGGTTGGCGATGAATCCGGTCAAGGCATAGAACAGGAACAGGGCCGCCAGCGGGGCTGAGACGATGTAGTGCAACCGACGGAGCAGTCCGGCCCAGTCGCGTCCGGGCGTCGGATGCACGGCTGGCAGCGCGGCCTTCGACTGGCCCGCATTGTTCGCGGCCACGAAGCTGTCGGCATGGATGGCGTCGGCGGGGGTGCCGCGGGCGACCAGGGTGCGGCGCACCGCCTCGACCATGCCCGGGCTGCCGCAGGTGTAGACCTCGGGCCAGGCTGCGGGGTCCAGGCTCTCCAGCGGCGCGGTGACCAGCCCGACCGGTCCGGTCCATCCGGCGTCGCCCTGCTGGACGATCTCCACCACCTCGGTGTTGGGCATGGCGCGCAGGCGGTCGGCCCAGAACAGGTCCTTGGGCGTGCGGGCGCCGATGATGACCAGCTTGCGGGCGGCGGGGGCGGCCGCGCACATCGGGACCACCGGGGCGATGCCGGTGCCGCCGGTGACGAAGAGCTTGGGACGGTCCGGGCTCTGCAGGGCGAACAGGCCCTTGGCCCGGCTCAGCCCGAGGACGGCGCCGGGCCGGACGGTGGTCAGGACCTTGCCGGCCCGGCCGTTGGGGACCAGGCGGATGCACAGGGTCACCTGGCCATCCCGGACGGCCACCACGGAGTCGGTGCGGAAGAACTCGCCCTCGCCGTCACGCAGGCGGAGGAACACATACTGGCCGGGGGTGAAGGCGAATCCAGGACGGCGAAGCACGAGTTCGAGCACATCCGGGATGGGGCGTTCGCAGGCGACGACCACGGCGCTGTCCACCGGCTCGTCGACCGGCACGCCGTCGATCTCGACCGCCACGAACGGGCATGCCCGCGCCGCGGCGAGCACGGCCTCGCGGGCGGCGGTCGCGTCTTCGACCAGCACCTCGGCCCGTCCGCTCGCCGCATCGATGCGGAAGACCCCGGGGGCCAGACGCTGGCAGGAGCCCATGCCGTTGCAGCCAGGGCGGATGGCGACCTTGATGCTCATGGTGCGGCGGTCCCGGCGGAGGTGGGCGCCGGCAGGGCGAACCGGGCCCAGCCGGGGGTGCTGGCGCTGTCGATCCCGCCGTCCTGGCGTCGGCGCAGGAGGAGGGCCTCGCCCCCGGCTGCCGCCACCAGGCGCAGCCCCTCCTCGCCGAGGAGAATCCCGGTCTTGGTCAGGCAATCCGCCTCGCCGTTGCGGCCGGTCCCGGGGAACACCACGGAAAACGAGAGGATTCCGGTGTCCGCCGGCAGCCCCGAGCGCGGATCGAAGATATGGTAGAGCGGTCGGCCTTCGACCGTGATGGGATTGCGGTAGTTCCCGCTGGTCGAGCCCGACAGGCCGGTTCCCGGATCCTGGACCCGGGCGACCAGGCGGTCCGGATCATCGGGATCGTCGGGATGGGGGATGCCGATGCGGTGCGTCCGGCCGGCGGTCCCCATGCCCCAGGCGGCCGTCTCGCCACCGACCTGGACCAGACCCGCGGTCCGGCCGGCGGCGCGCAGGATCGCCACCGCCCGGTCCACCGCGATGCCCTTGCATACGCCCCCGAAGTCGAATCCGACGCCGGCGCGCAGGACGGTGAGCCGGTCCCCGGAGCGGGCGTAGACGCCCGGACCGACCGCGGCCCGGGCCGCGGCGATGCTGGCCGAGGTGGGCCACCGCCGGGCCTTCTCGGCCCCCCGCCACAGGCGGCGCAGCGGACCGACGGTGATCTCGCAGGCGCCGCCGGTCACCGACCGCATGCGGTCCGCGAGGTCGAAGGCTTCGGTCAGGGACGGATTGAGGACATAGGTCCCTGGTCCGCCGGCGTTGATCGCCCCGATCGCGGAACTGTCGCGATAGTCGTTGAAATCATCATCGATCGCCACCAGGGCGGCCCACACCCGGTCTGCCAGGACCGTATCCGCGGGGGCGAAGCGCACCGAGACGGGGATGCCGAAATACAGCTCCCGGGCATCGGCGTACCATTCCTCGGCCCAGGACAGCGCGAGGACCGGCAGCAGGAGCAGCAGCGTGCGCATGCGGTCCGACGCTACGCGGCCAAGGTGAGAGATCGGTGAGAGCCCTGGCGTTGTCGCGAATCATGTGCATCCGACGCACGCTTCTCACCAGTAGCTGAAGCTCCCCGGTTCCGGCAGGGTCAGCTCGACGGTGAACCGGCCATCCGCCACCTGGGCAAGCACGGTTCCATCCATGATGCCGGCGAGTTCCCGGCAGATCGTCATCCCGAGGCCGGCGTGGCGCGGGTCGTCGCCGGATCCGCGCCGCCACCCGGCGGAGAAGAGACGCTCGACATCCGCGGCCAGGGTCGAGCCCGCCGGGTTGCTGATGGTGATCTGGATCCGTCCATCCTGCTCGCGCCCGGCGATGACCAGGGTGCCGGGTCCGCCGTGCGCCACCGCATTGTCGAGAAGGTTGGCCAGGATCATGCGCAGGGCCTCGGGGTCCGCTTCGACGATCAGTTCGGAGGGCAGATCCCAGGTCACCGTCAGGCCGCGGCTGGCGGCTTGTCCGCCGCATTCGCCCCACAGGCGCTGCAGGAGGCCGAGGACATCGACCTCTTCCCGGCGGGGCGAGAAGGCTCCGCAATCGAGCCGGGCGGCGAGGAGCAGGTTGGCGACCCGCTGCTGCATGCGCATCACGATCCCATGGCAGATCGCCAGGGTCCCGGTGGCATCGCGTGGTGCCGCCATCTCCACCTCGAGGGTCGCCCGCAACCCGGCCAGCGGCGTCCGCAGTTCATGCGCGGCGGCCGCGTGGACCGTGGTCGCCAGGCCATAGGCGCGCTCCAGGCGTTCGCACAGCTCATTCACGCGCAGGCCGATCGGGCGCAGGTCATCCGGCAGGCCGTCCGCCGGGATCCGGGTCTCGGGCCGCCGGGGATCGATGCGCGCCACCGACTCCGCCAAGCCTTCGCTCGCGGCCAGGACCTGGCGAAGCACCACGGTCAAGGCTCCGGCGACCAGGGCGATGGTGGTGGTGCAGACCAGGATGACCGTCCACCGCAGGGTGGCGACATGGGAGTCGAGCGGAGCGGTCGGCATCCCGACCGTGATCACGAGCATCGGGGAGGCGTCTCCGGGGTGCCCGACCGGGCGATCCGAGCGGGCGGCGACCCCGACCCGCAGCCCGGACGGGGCGGTGGCCAGGGCCATCCGGCCATCCGTGGCGGGCGCGCGCAGCCAGGGCTCCCCCAGCAGCAGGCGGCCTTCGGCATCGCGGATGGCGATGACCTGGTCGCTGGGGCCGCCATGGAACTCCAGTTCTCCATCCTCCCATTCACAGGACCGCAACACCCCTTCGATGCGGACGGCGAGGCTGGAGGCGAAGTCCTTGCGCGCCTCGATCTCCACCCGCCAGCACAGCACGGCTCCGCCCATGCCCATCGCCAGGGAGGCCACCCCGGCCGCGGCGAGCGTGGCGCGCAGGCGCAGGGAACTCACGGCGGACCGCCGAGGATGTAGCCATGGCCCCGCTTGGTGTGCAGCACCCGGGGGGCGCCCGGACGCTCGAGCTTCCGGCGGAGGTACCCGATATAGACCTCGATGACGTTGCTGTCGGCCTCGCTGCGGAAGTCGTAGATGCGGTCGCGGATGTCGTTCCGGCTGACCGGTTCCCCGGCCCGCAGGGCGAGCAGCTCGAGCAGGCTCCATTCCCGGGGCGTCAGCTCCACCGCCTCGCCGGCCCGGCGCACCGTCTTGTGCACGGTGTCGATCTCGAGGTCGGCGACGCGGATCACCGGATCCTTGCGCCGGTAGGACCGGCGGAGCAGGGCGCGGACCCGGGACAGCAGCTCGGGGATGGCGAACGGTTTCACCAGGTAGTCGTCGGCCCCGGCATCGAGCCCGGCGCAGCGTTCCTCGATCCGGTCCCGGGCGGTGACCACCAGCACATGGGTGGCATCGCCGCCCGCACGCAGGCGGCGCAGGACCTCCAGCCCCGGCAGGCCCGGAAGCTGGAGATCGAGGAGGATCACATCGTAGCGCCCGGCCCCGGCGTACCACGCGCCCTCTTCGCCGTCACCGGTGGCGTCGACCGCGAACCCCTCCTGGACCAGGGCCGTCACCATGGCTTGGCGCAGCGGCGGGTAGTCCTCGATCACCAGCGCCTTCATGCGGGAGCCTTTCCGGGACCGCGCTCGCAGGCGACGATCAGGCCGGTGGCGGCGAGCATCAGGCCGACCGCAACCCAGGCCACCGCGTGCGGCCCCCACATCCCCGCCAGCGGGAAGGCGAGGAGCGGCGCGATGATCCCGCGCACCCCGGTCAGGAACACATGCGCCGAGGAGTATTCCTCGGCCCGGCCGGGCGGCGCCATGGTCGTGGTCCACAGGCTCCAGGCGATGTCCCCCCCGGCGAAGGCGCATCCGGTCAGCACCGACCCGGCGATCTGGGCCGGCAGCCAGGGCAGGAAGAACAGCGCGATCCCTGCACCGGCGACCAGGTTGATCCCCGCCCGCAGGCGCAGGAACGGCACCCGGTCGAACAAACGGCCCCACAGGGGCAGGGCCACCAGGCGCGCCACCTGGGGCACGACGATGAGCAGGACCAGGATGACATCCGGGCGATAGGCGAGCCCATGCACGGGATTGCCGAGATATTCCGCGCGCAGCGGCATGGCCAGGAAGCTGGCGAAGCCCATCACCGACCACGACAGGCAGACCATCCCGAAGGTCGGATCCCGCCACAGCCAGGCGAGGACCGCGAGCGGATTCCCCTGTTGCCGGCGGGCCGGCAGCGGCCTGGCCGGGATCCTGGTCAGGCACCACGCCGACCAGGACAGGAGCACGGCAAGGGCGATGAGGACGAGGGGATGCCGCCCGGCATCATCGCCCATCCACAGGGCCGCCAGTCCCGTCACCGTCAGCCCGGCGACCACCTCGCGCTGGACCACGCCGGCGAATTCCCGGCCGCGGCGGCCCTGGGGCAGATTCAGCCGCCACAGGGCGGTGCCGAGGGGAGCCGCCGCGGCCACCACCATCCCCGCCAGCCCGTAGCCGATGATGAGCAGGTCGAGGCTCCCGCAGGCCGCCAGGCCGAGACCGGCGGCGGCAACCAGGAGCAGTCCCGCCCACCACCGCGCCGGCACCGACCGGCCGGCCGCCAGGGCCATCAGGAAGGGGGCGAGCAGGAATCCCGCGTTCGGCAGGCTGGCGAGGAGGGACTTGGCCAGCGGGGCGGCGTGGAAGTGCGATACCGCCGCGACCAGGGCGATGGTTCCGGTGCTGCCGAACGGACCGGTGCCCAGGGCGCGCAGGCGCTCCCAGCGCACCGTGTCGGCGCCGACCTGGGCGGCATCCGGCGGCGCCGGCGACATGGCCGTACCGGCGTTCACTTGCCGGGCTTGGTCCGGTCCTTGAGCGCCGCATCAAGAGCGGCGGCCTTGGCGGCGGTCTCATCGATGAGCGGCTGCCACCAGGCCTCGCCGCGGACCTTGGAGAACGCCTGGTCCCTGGCCGCCCGCTCGTGCAGGAACGGATCCAGGCCGAGGGCCAGCTCCAGGTTGCGCTTCGCGATCGTCGGCTGGCCGGTGCTGGCCTGCTTGCCGGCGGCGCCGTAGGCATCCTGGGCCTGGAGACGCTCGTTGATCATCCGGCTCAGGATCGCGACGCCGAGGTCCACGGAGTAGTTGCGGATCGAGGCGAGGTCGAGCTGGTTGCCGCCGGTGAAGTCCAGGCCGATGATCCGCCGCTGCTGGGGCAGGACGAGGGTCGCGATGATCTTGCCCTCGGACAGGTTGATGGCGGCATCCAGGGAGGTCACCTGGCCGCCGGCGCTGCGCGTCGCCACCAGACCGGCGAGCTGGCCGCGCAGGGCCTCGCGGAGCTTCTCCCGGTTGGTCTCGCCGCCGAGATCGATGATCCGGTGGCGCTGGGCGAGCTGGAGCCGGCCCTGGTCGGCGAGCACGGCATCGAGCAGCTGGTTTTCGCCGGGACGGGATTTGATCGCCTCGCCGGCGATGTCGTTCGCCGCCAGGTCGAGGGCCAGGTTGCGGACGGCGCGCAGGTTCAGGGCGGCGCCATCGTACTGGAAGAGCATCGCCCGGGGGCCGGTGGTCTCGACGACCAGGAAGGTCCCCCGGGGGCCGGCGCCGATCCACAGGTCGATGGGCGGCAGGGCGGCGGCCGGCTGGTTGGGGTCGCCGACCCCGGGTCCGAGGGCCAGGGTCTCGAGCTGGGTGCGGGCGCTGTCCTCGGCCTCCCTCAGGGCTTTCGCGTCGGTGATGCGGGTGCGCAGGCCCTTGAGCCCCGCCTCGATGACCTCCTGGGGCTGGGGCTTGGAGGCGCCGAAGGCGGAGGAGATGTACAGTTCCGGCCCGAGGGCGCGCATCGCGGTGAAGCGGAGGTCCTCGTTGGCGGTATCGTACAGCATCAGGGCCCGCTTGCTCGGGATGCCGATCATCAGGTACTTGTCGGAGATGGCGCCGACCATCTTGCCGTCATAGGCATGGTCCTGGGACCAGAAGGCGTTCTCCGCCTCGCGGATGCGCACGGCCATCGGCTTCGCCGGGTCCTTGGGCAGCTTGACCAGGGCCGTCTGCAGGCTCTTGGTCAATTGCTCGACCAGCATCTCGCTGGTCGGGCTGTTGTTGGGGCTGCCCATCCGCAGCCAGGAATAGGGCGAGCCGCCCCGTTCCGCGTAGATCAGCCGCTCGAAGAACTCGACCTCGGCCCGGATCAGCCCACCGCCCTTGCGGATCGACCCGGACGGGTCCTGGGAGTACAGCCCGACCGCGCCGGCCCCGGGCTCCACCACCGCGATGAGCGAGCCCCCCGAGGGGATGACGAGCGGCGTGTCGGCGCCGGGCAGGGCGGCGGCGAGGGCGAGGAGCAGGGCGGAGGCGGTGCGGCGCATGGCATCAGCATCCCGCACCCCCGGCCCGGGGCCAGTCCCCGCCCGGGATCCGGCGCCGTGGCGGGTGGCACGGCCTCTGATGGGTCCGGATCGCCCCATGGGCGCGGATCCTTGCCCGTCCCGGGCTCCCCGGACCATCCCCCGCCCCATGGCCCGCGACACCTCCCGCTACGACTCCCCCCTGTGCTCCCGCTACGCGTCGAAGGCGATGCAGCAGCTGTGGGGCGACGACCGCAAGTTCGGGCAATGGCGCCGGCTGTGGCTGGAACTCGCGCGGCACGAGAAGGACCTCGGCCTGGCCATCACCCAGGGCCAGCTCGACGAGATGGCGGCCCACCTCGACGACATCGACTACGCGGTCGCCCAGGCCGAGGAGAAGCGCCGCCGGCACGACGTGATGGCCCACGTCCACACCTTCGGGGTCGCCGCCCCGTCGGCGGCGCCGATCATCCACCTCGGCGCGACGAGCTGCTACGTCACCGACAACACCGACCTGATCCTGATGCGGGAAGGGCTCGACATGCTCGCCCTGGCCTGCGCCCGGGTGGTCGACCGCCTGGCCCGCTTCGCCCGCCGGTGGAAGACCCAGCCGACCCTCGGTTTCACCCACTTCCAGGCCGCCCAGCTCACCACCGTGGGCAAGCGCGCCTGCCTGTGGCTGCAGGACCTGGCCATGGACCTGCGCAACCTGGAACGGGCCCGGACCGACCTGCGCTTCCGCGGCGTGAAGGGCACCACCGGCACCCAGGCCAGCTTCCTCACCCTGTTCCACGGCGACCACGCCAAGGTCGAGGAGCTCGACCGCCGGGTCACCGCCGCCTTCGGCTTCCCCTCGGCGTTCCTGGTCACCGGCCAGACCTACACCCGCAAGGTCGATCTCGAAGTGCTCCAGGCCCTCGCCGGGCTCGGCGCCACCGTGCACCGCATCGGTACCGACCTGCGCCTGCTCCAGCATCTCAAGGAGATCGAGGAGCCGATCGAGACCGAGCAGATCGGGTCGAGCGCCATGGCCTACAAGCGCAACCCGATGCGCGCCGAGCGCGCCTGCTCCCTCGGCCGCCACCTGATGACCCTGGTCAACGACGGCGCCCAGACCTTCGCCGTGCAGTGGATGGAGCGCACCCTCGACGACAGCGCCGTGCGCCGCATCGCCATCCCCGAGGCGTTCCTCGCCGCCGACGCGGTCCTCGGCATCCTCCAGAACGTCTTCGAGGGCCTCGATGTCCACCCGGCGGTGATCCGCGCCCGGGTCGATTCCGAACTGCCGTTCATGGCCACGGAGAACGTGATCATGGCCATGGTCGAGGCCGGCGGCGACCGCCAGACCGCCCATGAGCGCATCCGCGTCCTGTCGCGCGAGGCCGCCAGCGAGGTCAAGGACCACGGCCGCCGCAACGACCTCGTCGACCGCATCCGCGCCGACGCCTTCTTCGCCCCGATCCACGCCGGCCTCGATGCCCTGCTCGACCCGAGCACCTTCGTCGGCCGCGCACCGCAACAGGTGGATGCGTTCCTCGACGGCGAAATCGTCCCGGCCCTCAAGCCCTACGCCGGCCGCCTGGGCGGAGCGAGCGACCTGGCGGTGTGAGCCGGGTCGCGACGGGTGCTCATACCCCCGTTGGCAGGTCGATGAAGAGGGTTGCCACGCCGAGCTCGCGCTCCAGCGCTGCGGCGGTGCGGCGCACGCCGGCGGTCTCGGTGGCGTAGTGGCCGCCGAAGACGAGGTCGAGGCCGTGTTCCGCGGCTTCGACGGCGACCTCGTGGCTGGCGTCGCCGG
>CAMCAC010000072.1 GCA_945872305.1 Candidatus Kuenenia stuttgartensis | reverse complement strand
CGACAAGCCGGTCATCCCGCTGATCATGCCCGAGGCGTGAGCGGCGGCCGGCTCACTCGACGGTGAGCGCCGCCAGTTCGCTCTCCAGGGTGCGCCGGCGCTCCGTCCACAAGCCGTCCTGGCGGTCCGCCTCCTGCTGGAGGGCGCCGATCTCGATTTCGAGGCGGCCCAGCTTTGCCAGGAGGGTGCCGGCAAACGCGGATTCTGTTGGTACCGCCTTGAGGTTCTCGCGGAGCCGCTCCTGCTCCTTCCCCAGTTCCTGGCTGCGCGCGCGGACCCGGGCGGCGTCGCGTTCGGCCTCGTCGCAGGCGGCGCGCAGGGTGCCGAGCCGGGCGATCGCCGCGCGCAGGGCCGGGGATGCGGCCATGCCCTGGAGATGGAGGATGAACTCCGCATCCGGCGTTGTCAGCGCGAGGGTGGTGGATTCCGTGCGGATCTCGCGGATCTCCAAGGCCGCGTTGCGGCCGGCCGGGATGGACAGGCGGTGGCGGTCCACCGTCCCCACCCGCTCCTCAGGCAGCGGTCCGCCGCGCTGCTCGTATCCCGGGGCGAAGGGGTGCTCGATGATGAGCGTCTGCGCGCTCGTTCCGACGTTGGTCGCCCTGTAGACCAGCCGCCGTTCGCGGATCGACCGCTGTTCCAGAACGCCGTTCACGATGCGCACGAGGTCCGTCTGCTCGTCCTCATCGGGCTCCTCCACATCGACGGTGATGCGCTGTTCCACCGCGTAGCCTGCGGTGACGGTCGCACCTGGGCCTATGCTGGCAAAACGGGCATCGCCGGCATAGCTGGTGCCATCATAGACGGTGAGGGGGCCGGGTGCGAGTTGGGGCCCAGGATGGACGAAACGCACCGCAGCCAGAGGCAGCCGGGGGTGGACCATGCGGTTCCAGAGAGCCACCCGCTCCAACGCCACGGTTGCAGAGAGGATCGGCAGCATCGCCGCCCCGCCCCGGGCCAGGGTCACGGCACCGATGTCGTAGCGGACCAGGGCTCCCAGGTCCGCAGTGCCGCTGGTGGCGACGGCGAGGGCCGAGGCGAGTGATCCCGCAGGGTCCGGGGTGTTCTCCTCGATGGGCGGCAGCAATTGGACTCCCGCCTGCTCGCCACCGAAGGTCTGGCCCGCCTCCTCGGCCCGGGCCACCGCCTTGTCCCGCTCCCCGCCCTCGGCCGGATCCGGTACCACCACGTTCGGGCCGAGGTCGAGGTCCACCCGGGGCCGGCGGACATAATGGGAGCGGTGCAGGTCCATCGTGAACGCCACCGGCCGTCCGCCCATCAGGGAGAGTTGGACACCCCGCCAATCGCTCTGGGTGGCGTTCTCGATGATCGCCCAGCCCTGGAGGGTGGCGGGCCCGCCGTCCGTGGGCAGGAGCAGGCGGTAGGCGGCCTTCCACACCGGGGCCTCCACCACATAGGCGACCCGCACCTCGCGCTTGCCGGCGCCGCGGAACGCCGCCACCACCGGCCGGCGCTCCTGGTCCAGGGCCCCGTCCAGGGCGGTCAGCGCCTGTTCCAGGTCCGCCCGCACCCGGGCGTCCCGGGGGCGCACCCCGCGCAGGTCGGCCACGGGCAGGGCCCGGAGCTGGCCGTCCACCAGCAGATTCAGGATCCACTCGGTCTGCATCTCGGTGCCATGCCGGTAGATGGTGCGGTCCTCGACGCCGATGACGGTGCCATCCACCGTGCGGTCCAGGTGCTCCACGGTCACCGCCTGGCCGCGCAGCTGGGTCAGGATCCCGGGCAGACTGGGATCGCTGGACAGATCGATGCGGAAACTGCCCAGGGTGCGTTCGAGAGGCTCCTGGGACGGGTAGCGCACGATCGCGCCGGCACCCCCGCCGAGGTCCTGCAGGACCATGGATTTCAGCACATCGTCGATCTGCGCGGAGCGGAAGCGGAGCATCGTCTCCGCGTCGCCGTCCACGGTGCCCCGGTGCTCGAAGGCCCCGACCCCGCTCGTCGAGAGGGTGACCCGGGTCACCGGCAGCTCGACCGGATCCGCGGCGGTGGCGATGGCGGCGACGAGGGCGAGCAGGGGGATGCGCATGGGGCCACCCTGTCCGCGGGCCCCGGCGCCGCAAGGCCGCCGGGGCCGGCCGCCCAGCGACTGGCTCAGACCGCGGTCGGGAAGGCGATCCGCGCCGTCTCCAGGCCGAGCTGCCGGCGCAGGCGGCGGGCCATGCCGGCCCGGTCCAGGCCCTGGGCGGCCAACTGTTGGGCGCGGCTGGCGTGGGGCACCAATTCGTCCTTCACCCCGGCCCGGACCACCCGCAGGGCGAGGTCGTGGTCGGCCACCGCCTCGGCGACCACCGAGCCGAAGCCGCCCGGCAGGGCGTGGTCCTCGGCGGTCAGGACGGTGTCGTGGTCGGCGGCGAGTTCGCGCAGCAAGGCGCTGTCGAGGGGCTTGGCGAAGCGGGCGTTGACCAGGGTGATGCCGCGGCCGTGCTCGCCGAGATCGGCAATGGCTTCGGCACACGTCTTCACCATCTGGCCATAGGCCCACACCATCAGGCCCTTGCCGCGCTGGAGGACCTCGGCCCGGCCGAGCTCGACCGGGGCGCAGCCGGCCCAGGGGGCGTAGGCCTCGTCCTTCGGGTAGCGGATCAGGTAGCCGGCGGCGCGGCCGGGCAGCAGCCGCTCCGCATGGGCCCAGCGGATCATCGCTTCGAGTTCCGGGGCATCCTTGGGCGACAGGTGCACGATGCCTGGGAAGCAGCGGGACCAGGCGATGTCGTAGAGGCCCTGGTGGGTCTCGCCGTCCTCGCCGACCAGCCCGCCACGGTCGAGGGTGACCACCATGCCGAGGTCGCGCTGGACCACGACCTCCTGGAAGAGCTGGTCGTAGCCGCGCTGGGCGAAGGTGGAGTAGTGGGCGAGCACCGGGCGCAGCCCGCTGCCGATCAGGCCCTGGACGAAGGCGAAGCTGTGCTGCTCACAGATGCCCACGTCGTACATCCGGTCGGGGAAGCGCTTGGCGAACCCGCGCAGGCCGGTGCCGCTCGGCATGGCGGCGGTGATCGCCACCACCTTGTCGTCGGTGGCGGCGATGTCGCCCAGGGTGTCGGCGAACACCTGGCTCCAAGTCCGGCCCGAGGGCGACTTGGGGTGGAATTCGCCACTGTCGATGTTGAAGCCCTTGGGCCCGTGGAACAGCAGGGGGTCCTTGGCCGCCGGCTCCCAGCCGCCGCCCTTGCGGGTCATCACATGGACCAGGATCGGGCCCTTGAGCGCCGACACCCGGCGCAGCAGGTCCTCGGTCTCGGCTTGATTGTGGCCGTCGACGGGGCCGTAGTAGGCGAAGCCGAGGTCCTCGAAGATGAAGCCGGGGACCACCGCCTTGTGGGCGGCGGCCTCGAACTGGGCGGCGTAGCGCTCGATGTGCTCGCCCTTCGGCAGCTTGCTCAGGGCACGCAGCACCCGCTCGCGCAGGTGCTGGTACCACGACCCGGTGCGGATCCGGTCCAGGTGCTTGTGCAGGCCGCCCACCGGTGCGTCGATGAAGTTGCCGTTGTCGTTGAGCACCACGATCAGGTCGCTGCCCAGCTCGCCGGCGTTGATCAGCCCTTCGAAGGCCATGCCGCCGGTCAGGGCGCCGTCGCCGATCACCGCGATGGTCTTGCGGTTCTGGCCCTGGCGGCGGTAGCCCTCGGCGAAGCCCACCGCGGTGCTGATCGAGGTCGAACTGTGGCCGACCTTGGCGAGGTCGAACGGGCTTTCCTTGGGGTCGGGAAAGCCGGAGATGCCGCCCTGCTGGCGGTTGGTGTGGAACGCCTGGGCCCGGCCGGTGACCAGCTTGTGGGGGTAGGCCTGGTGGCCCACGTCCCACAGCAGCCGGTCGCTGGTGAAGTCGAACACCCGGTGCAGGGCCAGGGTCAGCTCGACCACGCCCAGGTTGCTGGCGAGATGCCCACCGTGGGCAGACACCGTCTCCTTGATCCGGAAGCGGATCTCCTCGGCGAGGAGGGCGAGCTGCTCCGGAGTCATCCGGCGCAGGTCCGCCGGGCTGAGGAGGCCATCGAGAAGGGGCTGGGGCGTCATCTGTCCTCCAGGCTAGCATCCCGGCCCGGCGGTGAAGCGGGGGCCGGGTCCGGTGCATACGCCGCCGGACGCCCGGATCCGGTTGTCCGCCGACCGGGGCGGCCACGGTACCCGCCGCCACCCCGGAGCCCCCATGGCCACCCACGCCGACGCCGACCTTGTCCTTCGTCTCTACGACCTCCGCCGCGAGTCCGTGATGCGCCAGGCCCGGGCCTGGTTCATCGGCTGGACCCCGACCAACGCCGAAGAAGCCCGGCTCATCGCCACCGACATGAGCCGCAAGGAGAATGCCTGGCTGCGCCAGCTCACCAGCTACTGGGAGATGGCCTACAGCATCGCCAACGCCGGCGCCGTGGACGAGACCCTGTTCGCCAAGAACTCCGGCGAGGGCGTCCTGGTCGCGGTGAAGTGCCAGGTCTTCAAGGCCCGCTTCCCCGAGGTGTGGACCCGCACCATGCCGGAAGTCGAAGCCTTCCTCGCCCGCAACCCCATCGCCCAGCAGAAGGCCGAAATCTTCCGCAAGCGGTTCGGCTGAACGGGTTCGAGGTTCACAGGAGGGCGGGAGATCTCGGAGGGCCGCGGAGGAGAGGTGCGGTTGGTTCGACTCGCCGCGAAGGCTGCCGACGTTAACGGCTGGGATTGACCGGTGCCCCCAGCCTTCCCATCTCCGCGGCCCTCCGCGTCCTCCCGACCTCCTGTAGGCCTTTGAGAAACCTTGAGGTTGGCCATTCGACTGCCCGATAGTCCACGGCTTCGGCGATACAGCAGAGGTCTTCCGGATGCGGTTCGGCTGAACGGGTTCGAGGTTCACAGGAGAGCGGGAGATCGCGGAGGGCCGCGGAGGAGAGGTGCGGTTGGTTCGACTCGCCGCGAAGGCTGTCGACGTTATCGGCGAGGATTGACCGGTGCCCCCAGCCTTCCCATCTCCGCGGCCCTCCGCGTCCTCCCGACCTCTTGTAAACCTTTGAAAAAACCTTGAAGTCCTGCTACCCCGTCGGTCGATCGAGCACCCGGTAGCCGACCGCTTCGGCGATGTGGTCGGTGGTGACGGCGGTGCTGCCCTCCAGATCCGCCAGGGTGCGGGCGACCTTGGCGATGCGGTCCGCGGCCCGGGCGCTCAGGCCGAGTTCGCCGATCGCCTGGCCGAGGAGGTCGAGGGCGCCGGGGGCCGGGTGCAGGTGGCTGCGCACGCCCCGGGGATCGAGCAGGGCGTTGGGCCGGCCCTGGCGGGCGAGCATGCGGTCGCGGGCGGCGACGACCCGGGCGCGGACCGATGCCGAATCCTCGCCGGGGGCCTCGCCGAGCAGGCGTTCCGGCGGCTGGGCGGGGACTTCGATGTGCAGGTCGATGCGGTCGAGCAGGGGGCCGCTGATCCGGCTGCGGTAGCGGTGCACCGCGTCGGCGCTGTCGGTGCAGCGCCGGGTCGGATGGCCCAGGTAGCCGCACGGACACGGATTCATGGCCGCCACGAGCATGCACCGGCTGGGCAGGCGGATGCGGCCCGCGGCCCGGCTGATGGTCAGGTGGCCGTCTTCGAGCGGTTGGCGCAGGGATTCGAGCTGGGTGCGGCCGTATTCCGGCAGTTCGTCCAGGAACAGCACCCCGAGGTGGGCCAGACTGACCTCGCCGGGCCGGGGCACCGGGCCGCCGCCCACCAGGCCGACCTGGGAGACATTGTGGTGCGGGGCGCGGAACGGCCGCTCCCGGGCCAGCCCCGGGCGGGCGAGCAGGCCGGACACGCTCTGCACCCGGGTGACCTCCAACGCCTCGGCTTCCGTCATCGGCGGCAGGATGCCGGGCAGCCGGCGGGCGAGCATGGTCTTGCCGGAGCCCGGCGGGCCGAGCATGAGCAGGTTGTGGCCCCCGGCGGCGGCGATGGCGAGGGCGCGCTTGGCGTGGTCCTGGCCCTTCACATCGGCGAGATCCGGCCCGGTCCAGGCGTCCTCGACCGGCTCCGCGGTCGCCACCGGCGCGCTGGCCAAGCCCTTGGCGAGCCAGCCGACCAGGGTCGCGAGATCCGGGGGCGCGTGGACGGTCAGTCCCGCCACCACCGCCGCCTCGCCGGCGTTGCCCGGGGCCACCACCATCCGTGCCAGTCCCTCCTGACGGGCCGCCACCGCCGCCGCGAGACAGCCGCGCACCGGGCGCAGGGCTCCGTCGAGCCCGAGTTCCGCCAGGAACAGGGTGTCCGCCGGCAGGGCGAGCCCGCTGTCCTCGAAACTCGCGCACAGGCCGAGGGCGATGGCGAGATCGAAGCCGGTGCCCTCCTTGCGGCGGTCCGCCGGGGCCAGGTTGACCACCACCGTGTCCACCCCGCCATGGGTCAGGCCGCTGTGGCGCAGGGCGGTGCCCACCCGATCGATGGCCTCGCGCACCGCCGCGTCCGGCAGGCCGACCACCGAGGTCCGGCCGGGGCCGAACGGCGACGGCGAGCGGCTGACCTCCACCGGGACGAGGTAGCCATCCACCCCTTCCACGGCGGCGGCGACGGTGCGGACGAGGGCCATGCCAGAGCATATGGGGCATTTTGGACTCTATCAAGACCGGGACCGGCACCGTACGTTGTCCCCATGCACGCACCCCGCCTGGCCCTGCGGCTCGCTTTGCTCATCACCGCTGCCGGCTGGGGGCTTGGCGCCCTGCCCCTGGTGATGGGCGACGGGGAGCTGTGGCGTTGGCTCGCCACCATGGCCGGCGGGTCGGTGCCCGAGCATCCGGTCTTCGCCTACTGGGTGCGCATGGCGGCCTGCGTCTGCGTCCTGGTGGCGGTGCTTGCCCTGTGGTGCGCCGCCCGGGTGCCCCGGGATGGGGCCCTGGCCTGGATGCTGACCGGATTCCAGCTCGCCACCGCTGGCGCCCTGGCGGCCTGGGGTGCGGGGCTTGGGCTCGCCTCCGCGGTCTACGCCACGGATGTGGCCTTCTGCGCCACCACCGGCCTCGCCCAGGCGGTGCTGCTGATCATGGTCCGCTGCAGCGCCCCCCGGCCGGTGCGGCCCGCCGCTTGAGAACCCGACCGGGCCCGGCATGCTCCCGGCCATGTCACGCCGTGGACTGTTCGCGCGACTTATGGGCACGCTCCTGGCCTGAGGGCCAGATCAGCGACACCGTGTGCCCGGGCGGCACGCACCGAACCTCCCTCCGCCTGAACCCGCATCCGAACGAGCCGTGACGGCGATCCCGTCCCGAGACCACCATGTCCACCGTCTCCACCGATCCCAACCGCGTCCTGGTGTTCGACACCACCCTGCGCGACGGCGAGCAGTCGCCGGGCGCCTCCATGAACCTGGCGGAAAAGGTCGAAGTCGCCCGCACCCTCGACGCCCTGGGCGTCGATGTGATCGAGGCCGGCTTCGCCATCGCCTCGCCGGACGATTTCAACGCCATCCAGGCGGTCGCCAAAGAAGTCCAGCGTTCCCGGGTCTGCTCCCTGGCCCGCTCCCTGAAGGGCGACATCGACCGCGCCGCCGCCGCCGTGCAGCCCGCCGGCGCCCGGGGCCGGGTACATGTCTTCCTGGCCACCAGCGCCATCCACCGCACCTTCAAGCTGAACAAGGCCAAGGACGAGATCGTCAAGCAGGCCCGCGAGGCGGTGGCCTATGCCGCGGGCCTGTGCGCCGATGTCGAATTCTCGCCCGAGGACGCCAGCCGCACCGAGCCGGAATTCCTGGCCGAGGTGGTCCAGGCGGTCATCGAGGCCGGCGCCCGCACGGTGAACATCCCGGACACCGTCGGCTACGCCTACCCGAGCGACTACGCGGACCTGATCACCTACCTGAAGGCGCATGTGGCGAACATCGACCGGGCGGTGATCTCGGTCCACTGCCACAACGACCTGGGGCTGGCGGTGGCCAACTCCCTGGCCGCGGTCCGCGCCGGCGCCCGCCAGATCGAATGCACGATCAACGGCATCGGCGAGCGGGCCGGCAACGCGGCGCTGGAAGAGGTCGTGATGGCCATGCGGGTCCGCAAGGACCAGTTCGCCGGCATCACCACCGGCATCGAGAGCCAGCGCCTGTACGCCGCCAGCCGGCTGGTCCAGTCGATCACCGGCCTGCCGCTGCAGCGCAACAAGGCGATCGTCGGCGACAACGCCTTTGCCCACGAGAGCGGCATCCACCAGCACGGCGTGCTCAAGAATCCCGAGTGCTACGAGATCATGACCCCGGCCAGCGTCGGCGTGCCGGCGACCACCATGGTCCTGGGCAAGCACAGCGGCAAGGCGGCGGTCGAGAAGCGCCTGGGCAGCCTGGGCGTCACCGTGCAGGAGGCCGACATGGCGCGCCTGATGGAGGCGTTCAAGACCCTGGCCGACAAGAAGAAGGAAGTCTACGACGGCGACCTGATCGCCCTCGTCGAGGAGGTGGTGCGCGGCACCACCCTGTCGATGTGGACCCTGGACTACCTGCACACCAGCGCCGGCACCGGCGCCGTGGCCACCGCCACCGTCCGCCTGCGCAAGGGCGACACGGTAGTCACCGACGCCGCCACCGGCGACGGCCCCGTGGATGCGGTGGTGCAGAGCCTGAACCGCATCTGCCAGGTCGACGGCACCATCGAGGACTACCGCCTGCGCGCGGTCACCCGGGGCGGCGACGCCCAGGGCGAGGTCAGCATCCGCGCCCGCATCGCCGACCGCACGGTGGGCGGCAAGGGCCTGAGCACGGACATCGTCCAGGCCAGCGCCCAGGCGTACCTGGACGCGATCAACCGCGCCCAGGCCATGGTCGCCAAGCTGAACTACCAGACCGCGCCCCAGTGACCGGCGGGTGAGGGTTCCCGGGCGGACCGGTGGGCGTGTAAGCCCCGCCGGTCCGCAGCGACCCATGGGCAGCCATCTGCCACGCTGGAGTCCGCCATGCCCCTCATCCGCCTGATCCTCGCCGTTCTCGCCCTGGCGGTCCCCGCCGCCGCGGTCGAGGTGGGCGCCCGACCCGCCACCACCGCCACCATCGTCTTCGGCGGTGGCTGCTTCTGGTTCATGCAAACCGCCTTCCAGGAGGTTCCCGGCGTGGTCCAGGCCACGGTCGGCTACGCCGGCGGGACCACGGACCGCCCCACCTATGAACAGGTCTGCGAGGGCGTCACCGGCCACGCCGAGGTGGTCGAAGTGGTCTACGATCCCGCCGCGGTGGGCGTGGACCGCCTCCTCGGCCTGTTCTTCCGCATGCACGATCCGAGCACCAAGGACCGCCAGGGTCCCGATGTGGGCACCCAGTACCGCTCCGCCATCTTCCCCACCGACCCCGCCCAGCTCGCCGCCGCCCAGGCCATGGCCGCCCGGCTTGAAGCCGCGGGCCAGCGCATCACCACCGAGATGCGCATGCTCCCCGCCGGTCCCGGTCGCTTCCACGCCGCCGAGGCGGAGCACCAGGACTACTACCGCCGCAACCCCGGCCAACCCTACTGCGCCACGGTGGTGCGCAGCAAACTCGTGCATTTCCGCCGGCTCCTCGCCACGCCCGGGATGCTGCCGTGATCCGGCCCTGGGTCCTCGTCCTGGCGGCGGTGGCGTTGTTCACCGGGCTCGGCGTGCACCGGCTGGTGGGGGCGGACCATGTGCCGCTCCCCACCGAGCCCGCCACGGTGACGGTGCGCGTTCTGGTGGACGGCCGGCTCGGCCCCGCCACCGCCCAGCCGGCGGTCCGTCTGGCGGATGGGGTCTGGCGGCAACGCCTGGAGTCCGAGGCCTTCGCCATCCTGCGTCGGCAGGGCACCGAACGGCCGGGGACGAGCGAGCTTCTCAAGGAGCATCGCGACGGCTGGTTCCTGTGCGCCGGCTGCGGACTGCCCCTGTACGACAGCGCCGGGAAGTTCGACTCCGGCACCGGCTGGCCGAGCTTCACCCGGGCGGTGGATCCGGCCCAGGTGGAGCGCATCCAGGATCGCAGCTACGGGATGGTCCGCACCGAGCTGCGCTGTGCCCGCTGCGGCGGGCACCTGGGCCATGTCTTCGACGACGGCCCGGCGCCCACCGGCGAGCGCCACTGCATCAACGGCCTGGCCCTGCGCTTCGTCCCAGCCGCTGGCGCAGGGTCTCCACCACCCGCTGGTCCCAGCGGGGCGACAGCAGCTCCACCGGCGAGCGGCCCCGGCGCACCGCCAGCACGGTGATCGCCACCAGGGCGAGGCCGGTCACCAGCAGGTTCTGCCAGGAATCCAGCCGCCACTGCCCGTCCCACCGCCACTCCCAGGGATGGAACGGGAGCAGGTAGGGGATCGGCCAGTCATGTCCGTCAGGCCCGCGGGAGCCGACGATGTCGCAGACCAGATGCAGGTGGAACGCGGCGATCGCCAGCAGTCCCACCCGCCAGTCCCGGCACCACGCCCAAGCGATGGCGGACACCACGACGCCTGCCAGACCGTTGTGGAGCACCGCATGGTGGTACGCGGTGAACCACGGCAGCGCCCCGTCGGACAGCATCTCCACCGGTGCTCCCAGGCCGTCCAGGTCCGGGGCGAGCCCGGCGGTGGTCACGGCGATGCGGCCGCGGCGGCCGATATCGAGGGTCTCGCCGACCAGCCAGGAGAGCAGACCATGGGACACCGGGGACATGCCCGGGAGCATGCCGGCCAGTCCGTCGTGAACCAGTCGCCGCGGCCAGCGTTCCCCTGTCGGAGGACACAGCCATGGCCGGAACCGACGCGGAGCAGGTGGGCGAGGGACGGCTCGATCTCGTCCCGATGATCGACTGCATCATGCTCCTTCTGCTGTTCTTCATGATGACCACGAAGTTCATGCCCGAGGAGCAGGTGCTCGCCCAGATCCTGCCCACGGACCAGGGAAGCCTGACGTCGGCCAGCTCGACCCCGCCGCCGCCGGCGGTGGTGGTGCGCATCACCCCCGCTGGACTGAAACGCGGCGCCCAGCCATCGGACTACCAGCGCCAGCTCGCCGCCCTCACCGCCCGGGATGGCGAGGTGATCCAGCGGGCCGTGATCCGGGTCGGCAACCGCCCCGAGACCGTGGAGCTCGATGTGCGCGAACTCGCCCAGAAACCCGGCCAGCCCCTCACCGCCTCGGTGGAGCGCGTCCACGCCCTGATCGGCGCGGCCCTGGCCGACTACGAACGGACCGCCGCCGGCCGCAAGGACCAGGATCCGGTGTCGATCCAATGCTTCTCCGGCCTGTCCTGGCAGTTTGCCGCGGTGGCCTACGACGCGGTGCGGGCCTTTGAGGCGGATCACGCCATGCCCAGCCGGCCCACCCTGGCGGATCTGACCACCGCCCGCACCGTCGCCTGGGCCCCGCCACGCATCCGCACCTACGCCGACGATGAACTCGGCAACGAGGTGTTTGAGATCCTGCACGCGCGCTAGCACGCGCGGGGTTCCGGGTTCCGGGTTCGCTTTGCTCGCGTTGCGGTGGCGTCTGACCAACAAGGGCTAAGGGCAATGGTTTAGCAACGGTCCCTAGTCGAAGCTACTGAGCTTTCCTATATAGGTTGTAATTTGTCCAATCGCGTTACATTCTCGTGCATGCCCATCAAGCAGCGTCGCTCAACGCCCAGTTTGCAGGTCAAGCGGGATCGTAGTGAGATGGAAGCCCGCCGTCAGCGTGCGCTGCCCATGTTGGCGACAGGCATGTCCCAATCAGCAATTGCCCGGGAGATCGGCGTCACGCCGCAGGCCGTAAGCAAATGGGCCGCTGCGTATAAGATGGGCGGAAAGAAGGCGCTGACGAGCAAAGGCAAGCCGGGTCGGAAAACGGGTATGACTGCCGATGAGAAGAAGCGGGTCGAGGTCGCTTTACTGAATGGGCCGGTGAAGAACGGGTATCGCAACGATCTATGGACACTGCGCCGGGTTTCGGCGGTCATGGCCAAAGTAACCGGTCGCCCAGCACCGAGTACGACGCGTACCTGGAACCTCTTGTGTGAGATGGGATGGAGTTGCCAACGTCCGGCCAAGAGGGCTCGCCAGCAGAATGCCGACGCGGTCACGGTGTTCCGCGAAAAGACGTGGGCCTGGGTAAAAAAAACGCCCGGGAAAAGGGCGCGCTGATCATCTTCGCCGACGAGTCAGGCCTCAGCGAGAAGCCCTCAATTCGTTCGACCTGGGGCCAGAAGGGCAAGACTCCTGTGGTCGTCCATTCATTCAGTTGGGCCAAACGGTCAATGATGGGAGGCCTCTTCTACAAAGCAGATGGAACACCAGCCAAAATGACCTTCGAGATTATCGAAGGCTCCTACGACTTACCGGGAATCCTACGCTGGTGCCGTCACTTGGTGAAGGTCCTGGCAGGTACACCGGCCTACCTGATATGGGATCGACTCCAGGCACACCGTAGCAAAGCTGTTCGGGCTTTCCTCTTGGCCAATGGCGTTGAGATCATCCTCCTGCCTGGGTATTCTCCGAATCTCAATCCAACGGAATGGCTCTGGGCTAACCTCAAGGGCAAGGAATTGGCCAACTTCTGCGCAGAGGACATTACCCAGGCAGAGGACGAGGCGCGGCGAGGAATCCGACGAGTCAGATCCAAGCCTTCACTCATGAGGGGATTCCTGGCTGGGACCGGACTTTCATTCTGCAAATAACTACAACCTAATTAGGAAAACTCAGTAGTATCACACTGCAGATTGTAGTTCCGCCAAGGTCCAGCGACCAGGTCAAGGACCTCTACCGATCACTCGCCGCAGCGTCTGCCTTCGACCCACGCCTGCGATTCAGGAGTAAGCCATGAACACGGACGACCCTGGTGGCGAAGTGGTGGACGAGTCTCA
>CAMCAC010000071.1 GCA_945872305.1 Candidatus Kuenenia stuttgartensis | reverse complement strand
ACGGACGGATCTCCCCGCCGATCGCCGCTTCGAGCCGGGCGGCGGCAGCGGCCAGGGGGCCCGCCCCCAGGGAGGCCCCGCCGCCGCGGATGCGATGGGCCAGCGCCGCGATCAGGTCCCGATCGTCCTCGGCCACTGCGGCGGCGAGATCGGCCTCGACCTGGGCGAGATCGGCCAGGAAGGCGCGCAGCATGGACTCGGCGGTCCAGCAGGGTCCGGAACAGCATCCGGTTGGTTTCGAGATCGTCCGCCAGGAGGATCCGCAGACCCTTGCTCATGCCGGGGGCAGTCCGAGTTTGAACAGCAGGTCGGTCAGCGGGCCGTCCTCGACCGGTTTCACGAGATAGCCATCGCACTGGTTGCGGAACGCCGTGGCCACGTCCTGCAACCGCTCGCGCGCGGTGGCCATGATGATCGGCGTGTGCCGGACCGGCGAACCGGCGAGCCGGCGGTGCTCGACAAAGGCGGTTTCGGCTCCGCGCAGGGCGCACAGCAGTCCGTGACCATCGATGTCCGGCATTCCGATGTCGAGGAAGACGAGGGCATAGGGTCGGCCGGCGAGCAGGGCGGCGGTCCAGGCCCGCACGGTGTCCTCGCCGGTCAGCACCGTGTCGGCGGGGCCCCATGGCCGCAGGCGTGCCGCGAGGGTCTGGCCGCAGATCGCATCGTCGTCGGAGATGAGTATGCGCATGGGGATCTCCAGCCGGTGATCTGACCCGGGGATGGGGCCGGGACCGGTCGGGGTCGAGGGTGGCCCACCGCAACCGCCGCGTCAACCGGGATCGAGGCTCACGGGTCGACGAATGCGCGGACCAGCGCGGCGGGGTCGCTGGCGGCCAGCATCCGTTCGCGCCGCCCGCGGTCGGCAAGGCGCGCGGCGACGGCGGCGAGGTGGCGGAGATGGCCGCCGTGGTCCTCCTCCCGCGACATGAGCATGGCGACCAGGCGGACCGGCTGCCCATCCCGGGCGTCGAAGGCCACCCCGTCCTCGGCCAGGGCCAGGGCGATGCGCACCGCCCCCACCCCGCCGATGCGCGCATGCGGGATGGCGATGCCGCCGCCCAGGGCGGTGGTGGTGACCCGCTCCCGATCGTGGACAGCCTGGCGGAAGCCGGCGGTCGTGGCGGGCGGCAGATCGCGGCCGAGGAGATCCACGAGGCGGTCGAGGACCGCCGCCCGGTCGGGGAAGCGGGCGATCAGGGCCCAGTCGGCATGGCAGGCCAGGGACAGGTCCATGGCCGGGGGCTGGCTCACCGGTTCTCGAACTCGGCGAGGAGCTCGATCAGCGCCGGGGCGGATTCCACCTGGCGGAGGAATTCGGTGAAATGTTCCTTGCGGATCTGGCTGGCGAAGGAGCGCATGAGCTGGAGATGCTGCTCCTTCGCCTCGGGCGGGGTCAGGAGCAGGAAGACGCTGTACACCGGCTCGCCATCCAGGCTGTCGAAGTCGATGCCATCCGCGGCCCGGCCATACGCGCACAGGATGTCGCCCACGATCGGGGTGCGGCAGTGGGGGATGCCGATGCCGTGGCCGATGCCCGTGGATCCGACCGCCTCCCGGCGCAGGGTCTCGTCCACCACCTCGCCAACCCGGTCGGCGGGGATCTTGCGCGCCGCCGCCAGCGCCTCGACCAGGGCCTGGATCACCGACCGTTTGTCAGCATCCGGCGCGAGGTCCGTGAAGGCCTTGCCGACGATGGCCTGAGACATGCGGGGTGCTGGGGTCATCATGGAAGGCCCCGGGACGGTAGGAGGGGGGGGGATGCCCGTCAATCTCCGCCCGTCGTTCCCGGTTCCGGCCCTTGCGGCCGGTCCAGGCCCGGATAGCGCCCCGCATGGCCGCCGACGAGCATCCCGACATCCGCATCGCTGCCGCCTGCCATGACCGCCGGGGGCGCGAGGAGCACGGCTGCTTCCTGGTCGAGGGCCGGCGGGCGGTCGGCGACTTCCTGGCCGCCGGCTGGCGGGCGCGCCGGCGCTTCCTGCCCCAGGGCGAACCGGTCCCCGCGGGCTGGGAGGACGCGATACCGGTGTCCGAACGGGCCCGCCGGCGTCTGAGCGCCCAGAGCACCCCGAGCGGCTGGGCCGCCCTGTTCCCCCTGCCGGAGCCGATCCGGCCCGCCGGCGGTCTGGTGCTCGTCGGGGTCCAGGATCCGGGCAATGTCGGCACCCTGGTCCGGGCGGCCGCGGCCTTCGCCTGGCCGGGGGTGGTCCTGGTGGGCGGTGCCGACCCGTGGGCGCCCAAGGTCGTGCAGGCGAGCGCCGGAGCCTTGGCGCGCATCCCGGTCCTGCGCCTGCCGGCGGATGCCGCGCCGGGTGCGGTCCTCGACGGGCCGGCCGCCGCGCTGGTGGTGCGCGACGGCGTGGCGCCCGAGCAGGTGCCACCCCCCCGCTGGCTGCTGGTCGGTGGCGAGGCGGACGGCCTGCCGGCGGCCTGGGCCGCGGCCGCCACCCCCTGCACCCTGCCGATGCCGGGGGGCACCGAGAGCCTGAATGCAGCCATGGCCGGCACCTTGGCGCTGTATCTCCTGCGGCCCCGGGGCTGAGCGGACCGGGCTTGTCCCCCCCCACCGCCGGCCCCATGCTTCCCCCCATGGACCCCCACCGCCGGCATCGGCTGGAAGAGCTCCTGCGCCGGCGCGGTGACCTGCTCCGGACCGGGCCGGCCCTGGTCGAGCAGGTCCTGGCCCGGTGCGGATCCACGCCCCAGCGCAGCACCGGTCCCTCCGCCCGCATAGCCGCCCTGGCCCCGCCATCACCGCCGCCGGAACCCCACGCCCCGACCATCCCCGAGTCGCCGGCGAACCCGGGCATCACCATCGAGGACCGCAGCCTGGACTCGTCGGCCCCCGGGGGCGGGACGGGCGACCAGCTCGCCGCCGGGCTGGTGGTCGGGGGCTACCGCATCGAGGGCCTGCTCGGTCGGGGCGGCATGGGCCAGGTCTACCGGGCCCTCCAGCTGTCGATGAACCGGCCGGTCGCCTTCAAGGTCCTCAGCCCGCGCCTGGCCACCGATCCCTCCTTCCGCGAACGCTTCCTGCGCGAGGCCCGGGCCGCCGGCCGCCTGCACCATCCGAACCTGATCAGCGTGCATGATGCCGGTGAGGCCGGCGACTTGATGTTCTTCAGCATGGAGCTTGTCGAGGGCGACAGCCTGCGCGCCCGCCTGCGCCACGGGCCCATGGGCGAGGACGAGGTGTGGTCGGTGGCCCGCCAGGTCCTTGCCGCCCTGCGTTACGCCCATGGGGCCGGGGTCATCCACCGCGACATCAAACCCGACAACCTGATGATCACCCGCGACGGGGTGGTGAAGGTGGCGGACCTCGGCCTGAGCCGCCTGGCGGACGCCGATCCCGACGCCGGCACGACGATCGCCGGGGCGATGATGGGCACGCCCCATTACATGGCCCCGGAACAGGGCCGCGACGCGCGCACCGCCGGACCCGCAGCGGACCTCTATGGCCTGGGCGCCACGCTGTACCACCTCGCCACCGGACGGGTGCCGTTCTCCGGCGCGACCCCGATGGCGGTGGTCATCGCCCACACCAGCGAACCCCTGGTCTTCCCGGACGACCGGCCCGGACCGGCGCTGCGCCGGCTCATCTCCGCCCTGATGGCCAAGGATCCCAGGCAGCGCCCGGCGAACGCGGCCACGGCGCTCGACCTCCTGCTCGAATGCCAGATGCCCGGACCGGCCCCGCGGCCGGCCCACCACCCGGTGCGCCGGCGGCGCGGCCGGATGGCCCTGCGCGGCCTGCTGGCGGCGGGGGTGGCCCTCGGTCTGGTCGCTTTGGCGTGGCATCTGGCGGTCCGGACCAGCCTGCTTCGCTCCACCCAGGACGCGGTGACCGATGCCGAGGGGAAAGCCGCCCTCGGCCAATGGCAGGCCGCCATCGACCGGGTCCGTCAGACCCGGCTGACGATCCACGAGGATGACGCCCTGGCCGGGCAGCTCGACCTCGCCGTCGACCGGCTCAACGACGGGTGGAACCTGTGGGCCGCCACCGCCGCCGCCCAGCAGCTCACCGCCATCGTCCGGGCTCGTGAGGAACGCCGGCTGTCAGATGCCCTGGCCCTCGTGCGGACCTTCCCGGAGTCCTGCCTGAGCCCCCGGGTGCGGCCGGAACTGGACCTGCGGCAGGAACGCCTGGAGGCCCTTGCCCGCCAGGCGGACCAGCCTGCCGAATGGGCGCGTGGCCTGCGCGCGCGCGCGGTGGAATCCTGGTGGCGGCGCTTCAGCTTCCCCCCCGGCGCCGAACCGCGCACCCAGGAGAACCTGCGCATCTTCACCGGCCGCGGGCGTGGCACCGCCGACAACCCATTCCAAGCGCGGGCGCGGTGGCCGCTCCGCCTGACCGTGGCCGTGGATGGCCCGGGCCGGTTCGAGATCCTTGCCGGCGCCCGCACCGTGCGGGCGACCCGGGATGGGTTCGCCGTGGTCGAGGCCGACGGCCGGACCCGGGAGATCGCCGGCCGGGCCGTGGTCCTGCGCCGACGCGACGGTGTGATGACCGTCGTGGGCGAGGGCCGCAGCGAGCCGATCGACCTCGGTCCGGTGGCCGACCGCCTGGAACTGGCCTGGCAGCTCGACCAGGGCCGGGCCACGGTCCAGATCGGCATGCCGGAGGCGGCTGATCCTCCGTCGAGCGGTCACGGCTCCCCGCGTTGACCGGCCTCGGGCTCACACACCATCCGCCGAGCGATGTCCTCCCTCCACCACCTCATCCTGCGGTCCGTGCCGGAAGCGGTCCGTCCGCAGGTGGCGGGGATCCTTGGCCGGGCGTTCTCCCTGAAGGAGGCGACCTGCACCGCGGTGGCGGGATCGGCCCCGATCCTGCTGCTCCCGGACCTCACCGCCGACGAGGCGGTGGCGGTGGTGTTCGCCCTCGGGCCGATCGTCCGCCTGGGCGCCACCCTCGAGGCGGCCGCCTCCGTGCCTGCCGATGTGCAGAAGATCGACTGGCCCCGCCGGCCGCAGATCTTCAAACGGGACATCGCTGAACTGGTCCAGGACCTGGAGCTCGTGGTCGAGCTCGGCGGCCAGCAGGCGGCGCTCAAGGACCTCATCGGCCCACGGCTTGAAGCCCTGGGCGGCCGGTCGGGGTTCACCGCCTCGGTCGCCAGGACCTCGACGCCGAACCAGCCCTTCCGCGGCATCCAGCTGCCCGAGATCACCCCGTTTTCCAACCCGGTGCTCCCGCCCGCCGCCGCGGGCGACGATGCGGTCTCCCGGCTCAATGAGTTGTTCCCGGACGACAGCGGCTTCGCCCCGTCCTCCTCCGACATCAGCTCGATCCTTGACCGCATCCTGCCGGAAGAGGGGCACCCGCCCGCCGCCGCGGGGGGGACCTCGGGCAGCGGCCGTGTGGCGGTGGCCGCCGCCGGCGGCTGGTCCCTGTTCCTGCCCAAGTTTGCCGACGACGCGCGCCGGCAAAAGGCCGTGCCGCTGATCGCGGAGCATGGCCGGATGTCCGCCGACGAGGCGGAAGCCCTCTCGCGCAAGATGATCATCCCGGTCCTGAAGGGCGTCAGCCAGGCCGATGCGGATGCCGCCCGGCAGGCCTTCGCCCGCATCGGCGTGGTCGCCAAGCTCAAGGGTCCGGAATAGGTCAGCCCCGGCCGGGCCCCGCCAGCACGGGTGCCTCGCCGACCACATCGATCTGCCAGTCACCGGCCTCGAGCACGAACGGCTCCCCGTCCGCCTGGGCCGGCACCGGCACCGCCAGGTGGATCCGGTGTCCCACGGCGTCGACCCATGGGCGCCAGCCCGCCGCCCGGGACCGGGCCCAGGCGAAGGCGGGACCGGCCGGGAGCGGATGCAACGCCAACCCCGCCGGTTCCGGGGGCCGGGCGCCGCCGGCATAGCTGCGGCAGGCCAAGGCCACCAGGCAGCCGGGCCGGCCGGGCAGCGATCGTCCATCGACCCGCACCCCGGCCAGATCCGGCCGGGCGGTCACCAGCCCGGCAACGGCATAGATCGCCTTGTTACCCGCCACGCAGCGGAACCACCCGGGCCGGGCTTCACGCCAGCGGTGGAAGCGACCGGCCACCGCCGCATCCCAGCCCAGGCTCAGATACAGGCAGAAGGTACGGCCGATGGCGGGATCCCCCGGCCGGGCCAGCCGGCAGCGGCGGGCGATGCCCACCGGCGCGGCGCGCAGGGCCGCCGCCCGGGCCGCCGGATCGCCCAGACGCAGCGGCCAGCCCCAGGCCCGGGCGAAATCATTGCCGGTGCCCACCGGCACCACCCCCACCGGCCATCGCCCCGCCGCCGCCGCGATGACCGCCGCCACGGTGCCATCCCCACCCACGGCGACCAGCCGGTCATCCGGCTCCGCCTCGGCCAGGACCCGGTCCAGATCCGTGATGGCGGCCACCGGACCCTCCCCCGCCAGACGGTCGCCGAGGGCGGCGCCCTGGCCGCCGCCGCTGCGCCGGTTGACGATGAATCGGAGTCGGGGCATGGGACTGCAGCCTGCCGCATCGGCGGCGCGGGAAAGCCCGCATGCCTTGACGGGCTTCCCGCGCCGGGGTAGGCATGTGTACCGCGTAGGGCCCAGGGCCCAGGAGGACGCTGCCGGTGGAGTCCGAGCTCGAACGCCTGCGCAAGAAGGTCGAGAATTTTCCGTCCGCCTCCACGTTCACGCGGCTGGCGGAACTGAGCCACGACGCCGGTGACGCGGCGGGCGCCGAGGAGTGGTGTCGCAAGTGCCTGCGCGCATTTCCCCGCCACGGCATGGCCTATGTGATCCTGGCCGACCTGCAGAACGCCAAGGGCCGGACCGAGGATGCCCTCAAGTCCCTCGCCGCCGGTCTGGAAAAGGACCCCCGCCTGGTCCAGGCCCATCGCGCCGCCGCCGAGATCCTGGCCAAGGCCGGCCGCACGCCCGAGGCGGTGGCCGAGCTGAAAAAAGCCCTGGTCATCAAGGATGACGAGCAGGTCCGCGCGCGGCTGCGGGAACTCGCCGGCAGCGCCAGCGGTTCCCGGCCGGCATCCCCCCTGGCCGGAGCGGTCCCCGCCGCCCCACGGCCCACGGTGCCCACCGCCGCCCCGGCCGCACCGTTCGCCCAGCCGGTCACCACGCCCTTTTCCCGCCCGGCGGCCCCGGCCCAGGCCCGGGCCCTGGACCATCTCGCCGCCGAGCCCGGCATCCGTGGCGTCGCGGTGTCCGACGCCAGCGGCCGGGTGATCAGCACCAAGGGCCTGCCCGCCGGCCAGGACGAGGCCCTCGCGGCCCTCGGCGCCGAAGTCGGCCGCGGCGCGGCCATGGCCCTGACGACGACCGGCGGCGGCGGACTCGGCTCCTGGTCGGTCGTCACCGGCAGCGGACAGATCCTGGCCTTCACCCGCGGCGGACAGGTCACGGTGCTGGTCCTTGCCGAGCCGACCGTTCGCCCGGCGATGATCGAACTGCGCGCGCGCCAGGTCCTTGCCGAGCTGGGGGCCGCATGATCGACGAGATCCTGATCAAGCTCAACCGCGTACGCGGCGTGGGCGGTGCGGTGGTCCTGACCACCGACGGCCAGGTGGTGGCCGGCGTGCTCCGCCAGGAGGTCGACGACGCGCGTCTCGCGGCAGCGGTCGGGACCCTGCTCGGCCATGCCCAGCACCTGGCCTCGACCCTGCGCCTGGCCGGCGGCGGACCGCTCCATGTCCAGGGCGAACTCGGTGGCATCCTCGCCCTGCCCGTGGGCAAGGCCTGGCTCGCCATCGTCATCGACCCCGGCGCCAACCTCGCCCTGCTCCAGCTCGAGGCGCGGCCGTTCACCGAACAGCTCGCCGCCGCCATCGCCCTCTGAGGAACATCCATGGTCCAGATCAATTTCGGCAGCCGTGAAGTCAGCTGCAAGGTCGTCTTCTACGGTCCCGGCATGTCCGGAAAGACGACCAACCTGGAAGTGATCCACAAGAAGGCCCCCAAGGAGACGGTGGGCGAGATGGTCTCCATCGCCACCGAGACCGACCGCACCCTGTATTTCGACTTCCTGCCCATGGACCTCGGCCAGGTCGCGGGGATGCGCACCCGCTTCCAGCTCTATACGGTGCCCGGCCAGATCTACTACAACGCCACCCGCAAGCTCGTCCTCCAGGGTGTCGACGGGGTGATCTTCGTCGCCGATTCGTCGCCGGACAAGATGCCGGAGAATCTCGAGTCCCTGAACAATCTGCGCGAGAACCTGGCGGAGATGGGCCTGACCATCGACGACACCGCCGCCAGCGGCCATGTGCCGGTGGTGCTCCAGTACAACAAGCGCGACCTGCCGGGCGCGTTGTCGGTGGCCGACATGAACGCCCAGCTGAATCCCCGCGGCTGGGCCGTGCAGGAAGCCTGCGCCCGGGACGGCAAGGGCGTGTTCACCACCCTCAAGGACATCAGCCGGCTGGTCATCGAGAAGCTCAACAAGGAGCACGCGCCCGCCGCCGCCCGCCGCCGCACCGGCGCCAACCTGACCCCGGTGCAGCCGAACCCGGTGGTCGTGGGCACTCCCCCTGCCTCCCCCACCGTGCCCGCCGCCGCGCCGGCCCCGGCCCCGGCCCCGGCCCAGCCGCAGATCAGCATCGGTGGACCCAACCCGCCACGCCCGACGTGGTCCGCCCCCCAGCCCGCCCCGGCGCCCGCACCCCGGCCCGGACCGGCGCCCGCACCCGCACCCCGCCCGGCCCCGGCGATGGCTCCCCGTCCCGCCGACGCGGCGAAAGACCGCCATCTGAGCAAGCCCAAGCCCGCGCCCATCGAAGGCGCCGGTGGACTGCCGTCGCCGGAGCTCGGCCGCACCGATCCGAACCTCAAGAGCTTCCGCGGCCAGCCCGCCCAGGGCGGCGGACTGCTCCGCACCCTGGTCATCGTGCTGTTGTTCATCCTGATCGCGATCCTGATCCTCGGCGCCCTGGCGCTGTTCGTTCCGGCGGTGCGCGCCCTGCTCCCGATCGGCCTCCAGCAGCAGATCGAGAAGATCATGGGCGAGACCACCGCCCCCCCGACCGGCGCCATGCCCGCGGACGAGGCCTCCCATGCCGGATGAGATCGCCGCCAACGAGGCGATGCGCCTCAAGCGCCTGGTCTTCTACGCCGAGGACCAGCAGCGGATCGATGCCGCGCTCCAGGGCTTCCTGCGCAAGGCCGGCGCCACCAGCGTGGCGGTGGTCGACACCGAGGGTCACCTCGTCGCCCGCCAGGGCATCAAGGCCAAGGGCGACCCCGCGTCCCTGGCGGCCCTGGTCGCCGGCGCCTTCGCCGGTCTGCGCCAGGTCGCCCGGCTGGTCGGCGAGGCCGATTTCCGGACCATGTCCCACGCCGGCCAGGACCAGGCCATCCACATGACCCTGATCGGGCCGCGCACCCTCCAGGTGGCGGTGTTCCCGGCGAGTGTGAAGGCCGGCATGGTCGCCATGTTCAGCGGCGAACTCGCCCAGCAGCTCGCCGCCGTGCTGGCCGATGCGGAAAAGCGCAGCCAGGATGCCCCGCCGCAGCTCGACCAGGGCTTCAGCCAGGCGGCCAAGTCGCAGCTCGACGACCTGTTCGGCAATCTCTGACCCGACCTTCGCGGCGGGCCCGCCGCCCGGAGCCGCCATGCGTTCCCGCGCCCTCCTGATCCTCGCCGCCACCCTGCCGGCGGCGGATCCGTCCCCCGTGCTGCACTGGTCCGTCGATGCCGGCGCGGTCCGGGCGGTCATCGCCCAGGAGCCGCACGCCCTGGTCCACGATCCCGCCGCGGCCACCGCCGCCGCCCATGCGCTGCGCCAGATCCGCCTGCTCTCCGCCGGTGGCCGGCACATGCCGCCGCTCATGGCCCTGGTCGATGCCACCGCGGTCCGGCTGTGGGGGTTCCTTCCCGCGGAGCCGGTGCAGCCCCTGATATACGGACCCCCGGCCGTCGCCCTCCGGGTCGATGGTCCCGGGGCATTGCCCTGGGGCCGGTGGGTCGAGGGCCAGGCCCGGGGCACGGGGACCACGACCCTGGTCGGACTGCCCGCGGCGGTGGACAACGCCGGCATGGTCACCGCCACCGGCACAGACCGCTGGCTGATGGCCAAGGGCGCCGCCGCCACCGCCGTGCTGACCGCCGCCGGACCGGCGCAGGCCGGTGCCCGGCTGGAGTTGGACGCGGGGGCGGTCGTGGTGGCCGCGGCAGCGGCGATCCGGCCCGGTCAGGCCGACGAGGTCGATGCGGTGATGCCGCCCGGCTGGCGGACCTGGACGCCGCGCATGACCGTGGTCCTCGATCCCACGACCCCGGTGTTCACCGCCCGCGGCACCATCTCGGGCGTGCCGGGGCTGCCCCTGGGGACGGTGGATCCCGCCCTTGCCGCCCTGGTTCCGGCCGCGGCCGAGGTCGCCCTGGCCGGTGCCGCCGATCCGGTCTGGCTCGCCCGTCTGGCGCCGATGGTCGTGGCGGAACTGCTCCCACGCCGGCGCCGGCCGGCCGGCGAAGCCATGGCCGGGATCCTCGACGGCCGCTTCGTCGCCTGGGGCGGCTGGTCCGTGGGCCCGTTGCCCGAGGTGATCGCGGTGCTGGGGCTGCGCCCGGGCTCCGCCGACGCGGCGGATGTCGCGATCGCAGGTCTGGCAGAGGAACTGGAGCCCACCGAGATCCCCGGCGCCGAGCGGGCCTGGACCGTCACCCTGCCGGTCGGCGCCCTGACCATCGCCCGGTCCGGGGACCGCTTGGCGGTGGCCTTTGACGGCGGTGCGGGACTTGCGGCCATGCCGGGACCGGCGGACCGGCCGGCCGCCATCCCCGCCACCGCAGCGGTCTGGATGCGCGCCGACCTGGCGGGCATCGGCCGCCGCTGGCTGCCCACCGTGTGGACCCTCGCCCAGGCGGCCCATGAGCCGATCGGCGAGGATCCGCTGATGCCCCTGCGCATGGCTCTCTGGGAACTCGATGGGGATGTCCTCGAGGGGACCCCCTCCGGCCTGCTGCTTGGCGATGACCGTGACGACTGGAAGGCCCGGGGCATCACCGGACTGCTCGGGGATGCCGCCGCCGTGGACCGCCGCGTCGCCCTCTGGCGCACCGAGCAGGGCGAGGTCGTGGTGGTGCTGCGCACCGGAGACGCCGCCTGGACCCTGGTCGGGCGCGATGACCACCGACCGCGGGCCGTGGATGCGGCCGGCCTTGCCGGTGCCCTCGACGGAGCGTCCCGCCTGGGCGGTCCCGCCGCCGCGGATCTGGAATCGATCCCCCTGCCGGAGCCGGTCGTGTTCGACCGCCGCTGGCTGCCGCCGCTCGACACCGTCATCGCCCATCTCCGCCCCTGGGAGGCGGTCATCGTGCGCGAGGGCGACGGGCTGGCCTGGCGGGAAGAGGGCCTGTGGGGGCTGACCGCCCTCAACGTGGTCACCGCCCATGCCACCTGGCTGCTCGGCACCGAGGCCCGCCAGCAGGCGGCCCGGCGCGCCGCCGAAGCCCAGGAACAGGAGTTCCGCCGCAACCGGCCAGACCTCATGACGGCCCTGGACCACATCCAGTCCACCCTGGCCGAGGACGGCGCCGAGACCCTGCCTGCCCAGGCGTCCGGGCTGGTCGCCCAGGGTCTCGACCTGGACCGGCTCGGCGCCCTGTGGGGCGACGGTGAACCGGGCCCCGCGACGGACCTCGACCGCATGGGCCGGTGGACGCCGACCGGCGACGGGATGCCTGGCACCGTCTGGCTCATCCGCATCGACGACACCTGGGCGGTGGCGTTCAGCCGCTGGGGCAGCCTGAACCTGGTCCTCGCCCCCGCGGACTTGCCGGCCCGGCCCGCCATGGGCCAGGTGCCGGTGCCGATGGCGCCCTGACCCCGCCGGTCAGCGGACCAGGGGCACGAGATCCCAGGTGGCTTCGACCCCGGCGCTGACCCGGATCAGGCTGGCCCCGGCGGACGCCTGGGCCGTGGCATCATTGAAAACGCCCTGGACCTCCCCGTTGTAGGCGCGGTTTGCGTAGGGATTCCAGCCACCCTGCTCCGTCTCGCGGATCGTGCGCGGCTCGCCCAGGGCACAGCCGGCGGCGGCGGCCAGGGCCGCCGCCTTGTCCCGGGCCGCGGCCAGGGCCTTCAACCGCACCGCCGCCCGCTGGGGGATCTCGTCGGTCCGGGTGAAGGCGAAGCCGGAAGTCTCGACGCCCTCGCTGGCGGCGATCGCATCGACCACCGCATCGAGCCGGGCGAGATCGTCCACCACCACCGCCAGCCGGGTGGTGCAGGCCCAGCCGGACCATACCACCTCGCCCCGTTCGCCCCGGTCCCAGGCCCGGCCCTGTTCGAGGGCGGAGCGGGTCGTCCGCTCCGGCGCCAGTCCGGCCGCATGGATCTTGGCCAGCACGGCCTCGACCGCCGAGCGATTGGCCGCCCGGGCGGCCCCGGTGGTCGCCGCCCGGCTCGCCACCACCAGCTCGAAGCGGGCACCATCCGGCGCGAGATCGGCGACCACCGTGCCCGGCACGGTGATCGTCCGCGGCATCTCCGCGGCGGGCAGGACGGTGGCGAGGGAGAGGAGCAGGATGGAGATCGGGCGCATGGCCCCGAGCATGCGGGGATCCGGCGCCGGATCGGTCACGGGATGGTCACAGGCTGGCGGTCCGGGCGCCTCGCCGGCCCCCCCTCGCCTCCCGTGAGTCACGAAACCCATCGTTCGAGGCTTACAGGAGTTCGAAAGATCGCGGAGGGCCGCGGAGGACAGCCTGGCTTGGCGAACAGGGCATCGGTGATCCTCCCCACCCCTCCGCGGCCCTCCGAGCCCTCCCGCCCTCCTGTAAACCTCGACGAATCGACCGCGCCCCGGGCAGCTGCCCGGGGCGCGGTCGATTCGTCGAGGTTTACAGGAGGGCGGG
>CAMCAC010000070.1 GCA_945872305.1 Candidatus Kuenenia stuttgartensis | reverse complement strand
CGGGTGCAGCCGGTCAGGCTGGCCGCGAGCACCGCCCCCAGCCACAGGGTCCATCTACCCATCGGCGGGGATCTCGCCGTCCTCGTGCCGGGTGGTCCCGGCACCCACGGGGCTCGCCACCGTCGCCCGCAGCACCGTGGGGTCCGCGGTCACCGGCGGGTACAGGTGGGGCGGGAACATCCGGTAGTGGGCCCGGGTGAGGAGGTCCGACAGCCGACCCATGCGGTGGCCCTGGCCAGCGTCACCGAACACATCGCCACCGACCACCCGATGGGCCGGCTCATGCTGCACATGATGGGCAGCATGGCGCAGTGGGAGCGGGAGACGATTGCCGAACGGGCCCGGGCGGGCATGCAGCAACGCATGTCCCAAGGTGCATGGGTCGGCGGTCCGGTGCCCGCCGGCTGCCAGGTGGTGGTCGGTCCCGATGGCCTGCGCCGCCTGGCCGAGCATCCGGAAGAGGGTCCCATCGTCCGGGACATCTGGCCCCGGGTGGCCCAGGGCGCGACCCTGATGGACATCGCCCGTTACCTGACCGCCGCCAAGGTCACCCCGCCGCGCAAGCTGGGATGGCGGAAGCAGACCGTCCACAGCCTGATGCGGCAGGAACGGCTGATTGGGATTCTGACCGATGAAGCGACCTTCCAGGCGGCCGCCGCCCGCCTGAAAACCCGATTCCGCAAGGTAGATGTCCATCGGGTGAGCACCGCGAGCCGGATCTATCCGTTGCAGCACCTGGCCCGCTGCGCGACCTGTGGCGCCCCGATGTGTGGCGTGCCCATGCTGTCCAAGGGAAATACCTACGCCTACTATCGAGGCACGGCCAAGCCCAAGGGCCTGTGCCGCGCCAAGGACCTGCCCGGTGAAGCGTGGGAGCGGGCCGCCATGGAAGGCCTGCGGGTGCTGGTGGAACGCGGCGGTCCGTTGGAGGCCCGCTTGCAGGCCGATGCCGCCGCGGCGGACGGCCAGGGCCGCACCCTCGCCGCGGAGCGGGACGCTATCCTGGCACAGCGGGCCGAGGTCGAAGCCCGCATGAACAAGCTCCTGGACCTGGTCGAGCAGGGACAGGCGCCTGGCGCCAGCGTCCGCGGTCGCTTGGCCGCGATGCAGGCCGAGGCGGACGCCCTGGAACGCCGCGCCGACGCCATGGCGGGACAGATCGCCGCATCGGCCATGGAGCGTCACGGCGTCGGAATAATGCTTGATGAACTGACCCGGCACCTGGATGCGCTGTCCGCGGACCTGGAGGTCCAGCGGCGGGCCCTGCACACCTTCTGCCGCAGCATCCGTATGGGCGTCCACGACGGCGTCCCCGTGCTGGAATTCGCCGTATTTTTGCCTGCCCTGTGGGGTGTCTGCCAAAGACTTCCGGCCAGTGACGCGGTTTCGTCACTGGCCGGATTAGTGGTTGGCCCGCCGGGATTCGAACCCAGACAAAGAGAGTCAAAATCTCTTGTGCTACCGTTACACCACGGGCCAGTGGTCGCGGCAGCATGCCGCGCCCGCTGGCCCGGCAAGGCGGTCAGGGGGCGCCGGGGGGCATGCCGTCGTCAGGGCCCATGCCGCCGCCCATCATGCCGCCCATGGCGCCGGCGAACTTGGCGGTGAAGGCTTTGGAGAGGGTCCAGCCGCCGGTGGCGTCCCGTTCCAGGTCCAGGGGCAGGGACACCGGGGTGCCGAAGGCGGTGAAGGCCACGGTGAGGGCCTTCTCGCCGCCAACGTCCTTGGCGGTGACCTTGAGGGAGGCGAGGAAGGCGTTCACGTCGACATCATACGCGGCGGCGGCGCCCTTGAGCTCGGTGACCACGGGGCCGAGCCGGCCGAGCAGGTCCTTGAGGGGCAGGGCGCGCAGTTCGGCGGCGCTCTTCACCTTCAGGGCCTTCACGGCGGTGGAGAGGTGGCCGGCGGCGGTGCGCAGCTTGTCCTCGCTGGCCAGGTCGGCCGCGGGAATCCACTGGGCGGCAGCTCCGGCGAGCGACTGGAGGGCCTGGCCGTAGGCGCCGAGCACCGGGTCGGGGGCGGTCTGGCCGGGTGCGGGCTTCTGCAGCATCATGCCGAACATGCCGCCGAACATCTGGATCTGCATCGCGGTCTGGGCCGCATCGAACTCCTCCAGGCCGGGCTTGGCTTCGGCGACCATCTTCTCGACGGCATCGGGCGCGAGCATGCGGGTGATGAACTCGTCGAACTGCTTGTCTTCCTTCGGGTCGACCAGTTTCTTCTGGTTCGCGGCGTAGTCCGCGGCCAGGCCGTCCTGGAGGTCCTTGGGCAGGGCCGCGAAGGCGGCTGCCATGTCCTTGGCCTGGAGGAGGGTGGTGGCGGTGGCGACCATCACCTCGGGGGAGGGACGGGCGGCGGGTTCGGCGGCCAGGCCGGGGGCGGCGAGGGTGGCGGCGAGGATGAGGGTGCGGACGAGGCGCATGCGGTCCTTCCGGGGCGGAATGAGGAAGTGCCGAGGGTGTGAGCCCACCGTCGCCGTGCAACCTGTCGCAGGTCGCGGCGACGGCGGGTGGCATGGACGGCACACCCTGTGCTAACTCATCCACCAGACGAGCCAGATCGACCCAAAGCAAAGGAGGCTCCCATGATCCCGTTCGGCTTCGATCCCATCGCCCTGGCCATCGGCCTGGTCGGCATGGGGCTGGCCATGGCCGCCAGCTTCTATGTGAAGGTCCGCTTCAACCGCGGCAAGGCCGTGGAGCTCCGTTCGCGGATGACCGGCGCCGAGATCGCCGAGGCGATTCTCGCCCATGAGCGCATCACCGATGTGCGGGTGGTGCCCCACCAGGGCTTCCTCTCGGATCACTACAATCCCGGCAGCAAGACCCTGGCCCTCAGCCCGGACGTCTACTACGGCACCCATGCCGCCGCCGCCGGCGTCGCGGCCCACGAAGTCGGCCACGCGCTCCAGCATGCGCGCAAGGACTTGACCATGTGGGGCCGTACCCTCCTGGTCTATCCGGCCCACTTCGGATCCATGCTCGCACCGCTCCTGATCATGGCCGGCTTCGGCCTATCCATGCTCACCGGTGGGCAGGGACTGGTCGAGGGCTCCCTTGGCTGGTACCTCGCCATGGCCGGGCTGGTCGGCTTCGGTGTTGCCGCCCTGTGCGGTACGGTCATCGTCTTCAACGAGTTCAACGCCTCGGCCCGGGCCCGGACGGCGCTCGTCGACATGCGCATCATCCGCCCCGGCAGTGAAGAGGAGGCCACCGTGCGCGGCGTGCTCACCGCCGCCGGCCTGACCTATGTGGCCTCGGCGGCCACCGCCCTGATGTACCTGCTCTACTACGCCTGGCTGATCTTCGGGAACCGCCGCCAGGAGTGATGGCCTCCTTGCGGTCTCCGCTTCACCCCTAGGGTCCCGTCATGCGCTTTGACGACGACGATGATGCCCGCGGCTCCATCCGCAGCCCCAAGATCCTGGTCCCCCGCTCCGAGCACCGGACCATGGACCTGCCCTCGCGCCTCTACCAGGAGCGCATCGTGTGGCTGGGCAGCGCGATCGACAGCGATGTGGCCAACGACATCGTGCAGCAGCTCCTCTGCCTGCAGATCGCCGACGCCAAGGCGCCGATCACCCTGTACATCAACAGCCCCGGCGGCTCGATCGTGGACGGCATGGCCATCTACGATGTCATCCGCAAGTCGCCGTGCATCGTGAAGGCCGTGGTGGCCGGCATGGCCGCCAGCATGGGCGCGGTGATCCTGTCCGGCTGCACCAAGGGCCACCGCACGATCCTGCCCCACGGCGAGGTCCTGCTCCACCAGCCTCTGGGCGGCGCCCGGGGCCAGGCCACGGATGTCGAGATCAGCGCCAAGCGCATCCTGAAGATGAAGGAGACGCTCCTCCGTCTGCTTGCCGAGAACTGCGGCAAGCCCTACGAGAAGCTGGTCGAGGACTGCGATCGCGACTACTGGCTCGATGCCGACGAGGCCGTGGCCTACGGCATCTGCGACGCCATCTCCAAGTAACCGGCGGAAAGCAACCTACCAGCGCTCCCCGCCCGGTTCGGGCGGGGGGGCGTAGCCGTCGCACAGCCCTGACTTCGCCGCGGCAGTGAGCAGGACCGCCGCCCCCGCGTTCGCGAGGTTGTAGGTCCGCACCGGGCCGAGGATCGGCAGGTGCACCGCCCGGTGCCGCCAGCGCCGGTGCCAGGCCGCCGGCAGGCCGCCCTTCTCGCTGCCGAGCACGATGACATCCCCCGCTGCATAGTCGGCCTGGTCCCAGCGAACTGGACCCGTCTCGCTGACCAGCCACGGTTGCCGGTCCCCGAGCCAGGCCAGGAATGCCGTCTCATCGTCGTGCAGGGTCCAGCGCAGGAGCGGCCAGTAGTCCAGGCCCGCCCGGCGCACCGCCGCATCCGAGAAGTCGAAGGCGCACGGCCCGATGATATGCAGGTGGGCGTTGAGCCCCACGCACATCCGGCCCAAGGTCCCGGTGTTGCCGGGGATCTGGGGCTGAAACAGGGCGAGGTGGAAGGTGGCGGGGTCAGAAGGCATCGAAGCCGTCCGCCACCGGACAGGGCGGATCCGCCGGCAGAGGTGGATTGCCCGGCCGGCGCATCAGTACCGTCAGCATCCCGGCCGCCTGGGCGGCCACCGCCTCCGCCGGCTGGTCGGTGAAGAAGCGGATGGTCGCCGGCGGCCGGCCCCAGTCCCGGGCGATGGCGGCGTAGCTGGCGGGCTCCCGTTTGGGCCCCATCGCAGTGTCATGGTACCCGGCGATCCACGGCGTCATGTCCCCGGCGTCGCTGTGGGCGAAGAGCAGACGCTGGGCGAGCACCGAGCCCGAGGAATAGATGCGCGCCGGGCGCCCCGCATCGGCCCAGCGTCGCAGGGCGGCGGGGACATCCGGGAACAGCGGAGCGCGCAGGGCGCCGCTGCGGTAGCCCTCGGCCCAGACCAGGCCCTGGAGGGCCTTCAGCCCTGGCGCCTTGGCATCCGCCGACATCTGGCGACGGACCACTGTCAGGACGCGCTCCGGGTCCGGCAGGTCCGTCTCGGCTCCGTTGGCGTCGGCTCGGATCCGGGTACTGGCTTCCGCGACCTCCGGCCGACCCCCGTGCCGGGCGAGGAAGTCCGGAATTGCGGCGGCGGCGTAGGGGAAGAGCACGCTGGCCACGAAATCGAGGGGCGTCGTCGTCCCCTCCACATCGAGGAGGGCGGCGATCCCGGTCACGGCGCCGCCCAGCGGATCGCCAGGACCTCGCCGGGTTCGTAGTCGATCCGCCAGCCGTCGCGTTCGCGCACCGGTGCCAGGGCCACGACGGTCCGGCCCGCGGGATCGCAGATCCGGGCCGCCGGCAGGGCGGGACCCGGCGCCGGGTGGAGGACCGCCCGACCGCGGCAGCCGCGCTGATCCACGCAGAGGAGTTCGATCTCGTCGCCCCGGCGGGCGAGCCAGCGCGGCACCAGGCCGCCGAGATCGCCCCAGCGCAGCAGTGGCGCCCGGGCCGGCAGGTCGCAGGGCCGCAGACCCATGGCGAGATGCTCCGCGAGCAGGCCCGGCTGGGCCCGGGTGGCGGTGAGCGCCCAGGCGGTGGTGCCGTCGAGCCAGACCTCGAGACAGCCCGCTTCGGCGCGCAGCACGATCGGTGCCGGGGCCGCGAGGAGCAGGCCCCGTCCGCCGGCGTCGTCGAGTTCGGCCCAGCGCCACCCCGGTTCCGGGGCCATCGGTCCCCGGCGCACCGAGGCGGCCACCGGGAAGCGCCGGCGGGCCAGATCGCCGGCGCCGACCAGGTCGGCACCGCGCAGGCGGAGCGGATGGGCGAGCACCGGCGCCCGTTCCGGGTCGCCGGACCAGGCGGCCTGGATGCGCAGGCAGTCCTCGTGGGCATGCAGGGTGTACACGAGATCGAGCCGGCCGTCGGCGGCTTCCATGGCCACCGCGATCCGGGCCCGCACGGGGCCTTCTTCCAGGACCGTGACCGCGGCGGCGCCGGGCAGGGATCCGCCATCCCGGCGCGGGTCCGCCAGGGGGCCTTCGAGGTCGACGAAGCGGCCGTCCACGCACAGCCGGGCGATGCGTCCGCGGTCGTCGAGTTCGGCGCGCACCCGGCCGTTGTCGAGGACCGCGGGGGTGACCTCCCAATGGCAGGTCGGCGCATCCGCGTCGAGCGGGGTCAGGGTGGTGGCCGCGCCGGCGCCGAGGTCCAAGGAGCACAGCCACTCGCGGCCGAGGGGTCCTTCGGTGACTTGGACCGGCTCGATGGCGCCACCGGCGTCGCGCACCGCCCATGGTGCCGTTTCGTCCCCCCGCACCGGCTGGGCGAGCACCGCCCGGCGGGCGAAGGCGAGGGGGTTCCAAGCGCCATTGCCGGAGCTGCGTGGGCGGATCAGGGCCGGCGGGATGCGCGGCGTGTCCGCCAATCCGAGTCCCGACAGGATCGCATCCCAGGCGGCACCGCCGCCACCGGTCAGGGCGGCGGCCGCGTCCTCGAGACGGGCCATGGCGACCAGGGCGTGGATCGCCGCCGGATCCCCGTCGCCGCCGCCCCAGGGGGCGTTCAGGCTGCCGTGATGCACCGCGCTCGGCGGCGGGCCCGCGGTGCGGAGCAGGGCGATCCGTCCGCCGGCGGGGCCTTCCCACCAGCAGGATTCCACCGGGCAGCCGGGCCACAGCACGGTGCTGATCCCGGCCCGGGCCAGGAGGTCCGGCAGGCACGCGTCGTCCCGGGGCGGTCCGCTGCGCAGCCGCAGGGCGGTCACGCCCTCATCGGTGACAGCGCCGAGCCAGCGGAGGAGGGCGGGCAGCGGGGGCAGGCTCCCGTCCTGGGCAAGGGGCAGGTCCATGGTGTCAGCATCTCCTCCGGCGGTCTGCGGTCCACCCTCGGGCCCGGGCCCGCCCGCCCCCTTGCCGCGCTGCGCGGCCCGGCGACACCAGGAGCGTGCGCGAGACGTTTGCATTCCTCGGTCAGGCGGTGACCCGGTTTCGTTCCACCGGCGCGGTGGTGCCCAGCTCCCGCCGGCTCGCCCGGGCCATGGCGGCGGAGGTCGGCGACCTGGCCCCCGGCGCGGTCATCGTCGAGCTCGGGCCCGGCACCGGCGTCTTCACCCGGGAACTCGCCCAGCGCTTCCCGGACCACCGGCTGGTCGCCGTGGAGTTCAACCACCAGTTCGCCGCCGCCCTGCGCGCCCAGCTGCCCCGGGTCGCGGTGGTCGAGGGCTGCGCCAGCCAGCTGCCCGACCACCTGCGCCGGCTCGGCATCGACCCCGGCCGGGTCCAGGCGGTGGTCAGCGGCCTGCCCCTGCTCAGCCTGCCGAGGGAACTCGGCGACCGCATCCTGGCGGCGATCCGCGACACCCTGCCCATCGGTGGCCGGTATGTGCAGTTCACCTACGCCAAGGCCCCCTGGCGGACCCGCCGCCCCGGTGGGTTCACCGCCGCCCGGGCCCGCCGGGTGTGGGTGAACTTTCCGCCGGCCCTGGTCCTGCCGTTCGTGCGGGACTAGGGTTACGGACCCGGTGGGTCCAGCCGCGGCGGCCTAGATCCCCAGCGCCTTGACGATGTGTCGCGGCAGCGTGAACAGCGCCGGCTGCAACGACGGGTGCCAGCAGCGCAGGCCATCGTGCCAGGGCTTGGTGGCCGGCACCGCGACCGGGTCCGCGGCACCGGCGCAGGCGATGGCCCACAGGCCGCCGGGACGGGTCGGAACGGCCATCAGGTACACCCGGGGGTCGCCGACCTGGCGCACGGCGTCGAGCACCTCGCGGCAGCCGTGCGGGTCGAGCAGCGGGCTGCCGAGGGGGCTGACCATGATCCCGCCCGGGGCCAGCCGGCCGAACACCGCCTGGTGGAACGGGTCCTCCTGGAAGGCGTCGCTTGCCGGGTTGAGCAGGGAGCAGGCGTCGGTGATGATCAGGTCGAAGCGCTCCTCGCTGGCCTTGAGCCAGCGGTGGGCGTCGTCGATGACCAGGCTGACCCGGGGATCGCGCAGGGCGTTGCCGGCGGTGGGGAAGAAGCGGCTCGACAGCTCGACCACCTCGCGGTCGATCTCGACCACCACCACCCGCTGCACCCGGGGATCGCGCAGGCATTCCCGGGCGGCCCCGCCATCGCCGCCGCCCAGGATGAGGATGCGCTTGGGATCCGGGTGGGCGGCCAGCCCGGGATGGACGAGCAGCTCGCTGTAGGTCGCCTCGTCGCTCTCGCTGAAGCTGATCTCGCCGCCGACCACCATGATGCGGCCCAGGGCATGGGTGTCGTACACCGCCAGCCGCTGGAACGGCGAGGTGGACGCCGCCAGGCATTCGCGCAGGCGGACGGTGAGCCCGATCTTGCCGCGGTGCAGGTCTTCGAGCCAGAGATCGACGGAGTCGGACATGGGATGCCTCAGTCCACCACCACGACGGTGGCCTTGGGGAAGAAGTTGAACTCGGTGGCGCTGGCCCAGGTGTACGCGCCCATCATGGGGCCCACCACGAGATCGCCGGGCTGCATGTCCGGGAGCATGATGTCGTTGTACATGACATCGATGGAATCGCAGGTCGGCCCCGAGACCACGCTCAGCCGCTCGGGCCCGGCGGTGCCCTCGATCCGGGACAGGGGGATGAACGGGTAGTCGCAGTGGTCGTACAGTTTCCCCGAGAACGAGCCGTACAGGCCATCGTCGAGGTAGTACCACATGCGGCCGAAGCGTTCGCTCTTGCCCATGACGCTGGACACCAGGGTCATCGACGGGGCGGCGATGAACCGGCCCGGCTCGGCGATCAGGCGGATGTTGGGGAAGTGGTGTTCGAGGAGGTCGTTGATCGGCGCGCAGTACTGGTCGATGGGGGTCATCGATTCGGTGTAGGGCACCGGGAAGCCGCCGCCGATGTCGAGGGTGTCGAGAATGATCCCGTCGAGCGCCGCCAGGGTGAAGAGCTGGCGGCAGAAGGTGATCGCTTCGAGGAACTTCTGGTTCGAGACGAGCTGCGAGCCGCAGTGGAACGAGGTGCCCGCCACATCCAGGCCCATGCCATGCGCCTGGCGGAGCAGGGCCAGGGCCTCGGGCGGCTGCACGCCGAACTTCAGGCTCAGGTCGCACACCGCGTCCTTGTTGCGGAAGCTCAGGCGCAGGAGCAGGCGGACCTTGTCCTTGTAGGGCAGGAACTTCGGCAGCTCGAACGGGTTGTCGACCACGAAATGGGTCACGCCGTAGTCGAGGGCGTAGCGGATGTCCTTGTCGCGCTTGATCGGATGGGTGTGGATGCAGCGCGACGGATCGATGCCGCAGCCGCGCACCACGTCGACCTCGCCGGCGGTGGCGAGGTCGTACCAGCCGTCGATCGCCTTGAGGGCGGTGACGATGGCCGGGTGGGGCAGCGGCTTGAGCGCGTAGTGCAGCTGCACCCGGGGCAGGGCGGTCTGCAGCGCGCGGTACTGGGCCACGGCGGTACGGGTGGAGAGGAGGAGGATCGGGCTGCCGTGTTCGGCGACGAGGGCGCGGATCTTCTCGGGACTGGGCAGGGGCTTCACGGGGTCCTAGGATTCGCTCAGGCGGAGACTGCCTTCGCGGTTGATGTCGATGTCGTCGAGCACCCGCGGCGCGGCGTCGGTCAGCCACGGCAGGGCGCGGGCGCCCTCGACCAGGTCGGCGATGAACGGCATCGGGGTGAGCATGGCGTGGTGGGTGGCGCCGGTGTAGCAGCGCAGGCTGCCGATCGCCCGGCCGGCGAGGCGGGCGTCGATCTCCGCCGCCGCCAGGGCGCCGGCGTCGATGCGGTCGCTGGCCACGGTGATCGACCACAGCACCCCGTACATCGGGATGTAGAGGTAGAAGGTGCGGCGGAAGCGGAACACCCGGGCCAGGGTGTGCAGGCACTGCTGGAAGGTCCGCGGCCGGCTGATCGGCGACTCGGTGTGCATGACGAACACGCCGTCCTCGTCGCGGAAGATGCGTTTCACCGCCCGGAAGAACTCCTCGGTATAGAGCATCGCGGACGGTCCGAACGGGTCGGTCATGTCCATGATCACCGCGTCGAAGCGCTCGTCGGTGCCCTCGACGAAGGCGCGGCCGTCGCCGATCACCGTCCGGGTGCGCGGGTCGGCAAAGGCGCCGGCGCTCACCTCGGACAGGTGGCGGGCGCAGAAGTCGATGACCCCGGGATCGAGTTCGGCGAGCACCGCCCGTTCGACGGTGCGGTGGCGGAGGACCTCGCGCAGGATCCCGCCGTCGCCGCCGCCGATGACCAGGACCTCGCGCGGCAGGGGATGGGCGACCAGGGCCGGGTGGACCATCGGCTCGTGGTAGAGGAACTCGTTGCGCGAGTTGACCTGGGTCACGCCGTCGAGGAGCAGGGTGTGGCCGAATTCCTCGGAATCGATGACTTCCAGGTCCTGGAATGCGGTCCGGCCGGTGTGCAGGGTCCGCCCGGCCCGGTAGGCATAGGCGAAGGCGGGGTTCAGGCGTTCGACGATCCAGCGTGCGGCCATGCCCGGCTCCTTCCCGATGTGCGCCTTGTAGGGCGGGGAGGGGGGGTGCAATGGCGATGGCGGGCAGCGTCGGGCAGCGCCCCGGACCGTCCTCGGCCATTGCCAGGGACGGTCCCGGGGGAGAGTCGGTCCCATGGATCCGCTGGCCTTCCTCGACCGCCTGCGCGCCCGCCTGCGCCGGGTGGTGGCGCTCGCCGGGGCGGCCCGGCTGGCGTCCCTGGCGGTGGCCCTGGTGGCGGCGGCGGTGATCCTCGATTGGCAGGTCCATCTGCCCGGCTGGCTGCGGGCCGTGCTGCTCGTCGTGGTGCTGGCGTCCCTGGGGATGCTTGCCTGGCGGCGCCTGGTGCGGCCCCTGCGCCGGCCGCTGCCGGCGGCGGAACTGGCGGCGTTCTGCGAGCGGCGCATCCCGGCCCTGGATGGCCGGCTGCTCACCGCGGTGGCGGGGATCGATCTCGGCGAGCGGGAACGCGCCGCCCTGGCGGCGGCCCTGCCCCAGGGCGTCGACCTGGGCCTGGTCCCGGCCCGCCATCTGTCCCGGGACCTGGGGCTGGCGGCGATCGCCCTGGCCCTCGCGGCCGGGGTCGCGGCGATCGCCCCCCAGTGGTCCGGCGACGGGCTGCGCCGCTTCCTGCTTCCGTTCGGCGACACCGACTGGGCCCGGGCCGGGGCCTTGGCGGCCACGGTCGAGCGTCCGGTCGTGGCGGCGGATGAACGGGTGGTGCTGCGCATCGAGCGTCTGCGCGGTCCGCCGGCGCCGGTGGTCATGGCCTGGGGCGGTGAGACCCGCCAGCTCAAGGGCCTGTCGGGTCCGTGGTCCCAGTCCCTGTCCCTGACCCCGGGCCGGCACCGCATCGAGATCCGCTCCGGCGATGCCCTGCCGACGGTGGCCGAGGTGCTGGTCGTCGACCGCCCGCAGCTGCGCGCCGCCGCGGTCCGGCTCGAACCACCCGCCTACAGCGGTCTGCCGGCGGTGGCCGCCGGGACCTTGGCCGGCACCCTGTTGCCCGGGACCCGGGTGTCCGCGGTGCTCACCTTCGCGCCGGCGGCGGAGCGCCCCCTGGCGGCGGTGCGCGTGCAGCTCGGCGAACGGCCCCTGGCCACGGAGCTGGCCGGGGCGGTGGCGACGGTGGCGTTCACCGCCGGCGCCGAGGGCACCATCGCCGTCCATGCCGAGGACGCCGACGGCATCGCCCTCCAGCCGGCGCCGCGCTTCGCCCTCCGGCTGGCCGAGGACCGGGCGCCGGTGGCGGTCCTCGACGGCTTCCAGCGCGGTGAGGTGGTGACCCCCGCCGCCCTGGTCACCCTGCGGGTGCGGGCCCAGGATGATTTCGGTCTCGACCGCATGGCGGTGCTCACCGGTCGGATCAGCGGCACCGCCCCCGCCGGCGAGCCGCTGCGCCGGGAGCTCGCCACTCCCGCCGGTGCGCGGGAGGCCACCCGCACCCAGGCCCTCGACCTCGCCGACGCCAAGCCCGGGGACCAGGTCACGGTCCAGGCCGAAGCGGTGGACCGCAACGATGTCACCGGCCCCGGCATCGGCCGCAGCGAGGTCATGACCTTGCGGGTGGTCGGCCCCGAGGAGCTGCGCCAGGATCTCGAACGCCAGATCGCCGAGGCCCAGGACAAGGTCGGCCGGGCCCGGGACCAGGTCGGTCTCGGGCTCGCCCGGGGCGACCGCCTCGCGGCCCAGGCCCGGGCGGCGGCGTTGGATGCGGCCCGGGCGGCGGATCTCGCCAGCGCGGTGCTCCGCCGGGTCGCCACCAACCGACTCGCCAAGCCCGAGGACTGGGCCGGGGTCACCGAGGCCCTGAACGCCCTTGCCGAGGCCCAGCGCCGGCTGGTGCCCGCCGCCGCCGGCGATGCCCCCGCCGCCCGGGAGGCGGACCAGCGGCTCGCCGCCGCCGAGCGTGCCCTCGCAGCACTGCTCCAGGAGGGCGACCTCGCCCGCACTCTCGCCGCCCTCATCCAGCGCCAGCAGACCCTGGGCGAGGAGACCGTCGCCGCGGTGCGGGCGGTGGTGCTTGGCCAGGACGGGGCCCAGGACCGCCTGGGCGGCGCCGCCGAGCGCCAGCGGGATCTCGCCGAGGCGGTGCGCGAATGGGAGCGCCGGCTTGACGCCCAGACCGCGCCGACCCTGGCCCCCGCCAAGGCCCTTGCCGCCCAGGCCGCCCCCGCCACCCGGCTCGGCCTGGCCGCCCGCCGGCTCGCCGGCAGCGAGCGCGAGCGGGCCCCCGAGGACCAGGCCGCGGCCCTGGCGGACCTGGAGCGCCTGCTCGGCCTGCTCCGCGGTGCCGCCGCCCAACAGGATCTTGCGGCTCGGATCGGCGAACTGGCCCTGCGCCAGGAACGCCTCGCCCAGGCGGTGGCCGAGGGCCGCAGCCCCGCCGCCGCCGCCGCCGAGCAGCAGGCGCTGGGCGAGGAGCTCGAT
>CAMCAC010000069.1 GCA_945872305.1 Candidatus Kuenenia stuttgartensis | reverse complement strand
TCGGCGGCGCTGACCCGGGCGGCGACATCGCCGCCCTTGGCCACATCCGTGGCGTAGACCAGGGTCGGCTTGCCGGCCTTGTGGGCCTCGACCAGCCGGCCGGCGATCCAGGACACCGGGGAACCGGTGGTGCCGGGAATCTCGCGCAGGGTGACGGTGCGGGCGGCGAGCGCACTGGCGATGCCCGCGGGCAGGTCCTTGCCGAGGGCCTTGGCGACCTCCTGGGCGATGGCCCAGGCGACCCAGCCGTGGTCGTCGGCGCCGGCGCGCACGCGGACATCCGCGGCGATGCCGGTCTGGCTCAGGGTCGCCTCGACGGCGATGAGCTGGCCGCCGGCCCGGCGGGCGGTGGCGAAGCCGGCCTGGGCGGCGAGGTCCTCGTCCGCGAGCAGGTCGGAACCGATGCACACCGTCACCGCCGCAGCGGCGGGGCGGACCAGGTCGCGGCGACCGCGGGGGTCGAGCACCGCGTGGCGCAGGCCCGGGATGGCCTTGGCGAAATCTTCCAGCAGGGCCTGGTGGGCGGGACCGCCCAGGGGGCCGGAGATGAGGGCGACACCGCCCTCCTTCACCTGGGCGCCGACGGCGGCGTCGAGGGCATCCCAGCCAGCCTTCGTCCAGGTGGCGCCGTTCCGCTGGAGCGGGCCGTCGCCGAGGTCGCCATGGCTGCGGTCGGGATCGTAGAGGTTGACCAGGGCGGCCTGGGTCGCCGCATCGGCGCGGCCCGGGGCCGGGGCGAAATCGGGGTTCCCGTCGACCTTGATCGGCCGGCCGTCGTAGGTCTTCACCACCGCCGCCACCGGCAGACCGCTGTCACGGACCACGGTGGAATAGAAGCGCGGCTTGCCGAGCACGGAGCCATCGGGCTGCTGGGCGTGGGGCACCAGGGTGTCGGGCTTCTGCTTGCCGCAGGCCGCGAGGGCGAACACCGCCGCGGCGCCGGTCAGGCGCAGGAAGCCGCGCCGGTTCACTCCGGGGAGCGCTTCCTTCAGTTCGGCCCGCAGGGTGTCGAGGATGCCCAGGTCCGGCGCCGCATGGCAGTCCGGGTTGTCGAGGCCATGGCGGGCGCGCAGGTCGGCGACCGCCTTGGCGACGTCGGGGGCGAACTCGTCGCGGGGCGCGGGGCGCCCATCGAGCTGGGCGGGATCAGTCCAGGAGGCGGAGGTCATCGGGCGGCTCACTGGTGGCAGGTGCTGCACTGGGTGGCGGCGTTCTGCCAGGCATTGGGCCCGGTGTAGAACTGCCGATGGGACTCGGGCAGGAGGTTGGGCGGCAGGTCCGCGAGCTTGTGCGCCGGCACGGCGCGGAATTCCGGGTGCTCGCGGAGGAGCGCCTGGACCTTGGCCTGGAAGCCGGTGGCGGCGGGTGCGGTGGCAGCACCGTGGCCGGCGTGGTCGTCATGACCACCATGGCCACCGAAGACGACGACCGCGTCCTTCTCCTGGGCGGCACGCTCGCGGATGACCGCATAGTTGGCCACGCCGACATCGAAACCCGCGGCGGCGCCGGCGCCGCTGGCGGTGGCCGGGATGCGGCTCACGTAGTCGTCTTTGCGGTGGCAGTCCAGACACCACTTCATGGTCAGGTCACTGTGCTGGCGCATGACCACCATGCTCTGCACCGGGCCATGGCAGGTGGTGCAGTCGACACCGGCGGACACATGCTTGGCATGGTTGAAGTAGACATGATCCGGCAGCTTGTGGACCCGGGACCAGTGGATCGATCCACCCTGGTGGACGGTACCATCAGCGCCGGTGTAAACGCCATCCGCCGCCACTTCCTTCAGCTTGTCGATGCCCTTCGCGCCGGCGGCGGTTGATTGCAGGGGAGCCACCTCCTGATGGCAACCCATGCAGACCTGGGTCGACGGGATGCCGGCGTGCTTGCCTTTGTCCACATTCGAGTGGCAGTACCGGCAATCCATCTTCAGGTCGCCGGCGTGCAGCTTGTGGCTGAACGGGATGGGCTGGGTCGGAGCGTAGCCGCGGTCGTTGAACGCCACGAACTTGAACCAGTAGGCGCCATAGGCGACCACGCCCAGGACGATGATCAGCGGCAGCCAGAACTGGCGCAGCAGGCGCAGCGGATGGAGCGCCGGAGGAATGGTCGGTTCGAGCACTGGAGAAGCCCCGCGGTGACGGTGCGGGACCCTAGAATCCGGGCCGGATTCTCAAGGGTGGAATGGCGCATCCCATGCCAGCATCAAATGAGAAAGGATTGCATCTATGTCAAAGAAACATGTATATATATGTCCAGATATTGTATTTTTCCGCTCGCATGATCCGCAAGGCATTATCTGGCAACAGGCCAGGCATCACCGAGGCTCAGTCACGTCCCGAAGCGTCCTGATCCGGAGGAGCCGATCCACGAGTCCGGTATGCCATCAGGATCTCATCGACCAATGCGGGCTCCAGCGCCGGCGGCTGGCCCGCCTCGGCACACACCCGGTTGACACTGGCAGCGAGACGCTCCAGGGCGAAACGGGCCTCGTCGGGGGATTCCGGCAGGAGGTCCGCCGGCACCGGGGGGTCTGCCGCGAGATCCAACTCCCAACCGACCTTGAGGACCTGCAGCACCGGGCTGTCCGCATGCAGGGCGTCTGTGGCGGGGATCAGGACATCGACCTCCAGCACGACCAACCGGTGGTGCTGGGCAGCGGGCTGCGCGGGATCCTCGGCCATGACCGCGGAGCGCAGCACGCAGCGGGCCTGGGCACCGTACAAGGCGAGTTCCTGGGGGCGGATGGTCAGCCCATACAAACGGTCGGCGACGATGCGGATCGGCATGCCTTCGTCTGCCGGGACCCCGGGCGCACGCAAGGGCTCAACCGGCGGCAACCGCCGCCGGGAGCATCAACCGACGGAGACCAGCCAGCAATTCTTCCCGACGGAAGGGCTTGGTCATGAACATCGAACAGCCGCTGGCCAGACACCGGGCGGGTTCATCCGGATCATTGTTCGCAGTGAGGGCGATCACCGGCAGATGACGGAACCGCTCGTCAGCGCGCATCGCACGGACCGCCGCGTGCCCGTCCATGATCGGCATCATGATGTCCATGATGACGATGCGGAAGCGCTCCTCGCCCAACATGGCGAGGGCGATCCCGCCATGTTCGGCGCACCGGAAGGACATGCCTTCACGGGTGAGGATGGCACTCACCAGCTTCTGGTTCACCGGATTGTCTTCCACAACCAGGACATCGGCCATGGGTCACGATACCCCGCGGATGGACAAGGCGCAACCGCCCCCATGCCCGACAGTGGACGGGAAACCTTAAGCTTATTTCAAACAGGCACTTCCAACCATGACAGGGCATCCTTCCGCACCTGGCCCTTGGCGGCGACCGCGGCCACCGTCCCCCCTTCCGGATCCAGCCAACGCTGGACGGCGGCCCGGATGGATCCGGCGTCGATCGCCAGCACACGGCTGCGCCAGGCGGCAAGGTCTGCGATGGTGGTCGCGCGGCTCTCGGCGAGGAAGCGCGCCCGGCATTCTCCCACCGGGCTGGCGGGGGCGTCGATGGCGGCGATGACCGCCAGGATGCCTTCGTCCAGGTCCCGGTCGGCAATCTCTGCCCGGCCCAGCCAATCGAGCCCGCCGCGCATGTCCGCCAACGATCCGCCCAGCCGGGGATCGCGGAAGGTCGACAGCACCACCGCCGGCAGGGCGGGGTCGTAATGCGCCCCGGCCCCATAGGCCCCGCCCTGTTCACGGAGACGCGGATGGAGCCAACGATGGGTCAGGATCTGGCAGCCCACCGCCAACGCCGCCGCGTCGGGATCCGTGAACCCCGGGCCGGGGAAGGCGAGGGCGAGGTGATTCACCTGTCCACGACCGACCCAGGCGGTGGGTTCGACCGGCTGCGGGGGCGGCGCGGAAAGGGACGGACCCGGCATCCGGCCGGACCAGGCCGCCGACACCGCTGCCGCGAGGTCGCAGGCGCCGGTCCCGATGAGGGCGACTCGCGGCCGCTGACCAAGCACCGCCGCAGCCACGGCGCCCAGCCGGCCATGATCGATGCCGGACTCCGCCACGCGGTCCAGCCAGGCGAGCCGGCCCAGACCGGCCGTGCGGTGGAGCAGGGCGGCAGGTCCGCCAAAGCCACGGCAGGCGGCGACCGCGGCGAGCCGGCCGCCGCCGGCCACCCGCTCCTGCAGACGCTGGAGGGCCTGGTCGATGAGTTCGCCGATGCGGTCCTCCTCGTCGCAGCGCAGACCCCGCGCGGTCTCGGGGAGGAGGCCGGTCAGACCCACGCCGCGCGCCGCCAGCCCACGGACCTCGGCGCCGATGACCGGAACCAGAGCCCCGGCGGCGGAACGGCCCCACTCCAACCACCCCCACAGGCCGCCGCAGACCCCGTTCAAACGATGGGATTCCTCGGCAAAGCTCCGATCCCCGACCCCCGCGTTGCCGATCAGCCCGGCGAGCAACGGCAACAGGTCGAGGTCCTCGTCGGCGACCTCCGGCACCGGCCACAGGGCCAGGTGATGGAGGATGCCGTTGGCCGGGGGCTCGGCGCACCACACCTCGCCGGCGGGCGCCCCGGAGCCCCAGGACCGCTCGGCCGGGATGTCGGCACGGACCAGGGTCGGCAGCACCGCGGGGTCCTCGGTGCGGATCTGGTGCGCAGCCAGGTCCGCCGCCGCCGCGGTCAGGGCCGCAGCCCCGATCCGGGCCGTGTCGGCCGCATCCCGGGCCGCCGACGCCGATTCCTCGCGGGCGGCCAGACCGGGATCCGGCACCGCCACCGCCCAGCAGCGGTGCCCGATCGCGAGCAGCTCCCGGACCAGCCCGGCGAGATGCGCCGGGCTGCTGCGCCGGCGCAGGTCGGCGATGGCGGCATCCTGATCGATGAACGGCAGCGGATCCACGCCATGGTTCCATGCCGGCACCGCCCGCAGGCACAGCTCCAGCGGCCACGGCAGGCTGTCGCCGCCGATCTCGCGCCGGCTGAGCTCGACCTGATGCAGCGCCGCCGCGATCTCGTCCGCGGACACTCCCTGCCCGGCGATGCGCGCAAGCCCATCCAGCACCAGGCTGCGCACCTGCTCCGCCTGGGCCGGATCGATGCCGGTGAGCCCCGCCTCGAACAGCACATGGCGGTGCGGGACATGCAGGCCGCTGTCGCCGATCGAGCGGCCCAGGCCGCTGCCTTCGAGGATCCGGCGCAGGGGCGCGCCGGGATGGCCGAGGAGCACCCGTTCCAGGAGCTCACCATCGAGCAGCCGGTCGATATCCGCCGCGTCGCCCCACACCCAGTGCATCGCCGCACTCGCCGCATCCTCGGGATCCTCGCCGGGGGGCACCGGCACCACGAGATCCGCCGACGGGAGCGTTGTCTGGAGGGCCGGGGGCGGGATGGCCTGTCCAGGATCTTCCAGATAGGGCTCCAGGGCCCGCCGGATGACCGCCGGATCCAGGTCGCCGCAGGTCACCACCACGGCGTTCGCCGGTCGGTACCAGCGCCGATGACAGGCGCGCAGCCCTTCCGGGTCGAGATCCGGGATCGCCGCGGGGTCGCCGCCGCTGTTCCAGCGATGGCAGGTATCGGGGAACAGCGCCGCGGAGACCGCGGTCTGGATGCGCTCATCGGGATCGTCGTAGGCGCCGCGCATCTCGTTGTAGACCACCCCGGCCCGCCGCGCCCCACCCTCACGCGGATCCAGACGATGACCCTCCTGGGCGACATCCCGCGCATCAAGCAGGGGCGCGAACACGCAGTCCAGATAGACCGCGAGCAGATGTTCGAAATCCTTGGCCACCTGGGTGCTGAACGGGTAGACCGTGTGGTCCGGATAGGTCATCGCGTTCATGAAGGTCTGCAACGACCGGCGGAGCATGTTGAAGAACGGATCGCGGACCGGGTACCGGCGGCTGCCGCACAGGACGGTATGCTCAAGGATGTGGGGGGCGCCGGTCCCGTCGGTCGGCGGGGTCCGGAAGGCGATGGCGAAGCCGCGGTGGGGCGTGTCCGCGGCCAGGTGCCAATGCTCCAGACCACAGGCATGCCGATGGCGGACCATGTCCACCGCCACCGACCGAAGCCGCTCACCGCCAACGCATATCCATGTCATGAAATAGTTTATAGATGCATCACCGAGCGATCAATGGGCACGACGTATATTGGGACTTGCGGATCCATTTATTGCGATTCATCATTCCGCCATGGATCCCACGGAGTTCCTCTGCGAGTTCGTGGCCGAGGCGGCAGACCACCTGGCCAGCGCCGAGGGCCACCTCATGACCCTGCGTCGGCAGCCGGAGGCGACCGACGCCCTGCAGGCCTGTTTCCGCAGCCTGCACACCGTCAAGGGTGGTGCCGCGTTCCTGAGCCAAGACCGGATCAAGCACCTTGCCCACGCGGCGGAACAGGTCCTCGATGCGTTGCGCAGCGGCGCGGCGGCGGTGAGCGAAGACCGCATCGATGCCCTGCTCGACGCCACCACGCGCCTGCAGGCCCTGGTCCAGGCCCTGGCCGGGGCCCCGGCGGTCGAAGGGGATGACCGGGATCTGGTGCTCACCCTCGAACGGTGCCTGGAATCCGGGGAGGAGTACGCGCCCGCAGCCCCCCACCAACAGACCTCGACGCCCACCACCCGCCGGGAGACCCGGTCCCCGGCACTGTCGCCCACGGCGCTGATCGAGGCCCTGTTGACCAACGGGATCGCCGACGTCCCCGCCCTGATCCAGCTTCTCGACGGTCTTCGCCAGGGATTGACGGGGGCAGACCCAGCGGTCCTGGGCATCCTCGCCAGGCTCGACCTGTTCTGCGACCAGTTGGTCCTGGAGACCGCCGGCGAGGATCCCCGGCAGGAATTCGCCGTCCTGGTCGAAGCCCTGCGCACCGCGATCGCCAAAGATCCCGGTCGACAGCCTGCGGAACCGATCCGGGCGGCCATCGCCAGCTCCGGACGCACCGGACCCGCCGCCGCCGAGGCCATGGCCGAGATCGCCGATCTGCTGGGGAGCTCCGAAGCCGCCCTGATCGACGGCAATCCGGGCGCCGTGGAGGCCGCCTTCCGGGCCGTGCACTCGGCCAAGGGCATCGCGGCCACCTGTGGTCTCACCCGCTTGGCGACCCTCGCCCAGGCGGTGGAGTCCGAGCTGGAGCCGGTGCGCCAGGGCACCCATCTCTCACCGTCGGTGCGAACCCTGATCCTCGCCTCGCTCGACGGGCTCGGTGAGCTGGTCGCTGCGGTCCGCGATGCCGGCATCGAGCTCGGCCCGTGGCCCGCCGGGGCCGCCGCGGTCGCCGGCCGGCTCGGAGTCGCGGTCGACACCGCGCCGGCCGCCGTCGCCGACCCGCTCCTGGTGCGCAGCCTGGTGGATGCCGGGGCCGTCGCCGCCGATGTCAGCGCCGCGGTGCACAGCCTGAAGCCCGGCGAGGACCTGACCCAACGTCTGGTCAAGACCGGCCGCATCACCCAGGAACAGGCCGCCCAGGCCCAGGCCAAGGTGGCGCAGGAGGCGGTCCGCAAAGACGCCTTCGCCCGGGTCTCGATGACCCGCCTTGAGGAACTCGTCGATCTCATCGGGGAGCTGCTCATCACCCAGGCCGGGGTCATGCAGCACGCCGCCAACGCCGTCCCGGAACTGCGTTCCGCGATCGACCGCCAGGGCCGCACCGTCCGCGAACTGCAGGCGATCGCCCTCGGCCTGCGCCTAGTGCCGATCAAGGCGACCTTCCAGAAGATGGCCCGGGCCATCCTCGACACCGCGCGCAAGCTGGGCAAGGAGATCGATTTCAGCACCGACGGCGACGATACCGAACTCGATCGGAACCTGGCGGAGACGCTGGCCGATCCCCTGCTGCACATGGTCCGCAATGCCGCCGACCACGGCGTGGAGGGCCCCGCGGAACGCATCGCCGCCGGCAAGCCGGCCAAGGGCCGCATCCGCCTCACCGCCCGCCACGCGGGCGAGCATATCATGGTCGAACTCTCCGACGATGGCAAAGGCATGGACCCGGAACGCCTGGTCGCCAAGGCCAAGGAGAAGGGCCTGCTCCCCGCCAGCGCCACGCCGACCCGGGAAGAGGCCTTCAACCTGATCTTCGCCCCCGGCTTCAGCACCGCCGCCAAGGTCAGCGAGGTCAGCGGCCGGGGAGTCGGCATGGATGTGGTGAAGCGGAATGTGGACAGCCTGCGCGGGCGCATCGAGATCCGCTCCGAGCCGGGCCGTGGATCGACCTTCATCCTCCGCCTGCCGCTGACCACCGCGGTGCTCGATGCCATGGTCCTGCGGGTCGCCGACCGCCGCTTCCTCGTCCCCGTGGCGAGCGTGGTCGAGGCGGTGAAGCCGGAACCCGGCGCGGTCCAGGCCCTGGCCGGACACCAGGGCCGCGTCGTGCAGTCCCGGGGCCGCTGGCTGCCGGTGGTGCGCCTGGCGGACCGCTGTGGCGTGGCCGGGGCCTGCGACCTGCCCGAGGATGGGGTGCTGGTGGTGCTTGAGCACCTGGCCGGCCGGCTGGCCATCCAGGTCGACGAGATCGTCGGCCTGCAGCAGGCGGTCATCAAGCCGCTGCCGCCCGACTGCCCGCATGACCCCGGGATGGCCGGCACCGCCATCCTCGGGGACGGCCATGTCGGCCTGATCCTGGAACCCGCCCAGCTCGCGGAGGATGCATGACCCGTCCGGACCCCGACCACGTCTTTGACGCACCAGTGGTGGTGGCGGCCCGCGGCCGTCTGCGCTGCCTGCTCGATGGCTGCCCAGTCACCGCGGGCAATCCGGTTGACTGCCGGCTCCACCAGCACCGGTGCTGGCCGGCGGATGACCGCGAACAATGGCTCACCGCCCTGCCCCCCTGGGCCGTCGGAAGCATGCTCCGCCACCATCATGACTGCCCACGGAGATCCGACTCCAGCCCATCCGAGGGGAGTCCATGAGTCCAGAGACGGACCAGGATCCCGAGGCCGCCAGCCTGCGCGAACTGCGCCGACGGGCCAGGGACCTGCTCGACCGCTGCCCGATCGAGGGCGGGAACCCGGAAGCCTGCCAGCTCCACCGCCACCGGTTCTGGAGCGCGGGCGAAAAAGAGGCCTGGCTCATGAGCCTGCCCGCCTGGATGCTCCACCAGCTCATCCGCAACCACAGCCGCTGCATGACCATGCTCGCCCACCCGACCCTCCACGGAGACCGGCCATGACCGCCGCCACCTGGCTCACTTTCCTGCTCGGCGACGACGAATACGGCGTCGAGATCCTCAAAGTCAGGGAGATCATCGGCATGCTGCCGATCACTCCCGTTCCGGGATCGCCGCCATCGCTGGACGGGGTCGTCAACCTGCGCGGCCGGGTCATCCCGGTGATGAACCTGCGCCGCCGCTTCGGCCTCGCGCCGAGCGAGCCCCATCCCGAGAATGTCATCATCGTCGTCGAGGGTGGCAGCAAGGGCGCCACCGGCATCGCGGTCGACCGCGTACGCGAGGTCGCCTCGTTCGCCGACACCGACCTGGAGCCGCCGCCCGCCGGCGGCATAGATGCGAACTGCGTCGCCGCGCTCGGCAAGCGCGACGGAAAGGTCCGCATCCTCCTCGACATCTCCCACGTCCTCACCGCAGCCTCCTGAAGGAACCCCGCCATGCGCCTCGGAACCTCCATCTCCCTCGGCTTCGCCGTCATCCTCCTCCTCGCCGTGATCCTCGGCCTGGCCGCCGCCTGGGTCATGACCGGCGCCGCCGAATCCGCCACGGTCCTGGCCAAGGCCAAGGTGCCGGCGGTCGAACGCGCCAACGATGTCGAGCGCCAGGCATTCGCCGTCATGTACAACATCCGCGGCTGGACGATGTCCGGCAACGAGGACATGTACACGAAAGGGATGGCCGAGCTCACCGCGCTCATCGACACCACCCTGCCCGCGGCCAAGAAGCATGGCGAAGACCACCGCCTGCCGGTGCTCACCCAGAACAGCATCGACGCCCTCAAGGCCACCGCCGAGTACCGCTCGCTGGTCGCCGACACCCGGAAGGCCATCGACGCGCTCAAGGACTCGGACGGGCTGCGCAACACGGCGGCCCGCGAGTACATGGCCAACTGCCACGCCTACCTGGACAGCCAGGAACGGAAGCTGGCCGAGGAGGTCGCCGCATCGGCCGCGGCGGCCGTCCTCACGGATCGCATCGCCAAGGTCACCACCGCCAATGAACTGCTCGACATCGGCAACGAGATCCGCCTTGCTGCTTGGCGGAGCGCCGCCACCGGGGACATGAAGGCGGCCAGCGAGGCCTTGTCCCTCTTCCGCAAGCTCGATGGCATCATCGCGGACCTGACCAAAGTGACGGTACAGGATGCCAACAAAAAACAGTTGGCCGCCATCAAGGAGGCCGGCGACGCCTACAAGACCCAGATGGAGGCCATGCTCGCCCTGAACATCCAGCTCACCGACCTGGCCGGCAAACGCGCCGCCAAGGGCAACGATGTGGGCAACAAGGCCGAGGAGACGGCCAAGGGCAACCTGAAATCCACGACCGAGGGCACCGCCGATGCCGCCGCCGACCTGGAGTCCGCCAGCGTGGTGATGATCATCGGCCTGGCCGTGGTCACCCTGCTCGGCATCATCCTGGCCGTGCTGATCACCCGGGCGGTGGTCCGGCAGCTCACCCGCATCGTCAATGAACTGGGCATGTGCGGCGAGCAGACCGCCAGCGCCAGCACCCAGGTCGCCCAGGGCGCCCAGAGCCTGGCCGACGGCACCGCCAAGAACGCCGCCGCCATCGAGGAGACCAGCGCCAGCATGGAGGAGATGAACGCCATCGTCCAGCAGGCCGCCGCGAGCGCGACCGAGGCCGACGGGCTGGCCCAGAAGACCAAGGACGCCGGCGAACGCTCCGCCGCATCGATGGGCGAACTGGCCAAGGCGATCGCCGAGATCAAGGGCAACGCCGACCGCACCGCCAAGATCGTCAAGACGATCGACGAGATCGCCTTCCAGACCAACCTGCTCGCCCTGAACGCCGCGGTCGAGGCGGCCCGGGCCGGCGACGCCGGCAAGGGCTTCGCCGTGGTCGCGGAGGAGGTCCGCAACCTCGCCGGCCGCGCCGGCGAGGCGGCGCGCACCACCGCCGGTCTGATCGAGGCCAGCGTGCAGAGCGCCAACCAGGGCGTGCAACTGGCCGCCTCGGTGGGCTCGGTGGTCGGCGACATGACCGGCAACGCCCGCTCGGTGAGCGATCTGGTCGCCCAGATCACGGTCTCGTCCAAGGAGATCGCCAACGGCATCGACCAGGTCAGCAAGGCGGTCCGCCAGATGGACCAGGTGACCCAGAGCAACGCCGCCGCCGCCGAGGAGAACAGCGCCGTCGGCGAGGAGCTCAGCGCGCAGGCGCACAGCCTGAACGACCTGGTCCGCTCCCTGGAGGCGCTGATCCGGGAACCCCGCCAGCAGACGGCCCCGGCGGCCCGCCATTCCCAGGCCAAGACCGTCCACCTGAGCGCCCCGGCGAGCTCGACGGCCCAGCGCAAGACGGTGGACGCCCGGGTCATCGGCCACGACCCCGCCACCGGGACCCAGGACCAGCACACGCTGAAGACGTTCTGATCACCACCGAGGACCGCCGCATCTGCGGCGGTCCTCGGTCAACCCACCCGCTCCCCGCCCCATGACCACCCCGCGCACCGTCCTCGGCATCGGCGACCTCGCCATCCAGCAGGGCGGAGAGGTGGTCACCCATGCCCTGGGCTCCTGCCTGGGCATCATCGTCCAGGATCCCTATCGGCGGATCGGGGGCATGGCCCATGCGCAGTTCCCGGATGCACGACGGCTCGGCCCCCGCGGCGAAGGGCGGCCGGGTCTGGCGGTGGACACCGCCGTGCCGGCGCTGATCGCCGGGCTGGTCGCCGCCGGGGGCGACCGGCGGCGGATGCATCTGGCGGTGGCGGGCGGCGGCAATCCGACCGGTGCCGGGGGCGCCTTCGACATCGGAGCCCAGAACACCACCGCCTTCCGCCGGGTCTGCTGGCAGCTGGGGCTGCTGGTGGAGATCGCCGATCTCGGCGGCCGTGACCCGCGCACCCTCACCGTCGAGCTCGACACCGGCGGCATCATCGTGTCGAGCCTGGGCACCGTCCGGAGACTGCGATGAGCATCGATGTCCTGATCGTCGACGACAACCGCTTCATGCGCCAGGTGGTCGGTCACGCCCTGAAGATGGCCCCGCTCGACCTCGGGGCCGTGCGCGAGGCCGCGGACGGAGCCCAGGCCCTGACCCTGATCCGGGCCCGGCCGGTGGGACTGATCATGCTCGATCTGGTCATGCCGGTGCTCGACGGGGAGGGGTTCCTGACCGCCCTCCGGGGCGATCCTGCCCTGTCGGCGACCCCGGTGGTGGTGGTCACCAGCGACACCCACCCGGAACGCCGGGACCGGCTGCGCACCCTCGGGGCCCAGGTCGTGGGCAAACCGTTCACCCCCGAGGAGCTGCTGGCGGCGTTCGTCGCCCTGGGAATCCACCATGCCTGCCCCTGACCCCGCGGAGCTCCTGGCACAGATCGGTGCGGACCTCGGCTTTCTGACCCCGATGGAGCCCTGCCCCTGGCCGGATGATCAAGTCCTGGCGATGGCGGTGGACGACCGTCCACCAGGACGGCGGCGGATCGTGGTGGCCCTGGGACCTGGGGTGGCCGCGGCCATGGCCGCGAACCTGGGGGCCACCGCCAGCGCCGGGGAGATCGCCGGGGAACTGGCGAATGTGGTCGCCGGTCACCTGCTGCCGGCGCTGCCCGGGGACACGGGCGGATTCCTGCCACCGGTGCCCTGGAGCGGCGTTCCGGGAACCTCGGGCCGTTTCGTCGGGGTGCGGTTCGTGGAGGGCTGCATCGGGCTGGCGGTCATGGAAGACGCCCCAACCCTTGGAGATTCAGAATCCTGACGCGGATGCAGCGTGTCCCGGTATTGCGTCGGAT
>CAMCAC010000068.1 GCA_945872305.1 Candidatus Kuenenia stuttgartensis | reverse complement strand
GGCGCGAGGAGATCGCCACCGCCCGGGCCATCGGCGCGCCGCCCGGGCTGGTCCCCGCCGCCCACCGCTGGGAGGCGGCCCTGCTCGGCGCCGCCGGCGGCGCCCTCGGCGGGCTGACCGGGATCGCCACCGCCTGGCTGGCCACCGCCCAGGCGGAGTGGACCCTGGTCCTGCCGGCGACCCTGGGGCTCCTGCCGGCGTCGGCGGCGGTGCTCACCGCCCTTGTGACGGGTCTTCTCGCCCGCCGCGGTCGCTGATCGGGTCTGTTCCGGCCCTCCATGTGCGGGACGCATCGCCCGCCCCGGTGGCGGGTCCAGGGTTGGCGAACGTCCGCTCCACGGAACAGTGCCGCCCATGTCCGAGCCGACCCCGCCGCCCGTGTCCGCTTCCGTCCCGGTCCGCTGGTGGGTCGTGGCGCTCGGCGTCCTCGCCGCCCTGGGCTATGTCGCAGCCATGCCCTGGCTCGCCCTGGCGGCCGGCAGCACGCCTTCCGGCGGCATGTACCTGGCGATGATGCCCCTGGCGGGGCTGGTCCTGCTCGCAGCGGTCACCCGGCCACGTGGCCTGCTCGGGACCCGCGAGTTGCTCGTCCTCACCATCATCGCCCTCGCCGCCTCGGGCGCCGGCGCCACCGGCCACGCCAACCGCTGGGCCGCGATGACCCTGGCCCGGCCCGCCCTCGCCGCGGAACCCGCCACGCGCAAGGCGGTGGACCAGTTCCCCGCCGTCCTCTCGGTGCCGGCCCCCGGCCCGGTGGCGGCCGGCGCCGAGACGGTTCCACCCCTCAACCGCCTGGTGGAGGGTGTGCGTGGCGGCCGCCAGGAGGCCGCGACCCTGCCGGTGGCGGAGCTTGCCCCGGCCTTCTGGAGCACCTTGCCCCTGGTGGCGGGATTCCTCATCCTGGTCACGGCGATGGCCGCGATCACCGCCCGCCAGTGGATGCACCACGAACGGCTGCAGCAGCCCCTCGCCCAGATCACCGGCGCCATCGCCGAAGGCTCCGTGCTGCGCAACCGCTGGTTCCTCCTCGGCGCGGGGATCACCCTCGGGCTGTGGATCTGGAACATGACCGCCGCCTGGGAATACAACCCGCTGCCCAAGATCGTCCTCGCGGTCCAGGTGAAAGAGGGCTACCGCCTGCTCGGCATGAGCCAGCCCGCCGGCTGGCCGACCCAGATGCTGGAGAGCCTGTGGGGCATGGTGCGCATCGACTTCCTGGCGGTCGGCATGGCCTTCCTCCTCTCCGCCGAGATGGGCTTCTCCCTCTGGGGCGGCTTCTGGATCGGCGTGGTGATCTTCGGCTGGCTGCACACCGCCGGCATCCCCGTGGTCTATGTCAACGACGGCCGGGCCATGGGCTCCGGGGCGATGCTCGCCATGGCCGGGGTGATCCTGTGGCTCGGCCGGCTGCACTACCTGTCCCTGCTCAAGGGCGCGTTCGGCGTCGGCACCGGGGACGGCGACCGGGTCGGCGTCTGGGGCCTGCGCGTGTTCCTCGCCGTCTCCCTCGCCCTCGGCCTGTTCATGGCCTGGATCGGCGGGCACTGGGCCGCGGGGGTGCTCGGCGTCGCCCTGCCCCTCGCCTTCGCCCTGGTCCTCAGCCGGGTGGTCGCCGAGGCCGGCGTCTTCTCCTTCCAGGCCGCGAGCGAGATGGGGCCGTTCCTCAACGCCATCGGCCTGCCCATGGTCCTGCCGTTCTCCTGCCTCTTCCTGGTCCAATGGTTCGGCGCCACCGTGATGTCCGACACCCGCGAGGCCTATGCCGGGCATGTGGCCCATGCCGGCGGCCTGGTCGACAAGTCGGCCCTCGGCGGCCGGGCCTGGATCGGGCTCGGCGCCCTGGCGGTGGTCGCGGCGGTCGTCGCCTTCGCCGCGGCGGTGCTGGCCGCGTGGACCTCGCCCACCGGCAGCGACCTCGTCAACGCCAAGGCCCTCGGGGTCACCGAGATGGGCGCGGTGGCCGGCCGGGCCGGCGCCGATCCCGGCGCCGCCTTTGCCGGGACCCTCTTCACCAGCCCGCTGATGTGGGGTGTGGGGCTGGTCGTCGGCGTGTTCCTCCTCCGCCGGGCGTGGAACGGCTTCCCCTTCAACCCCCTCGGCCTCGCGGTGGCCTTCAGCTTCCCGATCTGGCAGATGTGGGGCGGCCTCGCCCTCGGCTGGCTGGCCAAGGTCCTCGTCCTCCGCTACGGCGGGGCGGCCATGTACGCGACCCTGAAACCGATGGCCATCGGCCTCATCGTCGGCGAACTGTTCGGCCGGGCCCTGGTCTGGACCTGCACCGCCGTCACCCGGGTCCTGTACGGGATCGAGCTGCCGGCGGTCGCCAGCTGATCCCCGGCCGCAGCCGGGCGGATGCGGTTGCGGATTGCCCGCAGACGCGGAGCCCACACTGCGGCGCCGTGACCGACCTCCGCCCGACCCGCGACACCATCCCCGCCCTCGCCGACACCCTCGCCGGGATGTCCGGTGCCGAGATCGTCGACCGCGCCCTCGCCGCCCACGGCGACCGCGGCGCCATCGCCTTCTCCGGCGCCGAGGATGTCCTGCTCATCGAATACGCCGCCCAGAGCGGCCGTCCGTTCCGGGTCTTCGCCCTCGATACCGGCCGCCTGCACCCCGAGACCTACGACCTGTTCGCCCGGGTCGAGGCCCGCTACCGGATCCGCATCGAGGTCCTCTTCCCCGACACCGCCGCGGTCGAGGCCCTGGTGAAGGCCAAGGGCTGGTTCTCGTTCCTGGCCGACGGCCACCAGGAGTGCTGCGGCATCCGCAAGGTCGAGCCCCTGCGCCGGATGCTCGGCACCCTCGACGGCTGGATCACCGGCCAGCGCCGGGACCAGTCCACCACCCGGGCGGCGGTGCCGGCGGTCCAGATCGATCCCGCCTTCCGCGGCGCCGGCGGCGGCGACCTGGTGAAGTGGAACCCCCTCGCCAACACCGCCGGGGCGGATGTGTGGGCCGCGATCCGCGCCCTCGAAGTCCCCTACAACACCCTCCACGAACGCGGCTTCGTCTCGATCGGCTGCGCCCCCTGCACCCGCCCGGTCCTGCCCAACCAGCACGAACGCGAGGGCCGCTGGTGGTGGGAAGACGCTGGAGGCAAGGAATGCGGCCTGCACAAGGGCAATCTGCGCTGAACGCATCGCCGGCCCGTCGCCCCCCGCATGGCGTCGGTGGATCCCCACTGGCCGATTGCCCACGGCACCCCGCCGGGACCCTTGCCAGGGCATAGGAGCACCCCATGGCCATCCTCACCTTCTCCGGCAATGAGCGCACCGTGCAGGACCGCGAGGGCGTGCAGCGGACCCTCCACGAGGCCGGCATCGTGTTCGAGGTATGGGGCACCAACCGCCTGCCCCGCAGCCTGTCCGCGCGCAACCTGTCCGAGGCCGAGAAGCAGGCGGTCCTGGCGGAGTTCGCCGGCGAGATCGCCCTGCTCAACCGGACCCGCGGCTACACCACCGCCGATGTGGTGACCCTGTACCCGGACACCCCGGACCTCGACGCCCTGCTCGCCAAGTTCGACCGCCGCCACACCCACTCCGACGATGAAGTGCGCTTCATCGCCCAGGGCTCCGGCACCTTCCACCTCTGCCCGACCACCGGCCCCCACGCCGGCCAGGTGATCCGCGCCGAGGTCCACCCCGGCGATTTCCTGCTCATCCCCAAGGGCTACCCGCACTGGTTCACCCTCGGCCCGGCCCGCCAGATCACCGCCGTGCGGCTGTTCACCGATCCCGCCGGCTGGGTGGCCCATTACGCCTGAGCTCGACGCCGCCCTCGACGGCCTCGGTCCCTGCGACCCGGCCCTCGCCGCCCGCCAGCCCTGGGACTGGGTGGTGGCGGCGATCCTGTCGGACGGCGCCCACCCGGTCCAGGTGAACCGCTACCTCGCCTGGCTGCAGGAACACTGCGCAACCCCCGCTGCCCTCGGCGCCCTCGACCACCGCCGCCTCGAACCCCGGCTGCGCCCCCTGCCCATGTACCAGCGCAAGGCCCGCTCCCTGGTCGAGGCCGCCCGGGCCATCGTCCGCGACCACGGCGGCACCGTGCCCGCGGACCCCGAAGCCCTCCTCCGCATCCCCGGCCTCGGCCCCGCCGGCGCCGCCCTGGTCGCCGACGCCGCCTTTGGCATTCCGCGCATCATCGCCGACCGCGCCGTCCTCCGGATCGCCCGCCGCCTCGGCTGGGGCACCGACCGCCCCACCGTCGAATCCGCCATCGCCCACCGCTGGCCGCCCACCGCCTGGCCCCACCGCTCCCGCCAGCTCGCCACCATCGCCGACCGCTGGTGCCGCCCCATCCGCCCCAAGTGCCCCACCTGCCCCCTCCGCCCCACCTGCCCCACCGCCACATAGGATCGCCCCCTCCCCAACCGGATCGCCGAGGTGCACTCGGCTCGAAAACCCCCGATCCCAGCACCGATCCCAGCCCCCCGTGCAGCCTCCCAGGACAGGCATCCGATCCCACACCCCATCGGTTCGTTTCTTCCCCGATCCGACCCAGAACCTGTCAGCGGCCCGAGGACGCGGGCATCAGCAGCGTGCGCTGGCCGCGGTCGTCCACCACGATGCCGGACCTGGGATGCCGGGCCGCACCCGTTCCGGAAACCGGGCCGAGGCCTGGGTCGGACCCGGGATCGGGGACGAGGTCGATCGTGAACGTGCGGCCCAGGACCGGGCCCGTGCCCTGTGTGACGCTGACGACCAGGCGGTCGCCGGGCCGATACGGGCCATGCACGGGAATGGACAATCCCTGCGCAACAAGCCGGCCAACGACCTGGAGGGCTTCCGCGGTCCCGGGTATCGGCACCCGGCGGATCGATACCGCCACGGATGCGCCGGTCGGCGGCGGCAGGATGACGACCACGCCGGCATAGGTCCCGTCCGCGACGACCACATCCCAGGTGGCGGCGACCGGCAGCATCGGCTTCCCGGGCGGTGGAGACGGCAGGGATCCGACGACCCGCCGGACATCGCCTCCCGCAACGGGCGCCGGCGACCCGGGCGCCGCCGGCGCCATGCTCGCGCCCACCGCCGGCTCCGCCGCTCCGTCGTCGGACACGGCGGGACCCCCGGGCACCACCCTCGGCAGCGGGTCCTGCTCCGCACCGGGGCTGACCGCCGGATCCGTCCGCGGGAGCCCGGTGGGGTGATCCGCGCGGCCCGGTTCCGGGGCGGCCACGGATCCGGAACCGCGGGCAGACACCGCCACGGCGAAGAGGACGATGGCGATGGCGACCGTCAGCGGCGCCGCCACCCGGAGGACATCACCCATCGCCGACCGGGATCCCGAGGAGCCCGACAGCGGAGGAGGGCACGGTGTCGATCTGGATCTCGAACGGCGTGACCCCGGACGGATTGGCGTCGGTCGGGAAGGAACGGACGCTGAAGACCGCCGATCCGTCCGCCTCCAGGATGCCCTCGGCGCTCTCCGCGCCTCCGACCACGTCATCGACCGATCCCTCGGGGGTGGCGATGGCCACATCGTGATCGGGATCGAGCGGGGTGACGGTCACCGTGACCGTGGCTCCGGCCGCCCCCGAGATGCGGAACAGGAGCCGGTTGAACAGTTTGTTGTTGGCCTCGTCGATGCCCCCGAACGTGTCATAGGTGGTCAGCGCATCCCCGTCGATGTCCGTGGTGACCGCGCTCCCGTCCGCGGGGATCACCGTGTACCGACGGCGGCCGGTCTCCGTCTGCTCGTACAGATCATGGGCGCGCACGTTCTCCTCGGCCGCACGGGCGGCGATCGTCGCGGACTGCGCTGGAAGGTCGTTCTTCAGCTCATGCAGGAAACTGTAGATGGAGGTGAAGGCGGGCGTGGTCTTCTGCGGTCCGACGAAGACCTCGTACAGGGGCGCGAAGCCCAGGGCGACCGCATCATCGTCCCCGCCGCCCCCATCGTAGAGATCCCACAGGATCTCCTGGATGCTGGCCTCGCTCCATCCACCGTCGAGCAGGAGCCCGGAAGGGGAATGGGTGTCCCCGTCGCCGACCGCATCCCCGTCCAGATCCATGTCCACACCGATCTGGGCCTGGGCGACACCGTTCGAATCCCGGTAGATCGGCTCGTCGTTCACCATGCCGCTGAAGGCGTTGCCCCAGCCCTCGCCGAACGCCACGGTCTCGTCGAGCACGTCGCCGATCCCGTGCGAACCGCCCAGGCTGTCCGACCGGGAGAACGTGAACTCGAACCAGTGGCCCCATTCATGGGCGACCACATGGGGGTCGAACTCATCGGTGTCCTCGTCGGCACCACCGAGGATGGTCAGCTCACCCGTCTCCGGATCATAGAAGGAGGTCCCGACCGTCGTCGCGGTGTTGTCCGGTCCCCAGTTGATGGTCAGAGCCGGCAACGCGACATCGGGATCCGCCGACAGGATCAGGTCCTGGGCCTCGAGCACGGTATCCAGGATGGCGAACGGGCCGGATTGGCGCCGGTCCGGGTCATAGGCCCCGGCATCCTCGGACCACCCGGCGGTGGCGACGAGATCGACGCCCGAACGGTCGGCTCCGCTCAGGCTCATGGGCAAGGCGATCGCATGGCGGGCGTCCCCCGCCAAGCCATCCACCACCGTCACCACCTCGGCGCCATCACGGACCAGCGCAGCCACCACCACGACCTGGACCGCGGTGCTCGCGGGAGCCGTCAGCGACCAGGCCCCGTCCTCACCGGTGGCCCCTTCGGCCAGGATGCTGGTTCCGGCGGCGTTGCGGATCTGCACCCGGGCCATGCGGATCGGCGCCATGGACACGGCGGCATAGTCGAGGCCCGATGCGGTGATGGGCACCCGTTCGAAACGGGCGAGACCGCTCACCTGGACCGTGGCGGTACCGGTACCGCCGCCGCCCCCGCTGCCGCCGCCGCCGCCACTGCCACCACCGCACCCCGACAGGACCAGGCAGCAGCCGGCGATCATGCCGTGCACCACCAGGCCGAAGGGAATGGAACGGCGTTCTTGGACAGGGTACATGGCAGTCTCCGCTCCGGAGCGCGATCCTCATCTGCCACGGCACAGATCCAACCCCCCGCAAACCGCTCCACCGCCCCGGTGTTCCCACGCTCACCCATGGCCACAGCCCCCACCCCAGGGTAGCCTCCAGCCATGGCCAGCCCCGTGATGTCTCCCGCCCCCGGCAGCACCCAGGTGCGCTTCGTGGGCGACCGCCTGCGCGTCCGGATCGACGGCGGCGGCCCCGGCTGGCAGGCCCGCCTGCGCACCACCCTCGGCCGGGGCGCCGCCGCCGACGCCGAGATCATCGCCAGTCTGCGCACCCCCACCGGCGTGCGCGATCCCTTTGCCGGCCGGGCCTGGCGCGACATCCCCCTGCGCCGGACCGGCGACGGCTGGGACATCGACCTGCCGATCACCGAGACCGGCTGGTTCCGGGCCAAGACCTTCCTCATCGATCCCGACGGCCATCAGCACTGGCCCGACGGCGGCGACCTCGGCATCGCCGTCCACCCGGACTGGGCGCGTTGCGGCAACACCGTCTACTGCGCCTTCGCCCGCATGTTCGGCCCCGACATGGCCAGGGCCGCCACCCGCACCCCGGCCCTCGACGACCAGGTCTCCGCCCTCGACCGCCACGGCTGGACCGTGATCCCGCCCTCGGGCACCCTGCGCGGCCTCGCCCGCCAGCTCCCCCACATCGTCGACCGCCTCGGCTGCCGGATCCTCCACCTGCTGCCGGTGATGCCGACCCCGACCACCTACGCCAAGTTCGGCCGCTTCGGCAGCCCCTACGCCGCCCAGGACCTCACCGCCGTCGATCCCGCCCTGGCGGAGTTCGACAAGACCACCACCCCGGTCGACCAGTTCATCGAACTCACCGGCCAGGCCCACGCCCGGGGCGCCCGGGTCTTCCTCGACATCGTCATCAACCACACCGGCTGGGGCTCGACCCTCCAGAACCGCCGCCCGGAATGGTTCCAGCGCAATCCCGACGGCACCTTCCGCTCCCCCGGCGCCTGGGGCACCGTGTGGGAGGACCTCGTCGAGCTCGACCACCACCACCCGGACCTGTGGGAGGTCATCGCCGACAGCCTGCTCACCTGGTGCCGGCGCGGCGTCGACGGCTTCCGCTGCGACGCCGGCTACATGGTCCCCCTGCCCGCCTGGCGCTACATCACCGCCCGGGTCCGCCGCGCCTTCCCCGAGACCGTCTTCCTCCTCGAAGGGCTCGGCGGCGCCTGGGACCTCACCGAGCACCTGCTCACCGAGGGCGGCATGCAGTGGGCCTACTCGGAGCTGTTCCAGAACCACACGCCGGAATCCATGGCCGGCTACCTCGACCACGCCCTCGCCGCCAGCCGCCGCTGCGGCGTGCTCATCCACTACAGCGAGACCCACGACAACCAGCGCCTCGCCGCCCGCGGCAAGGCGTGGGCTCTCCTGCGCAACCGGGTGTGCGCCCTCGCCAGCACCCACGGCGGCTTCGGCTTCACCGCCGGCGTCGAATGGCTCGCCAGTGAAAAGCTCGAAGTCCACCAGGCCCGGGGCATGAACTGGGGCGCCGACGAGCACATCTGCGACGACCTCGCCCGCCTCACCCGCATCGTCGCCGACCACCCCTGCTTCCTCGACGGCGCCGAGGTCGTCCGCATCGGAGCCCCCGCCGACCCGGTCCTCGTCCTCGCCCGCCGCCACGGCCCCGACCGCTGCCTGGTCCTGATCAACAGCGACCTCGACGCCATGCGCCCGGCCCTCGTCCCCGCCGACCTGTGGGAGGACCTCGGCCGCCCATCCCACGACCTCCTCGGCACCGGCCCGAGCGCCCGCCTGCGCAGCGACGGCCGCATCGAACTCCTCGTCGCCCCCGGCGCCGCCCACGTCCTTGCCAACCACCCGCGCCCGGTGGGCCTCGCCGGCCCCGCCTACCGCGCCGCCCGGGCCCGGGCCGCCTTCGCCTACCGCTGCCTCGCCGCCCTCCACCCCATCGAGGACCTCGGCCCCGCCGCCTGGACCGACCTCGCCGCCATGGTCGACGGCGATCCCCTGCATGTCCTCGCCGCCATCTCGACCCTCGACCGCGACGCCGCCCGCACCGGCCTCGTCCCCGCCCTGCACGGCGACGACGGCCCCGCCCCGGTGGTCCGCTGGTCCCGGGCCGACCACCGGCGCATCGTCCCCGTCCCCCCCGGCTGGTGGGTCCTGGTCGAGGACGACGGCCCCTTCACCGTCACCCCCCACGAAGGGGCCTTCCCCGACACCCGGCCCCTCCACGCCGTCCCCGCCGCCGGCCGCTGGATCGCCGCCATCCCCCCCGCCCGCACCATCGGCGACCTGACCCTGCACATCGATCGCGCCGGAGGCGAACACCTCGCCGCCACCCTCCGCCGCCTGACCGACCAGCCCATCGTCCCCATCGGCGGCCGCCTCGCCCTGCTCACCAACGGCCGCGGAGGCATGGCCCGCCTGCACGCCGACCTCGGCCGCATCGAGAGCAAGTACGACTGCCTCCTCGGCGCCAACCTCCACCCCGACGCCCCGAGCGACCGCCACGTCCTCGCCAAGCGCCTGCGCGCCTGGATCGACGCCGACGGCTTCATCACCGCCCTCGACGGCGGCGCCCTCACCGCCTTCACCGCCGGTGACCGCGCCGAGTGGAGCTTCAACGCCCCCGCCGGCGACGGCCGCTGCGTCCCCGTCCGTCTCACCGCGTGGATGCCGCCGCACCGCAACGCCCTGGTCCTCACCCTCCACCGCCCCGACGCCCCGGCCCCCTGGGGCGACCCCCTGCCCACCGGCGCCCGGGTCTCGGTCACCCTGCGCCTCGACCTCGAAGACCGCTCCTTCCACGACCAGACCGTGCGCAGCGACGAGAGCGAATCCCGCCTGTCCCGGGTCGCCGACTTCGCCGACCGTGAAGGCTTCCGCTTCCGCCCCGCCCCGGACCGCGGCCTCGACGCGTGGATCGACCACGGCCGCTGGCACCCGGAACCGGAATGGTCCATCGCCATCCCCCACCCCATCGAGGCCAGCCGCGGCATGGCCCCCGCCGGCGACGCCCGCTCCCCCGGCTGGTTCAGCGTCCCCCTCGCCCCCGGCGCCACCGCCGTCCTCACCCTCGACGCGGACATCGCTGCCCCGGCCCCCATCCCCACCGCCCCCCCGGCCCCGCCCGCCGCCACCGCCCTCGCCGACCACCTCGCCCGGGCCGCCCGCAGCTACGTCGTCCAGCGCGGCCGGGGCCTCACCGTCATCGCCGGCTACCCGTGGTTCCTCGACTGGGGCCGCGACACCCTCATCTGCGCCCGCGGCCTCCTCGCCGCCGGCATGGTCACCGAGGTGCGCGAGATCCTCCGCACCTTCGCCCGCTTCGCCGAGGGCGGCACCCTGCCCAACCTCCTCAACGGCGACCGGGCCGAGAACCGCGACACCAGCGACGCCCCCCTGTGGTTCTGCCTCGCCGCCAGCGAGCTCGCCGCCCGCACCGGCCCCGCCGCCTGGGACACCCCCGTCGACCACCCCGCCGGCACCCTCCTCGGCGTCGTCGAATCCCTGTGCGCCGGCTACCGCGACGGCACCCCCAACGGCATCCACATGGATCCCGCCAGCGGCCTCATCTGGTCGCCCCCGCACTTCACCTGGATGGACACCAACTACCCGGCCTGCACCCCGCGCACCGGCTACCCCATCGACATCCAGGCCCTGTGGTGGCACGCCGTCCACCAGCTCGCCACCCTCAACCGCCCCGGCTGGGCCGACCTCGCCGAGCGCATCGCCGCCAGCCTCGACCGCTTCTGGCTCCCGGACCTCGGCTGGTGCGCCGACTGCCTCGTGGCCCCGGACGGCGAACCCGCCGCCGCCGCCCGCCCCGACACCGCCCTGCGCCCCAACCAGGCCTTCCTCATCGCCCTCGGCGCCCTGCGCGGCGACCGCGCCCGCCGCGCCGTCGACGCCTGCCTCCGCCACCTCGTCGTCCCCGGCGCCATCCGCACCCTCGCCCCGCTCCCCGTGGACCCGCCCCTGGTCATCACCAGCCCCGACGGCCACCCCCTCGTCGACCCCCGCCTCCCCTACCAGGGCCACTACGAAGGCGACGAGGACACCCGCCGCAAACCCGCCTACCACAACGGCACCGCCTGGCCCTGGGTCCTCCCCACCCTGACCGAGGCCCTCGCCACCGCCTGGGACCACCACCCCCGCGCCGTCGCCGCCGCCCGCGCCCACCTCGCCGGCATGGCCGACCTCCTCGCCCAGGGCGTCGCCGGCCACCTCCCGGAAATCATCGACGGCGACGCCCCCCACACCCCCCGCGGCTGCGACGCCCAGGCCTGGTCCATCACCGAATGCCTCCGCGTCTGGACCGCCCTCACCCCACCCGCCCCACCCGCCCCCCGCCCCCGCTGACCTCCCGCCGCCGCACCCGCACACGCGCCCCCGGAGCGCACCACGCCGTGGTGCGCGTCTCCGCACCCCCACCCCCGCCGCGCCCAGCCCGAAGCGCACCGCCCCGTCATGCGCGTGCCCCCACCGCGCAGCGCCCCCCGGAGCGCACCACGCCGTGGTGCGCGTCTCCGTGCTCCTCACCCACGCCGCGCCAAACCCCACGCGCACCGCACCGTGGTGCGAGCACCCACCACGCGCCCCCCGGAGCGCACCACGCCGTCATGCGCGTGCCCCCACCGCGCCGCGCCCCCCCGGAGCGCACCACGCCGTGGTGCGCATCTCCGTACCCCCCACCACCCATCCTCTGTCACGCCACCGAGCGCGCACCCATACCCGCAGCGCACCACGCCTCCCCTCCGCCCCGCCGCCGCCCGCCGCCCGCCGCACCCTTGCGACCAGCCTCCGCCCCCGCACCCTGCCCATCATCCAGGGCACCGCCGGCACCGGCGGCATCCCCACGGCGGCACCCGCACGCGCCCGATCGCGCAAACGCGGACCCCCAGGCCACCCGCGCGAAGCGCGCCCATACGACAGCCAACCAACGCACAAACGCCTGTATTTTTACAGGATAACGCCCCCGTCTCCAGCACGCCCCGCCCAGCCCCCCATCGCTGCCCGACCGCCCCTCAACGGCCGGACCCAAGCCGTAAACCGCCCGTCCAACCAGCCAGCAAGCGCCCCAGACCCGCCGGGGCCTTCACCCCGCCCAGACACCCCGCCTCACCTGCCCCACCCGTCCAACCCGTCCAACGGACTCCGCACCGGCAATCCCGGCCGATTGAGCACATGGGTGTAGATCATGGTCGTCGCCACATCCTCGTGCCCGAGCAGCTCCTGCACCGTGCGGATATCGCTCCCCGCCTCCAACAGATGGGTCGCGAATGAATGGCGGAGCGTGTGGCAGCTCGCCCGCTTGCTCAACCCCGCCGCCAACACCGCTGAACGCACCCGCCGTTGGATCGCCGACGGATCGAGGTGATGCCGCTTCACCAGACCGTCCCGGGGATCCAACGCCAACCGCGACGCCGGAAACAGATACCACCACGCCAGATCCCGGGCCGAGGCCCCCACCTTGCGCAGCAACGCCGGAGCCAGCGACGGCCAGCCGGCGCCCTCGGCAAGATCCCGGATCCGCAGCGCATCGACCCGCGCCACCTGCGCCGCCAACACCTTCCGGGCCGCCATCGGCAACGGCGTCCGCCGATCCTTGCCACCCTTGCCATCCGTCACCACCACCACCCCATTCGCCACGTCCACATCCTGGACCCGCAACCGGACCGTCTCGATCAGACGCAGCCCGGCCCCGTACATCAGACTCGCCGCCAGCCGCACCTGCGGATCATCCAGTTCCTGCATCAGCGCAGCGATCTCCTCCCGCGACAACACCGTGGGGATCCGCTGGTCCAACTTGGCCGGAAGAAACGCGCCGACATCCACCGTCACCCCGCCCTGCGCCTCACGCAGGAACGACACCAGGGCATGGAGCGCCTGCCGTTGGCAGCTCACCCCCACCTGCCGATC
>CAMCAC010000067.1 GCA_945872305.1 Candidatus Kuenenia stuttgartensis | reverse complement strand
TGGACTTGAGGTGCTTGCACACCAGCCAGGCGAATTCCAGGTCGCGCATCTCGGCGGCGCTCGGCGGCCGCTTGGTCATGACCTTGAGGGCGGCCGGATCCCAGCCGATGGTGTCGTAATCCTGGAGCAAAAGGCCGCCGAGGACGTTCTTGGCGTAGCATGCCCCGGCGGGGATCGCGACCGGGAAGCCGGCGGCGATCAGGCGGACGTTGGCCTTCCACTTCGGCTTGGTGGTCAGGACGGTGAAGGCGTCCTTGCTGAAGGCCGGGGCGATGATCACCTCGACGAATCGGCCGGGCTCGGCGATGGCCTCGGCGGTGGCGGCGTCGAGTTCCCGGTTGAAGGCGATGATCGAGCCGAACGCGGCCTGGGGGTCGCCGTCATAGGCGCGCAGGAAGGCCGAGCGCAGGTCGTCGGCGGTGGCGCAGCCGCAGGGGTTGGTGTGCTTGATGATGGCGCAGCCGGGATCGCGGAACTCCTTGACCAGCTCCCAGGCCGCGTCGGCGTCCATCAGGTTGTTGTAGGACAATTCCTTGCCATGGAGCTGCTTCGCCCGGACCACGCTTGCCGCCCCGGGCAGGCGGAGGTCGTACAGCGCGGCACGCTGGTGCGGGTTCTCGCCGTAGCGGAGGTCCTGCACCTTCTTCAGGGGGATCGCGGCCTCGCTGGGGAAGCCCTCGGCGGCGAGCACCGCGGGCTCCTCGGCGGCGGCGATGCGGGTCAGTTCGTCGGCAATGAGGGCGTCATAGCGGGCGGTGGTGCGGAACACGGTCCGGGCCAGGGCGGCGCGCAGGGCCGGGGTGGTGTCGCCCCGGTGGGCGTCCATCTCCGCCAGGACCTTCGCGTAGTCGGCGGGATCGACGACCACGGTGACCGCGGCGTGGTTCTTGGCCGCGGAGCGCAGCATCGACGGACCGCCGATGTCGATCTTCTCGATCTTGTCGGCGGTGGTGGCGCCGGGGGCCTCGCAGGTGGCCTCGAACGGGTACAGGTTGACCACCACGAGATCGATCAGGCCGATGCCGTGCTGCTCCGCCGAGGCGAGGTGCGCCGGCAGGTCGCGGCGGCAGAGCAGACCGCCGTGGATCTTCGGGTGCAGGGTCTTGACCCGGCCATCCATCATCTCCGGGAACCCGGTCCATTCCGCCACCTCGACCACCGGCAGGCCGGCGTCGAGCAGGGCCTTGTAGGTGCCGCCGGTGGACAGCAGCGCCACCTGGCGGCGATGCAGTTCGCGGGCGAAGTCCACGATACCGGTCTTGTCGTACACGGAGAGGAGGGCGCGGCGGATGGTCATGGCGGGGCGGGATGCTGGCCCGCCGGGGGCAGCGGCAAGGCCGGATCCGTGCTGCGCCGCTGTCCTGCCCCCGGGGGATGGGGCTTTGCGCCCCGATCTGCCACCGATCCACTGCCGTGCATGGAATCCTGGTCCATCCTCATCGCCAAGGAGTACCTCAAGTTCTCCTGTGCCCACTTCCTGATCTTCCCCGACGGCAGCAAGGAGCGCCTGCACGGCCACAACTACCACGTGGTCTGCGAGGTCGACGGCGCCCTGTCGGCCCAGGGTCTGGTCATCGACTTCATCCAGGTGAAGCCGGTGATCCGCGCCCTGTGCGACCGCCTCGATGAGCATTGGCTGGTTCCCGGCCAGCACCCGGAATTGCGCTGGGCCCAGCGCGAGGACGGGCATACCGAGGTGGAATACCGGGGATGCCGGTATCTGGCGCCGAGCGATGAGGTGATCGTGCTGCCGATCAGCAACACCTCGGCCGAAAACCTGGCGGCGTGGATCGGCCGGGAGCTTTTCGCGACCATGCGTGAGCGTTTCGGGGTGGTCAGCGTGCGCCGCATCCGGGTCGAGGTCAGCGAGACGCCGGGACAGGCCGGGGTGTACACCTTCTCCGAGGGGTGATGGCCCGGAAGCATCGCCGCCCGCATAGGGGGGAGCCGACCGCTCCGGACCCCTTGCCCGGCCCTGGCCCGTGACACAGTGCCGGGATGCCCGCCGCCGGGGATGCGATCCCCTGTCCGACCTGCCGTCACCCCGTCGCCCCCACGGGAGAACGCTTCCCGTTCTGCTCGGAACGCTGTCGGGACCGTGATCTCGCCGGTTGGTTCACCGGCACCTATGCCATTCCCTCCGTGGTTGCGGATGGCTCGGCGGACGATGAGCCATGATTCCCCTCCGCATCCTCCATGTGTGCCCGCCGGGCGATCCGGTGACCAGTGAGGGCGCGGCGGTCGTGGGCCGCTGGATGGTGGACGAGGGCCACGGTGTGCTGGCGGTCGCCGACCAGGGGGATTGGTCCAGGGCCACCGTGGTGCCCACGGCTCCCGGGCCATTCGCCTGGCTCCGGAAGCCGGGTCGACGTGCCCGCGCCGCGATCCTGGCGTTCGCCCCGGATCTCATCCAGGTCCACGGTTTTGCCGCGCTGCGCGACGGGCTGCGGCTCCAACGGCGCCTGCGCGCGCCGTTGGTCCTGTGGCTGCATGACGAGCCCCCCCGCCGGGTTGCCGGACTCCTGCGGGACCGCCGCATCGCCTGGGTGGCCGCCGGCAGCGAGCATCTGCGTGCGGTGGCGGCCGATCTCCGGGTGTCCCGGGATCGCATCGCCCTGCTGCCGGCCGCTTGCGAGCGGGTCCAGGCGGGCACCCGGACGATGGATGGCCGGCTGGCGGTCGGCATCGATGCTGCGCGTCATGGCGAACGACTGCTGGAGGACCTGGCGGCCGGGCTTGCGGATCTCCGCCGGGCCGGGGTCAGCCTGCGCCTGGTCGCCGTCGCCGACGGCCCCCGGCTGCGCGCCCTGCGCCGGGGGGTCGGCGACCTCCAGTTCCAGGTCCTGGCCGGTGGTGCGGGCAGCACCGCGGCGCTGGTCCAGGCCAGCGATGTGGTCGTCCACATGCCCGAGCGCGAGGGCCACCTGCTCCCGGTGCGCCTGGCCATGGCGATGGGACGGGTCGCGGTCGTCGGCGGGATGGGAGGGGCGGGGGAGCTCGTCCGTGATGGCATCGATGGCCGCGTGGTGGCGCCGGGCAACGCGGAGTCGGCCATCGATGCCATCCGCCACCTCGCCGATGCACCGGTGCGCCGGCGTCACGGCCAAGCCGCGTCGGCGGCGGCGGTCAACTGGTCGGCGCCCATCGTTGGCGAGGCGCTCATCGCCCTGTACCGCAGCGCCCTGGGCGGAGGGAGCGTGGCCCAGGCCGCGACGGGGACCTGGTGCCGTCGCCAGACGACCCGCCGGCATGATCCGATCGGCGCTGGATCGGGCGGATCCACCCCGGAGGCTGACGCCCCGTGATCGCCCTCATCTCGGACATCCATGGCAATCTCCCCGCCCTCGAGGCGGTCCTCGCCGACATCGCCGCGGTCGGCGGCGTCGATGGCATCTACTGCCTGGGCGATGTGGTCGGATACGGGCCCCAACCCGTGGAGTGCCTGGAGCTGGTCGCCAGCCGGGCCCGGCTGATCCTCATGGGCAACCATGAGCACGCGGTCATCTACGGGGCCTATGGATTCAATCAGGGTGCCAAGCGGGCCATCGAGTGGACCCGCGGGGTGCTTGAGGCGGTGGAGCCGCCGGCCCGCCGCCAGCAGCTGTTCCACCTCATCGAGAACCTGCCGGTCCGCCATGAGATCGGCGATGTCCTGATGGTCCATGGCTCGCCCCGGGATCCGGTGATGGAGTATGTGCTGGAGAGCGATCTCTGGGACGGCGCGGACCCCAGCAAGATGGATCAGATCTTCCAGGGCTTCCCCCGGCTGTGCTTCGTAGGCCACACCCACCGGCCCGGGGTGTTCACCGAAGACCGCTGCTTCCTGCCCTCGGCGGAGCTCGGCGACGGGTTCTCCCTCGCGGACGGCCGCTATCTGGTGAATGTCGGCAGCGTCGGCCAGCCCCGGGACCGGGATCCCCGGGCCTGCTACGCGCTGGTCTCCACCGATGCCGTCTATTTCCGCCGGGTGCCCTATGATTTCGCCGAGGCCGTCGGCCGCTTCCGGGCCATCCCGGAACTGGACCGCCGGTTCAGCGACCGGTTGCTCCGTGGCGAGTGAACCTCCGGCGTGCCCGGGCCGGTCCGGCGGTTTGCAGCCGGCGGGCGGTTCGTTAGCCTCGAACCTGTGGAGGGAATGATGGCCCAAGCCGAGGCCACCGTGGTGCTTGCGAACCGGATGGGTCTCCATGCCCGTCCGTCGACGCAGATCGCCACGACCGCCAGCCGCTTCGCCGCCGATGTGCAGATCGTCAAGGACGGCATGGCGGTCGACGCCAAGAGCGTCCTGGAGCTGCTCATGCTCGCGGCGGAATGCGGCTCGACCCTGACGATCACCGCCGAGGGAGACGACGCCAAATCCGCGGTGCAGGCCATCGTCGCCCTGGTCGAGGGCCGTTTCGGCGAACTCGACGTGGACCGTTGAGGCGTCTCCGTGGCGCGTCCCCCGCATAGCCCCGGCCAGCTCCCTGCGCGCAAGGTGACCGCCGGGCGGCCGACCGCGAGCGGACCCCTCAAGCCGATCTCCACCCAGCCGCCCGTTCCGCCGGAGGGCTCCGCTTCGGGGCTTCAGCGCCAGATCCGTGGCCAGACCACGGGCAGCGGTCCGCGCGGCACCGCCCAGCCGGGTGGTCGAGGAGCCAAGGCCTGGCGCCGCGGGCTCGGCCTGCAGCCGAAATTCACCCTGGTGCTCGCCGGCATCACCGCGGCGGCGTTGATCGGGCTCGGTCTCGCGATGTCGGCGGTGACCCAGCGCTACCTGTTCAGCCAAAAAGTGCACTCCGGCATCGAGGTGGCGAAGGGCGTGGCGGCGATCCCGGTCGCCGTGAAACGGATCGTCGATGGCAGCGGCGGTGGCGAACCCCGCGTCCTGCTCACAGAACTCTTCGAGTCGATCCGGACCTGGGGCACCCGGACGGATCTGTCCGACGTGGATTCCATCGGGGTCTTCATCGGCGATGTGCCGGGCGTGAAGGCGATGACCGCGACCTATCTCGGCCAGGACCAGGGCGTGCGGCCCCAGGACGCGATGCGCGACCTGTTCATTCCCAAGCTGGGCGAGGTGATCTCGCTGCCCGACGGGATCACCGTCTACCCGGGCTCGAAGCGGGCGGCGGACGGGAGCGAGATCCCCATCTACCGGTTCAAGATCGCCCTGCCGGCGGATTTCGGCAAGGTCAGCCACCCGGACGGCCGCCAGGAAGCGGCCCATGTCCGGGTCGACATCAGCGCCTCGTCGCTGACCCGTGTGACCCGCAACATGATGCTGACCATCCTCGTCTGGGTGGTGGTGGCCCTGGTCCTGGCCGGCGGCATCGCCCACTGGATGGCGCGCGCCATCACCCGTCCCGTCACCATCCTGGTGGACGACATGCAGGCGGTGTCCAAGGGCGATCTCGATCACCGCACCAAGCCCCATTCCCGGGACGAGATCGGTCTGCTCGCCATCGAGTTCGACAAGATGACGGCGAGCCTGAAGGCGGCCCAGGCGCAGGCCCTGGAGCAGGAACGCGAGCAGGAGCGGGCCAAGCACGAGATGGCGGTCGGCGCCGAGGTGCAGCGCCATCTCCTGCCGAGCGCGACCCCCGGCCTCCCCGGTTGGGAGATCGCCGCCTTCTACAAGGGTGCCAAGGCGGTCTCGGGCGACTACTTCGACTTCATCGACCTCGGCGACGGCCTGCACGGCTTCATCATCGCCGATGTCTCCGGCAAGGGCGTGCCCGGGGCCATGGTCATGGCGGTGGCCCGCACCACCATCCGCCTGGTCGCACCCCGCCATCGGGCCAACGCCGCCGAGGCGCTGAAGGAGATCAACCGCCTGATCACCAAACAGATCAAGCGCGGCATGTTCGTCACCGCCCTGTACGGGATCATCGATGTGACCACGGGCGCCCTGACCTACGCGAGCGCGGGCCACAATCCCATGGCGGTCTTCCGCGGTGCCGGACGGACCATGGAATCCGCGACCGGCAAGGGGATCGCCCTCGGCTTCAACGAGGGGCCGATCTTCGATCGCACGATCGAGCAGCATCGGCTCGACCTGGGGTCCGGGGACTGCTTCGTCCTCTACACCGACGGTTTCCCGGAAGCCATGGACGCGGACAACAACGAGTTCGGCGACGACACCTTCCTTGCCTCGATCCAGCGCCACGCCCCGGAAGGTGCCCAGGCGGTGATCAAGGGCGTCGTCGCGGATGTCGCCGCCCACCGTGGCCGGGCGGAACAGTCCGACGATCTGACCATGATCGTCGTGCGGAGGGCGTGATGGCCCTGTCCGTGGACCTGCGCATCGCCAACGATCTCAGCCAGCTGCCGCGGGTCCGCGATCTGGTGGCCCGGGTCGTCCGCGAGGGCGGCTTCGCGCCGGCGTACATCAACCGTCTGCAGATCGCCGTCGAAGAGGCGGTGACCAACATCATCGAGCATGGTCTCGCGGATCGCCCCCGGGGCACGGCCGAGATCCTGATCGAGGTCGAGGGCGCGCCCGAGCGCTTCGCCGTCGCCATCACCGATGATGGGCAGAGCTTCGATCCCGCCTCGATCGGCGAGGTCGACATCACCGCCCACGCCGCCACCGGCCGCTCCGGCGGCCTGGGCGTGTTCCTGATGCGGCGCATCATGGACATCGTCGATTACCACGCTGAGCGTGGCAAGGGCAACCGCCTCGTGATGATCAAGCACCGCCCGGATTAGGGCGCCAGCGCCGGTGCAGCCAGGCCCCCGGCGGCAGGACGAGCGCGACACCTCCGAGCATGGCCCCCGCCAGGTCTGCAAGCCAGTCCAGGACATCGCCATGCCGGCCGGTCAATCCTTGGCCGAGTTCGATCACCCCGCCCCACATCCCGACCCCCAGCAGCCAGGCCCAGGGATGCCGCCGCCCGCAGGCCATGAGCATGCCCAGGACGCAGAAGGCCGCGAGGTGGTCCAGCTTGTCGGACGGCAGGGGGCTTGCCGGAGGGCGCGGCCACAGGCAGATCCAGGTCACCGCCGCCATCGCCGCCCAGGCGCCCATGGACCACCAGAGCGGGATGCGGCCGTGCATGGGTGCCACGCTGCGCCTGCGGCGGTCCCGGCAAGGCCTTGGCGCATCCGCCGACCTCGCCAGCATCCCGCCCATGGACATCCGCCTCGCCCAGCGCGTCGGCCGCATCGACGCCAGCGGCATCCGCAAGATCTTCGACCTCGCCAAGGCCCTCAAGGACCCGATCAACCTGTCGATCGGCCAACCGGACTTCGATGTGCCGCGCCCGGTCAAGGACGCCGCCATCGCCGCCATCGAGGCGGGCCGCAACACCTACACCCAGACCCAGGGCACACCGGAACTGCGCGCCCAGTGCCTGGCCGAGGAGCAGGCATTCACCGGCCGGACCTGGGCCGCGGACGAGGTGCTGATCACCAGCGGGGTCAGCGGCGGCCTGTTCCTGGCCCTGCTCGCCCTGGTCGACGACGGCGACGAGGTGCTGATCCCCGATCCCTATTTCGTCATGTACAAGCACCTGGTGGCGCTGTTCGGCGGCACCCCGGTGTACATCGACACCGGCGCCACCGGCTTCGTGCCCGACGCCGCCGCCATCGAGCGGCTGATCACGCCGAGGACCCGGCTGCTCCTGCTCAACAGCCCAGCCAACCCCACCGGGCGGATCATCCCGCCGGACGCCCTGCGGGCCATCGCCGCGGTGTGCGCCAAGCACGGCATCACCATCGTCTCGGACGAGATCTACCGCCATTTCGCCTACGAGCCGATGGAGTCCATCGCCCGCTACCACCAGAACACCGTCGTCCTGGTCGGGCACAGCAAGACCTTCGGCATGACCGGCTGGCGGCTGGGCTATGCCTGCGGCCCGCAGCCGGTGATCGCGGCGATGACCAAGGTCCAGCAGTACTCCTTCGTCTGCGCCCCGTCGGTGACCCAGATGGCGGCCCTGGCCTGCCCGTCTGTGGATCTTGGCCCGTACCTGGGCGCCTACCGCCAGAAGCGCGACCTGATGAGCGGCCTGCTCCGCCGGTCGTTCGAGCTGGCGCCGCCGGACGGCGCGTTCTACCTGTGGGTGAAGGCCCCCGCGGGCCATACCGGCTCGTCCTTCGTCGACCTCGCCATCCGCAACAACTGCCTGATCATCCCTGGCAGCGTGTTCAGTGAGCACGACACCCACTTCCGGGTCTGCTACACCGTGTCCGACGAACGCCTGCGCCAGGGCGCGGACCTCCTCTGCCGGCTTGCCGCCGGCGGGTGACCGGCCCGGGGACGCGGAGCGCACCACTCCGTGGTGCGCACTTCCTGGCTCGGTTCGAGTGTGCGCCGGGCCCTTCGGGACGGCGATTTGCGCACCACGGCGTGGTGCGCTCCGTGTGGACGGCCGCCGCGCGGTGGTGTGCTCCATGTGAACCGGTGCCCGGACACGGAGCGCACCACTCCGTGGTGCGCGTATCCGAGGGTCGTCCATGCCGTCGCGCCGTCCCCTTCGGGACGGCGATCCGCGCACCACGGCCTGGTGCGCTCCGGGTGACCAGCGCCCGGACCCGGCCGGCCCCCGCCCTTGGCCGCGTCCGGGCGGTTCCATACTGCCCGGGCATGACCACCGCGACCTGTTCCCTGGCCTCCGATCCCGCCGCGATCACCGCCCTCGCCGGGCGCATCATCGCCGGCGATCCGTGCTCGCCCGCCGAGGCCCGGGAGCTCCTGGATGCGGCCCCCGGCTCCGCCGCGGCGGAGGCCCTGTTCGCCGGCGCCCAGCGCATCCGCGAAGCCTTCGTCGGCAACCGCCTGCGGGTCTGCTCGGTGGTGAATGTGAAGGCGGGGAACTGCTCCGAGAACTGCTCCTACTGCGCCCAGGCGTCCGGCTCCGAGAACGATGGCTACAAGCGGACCAAGTGGATGGACAGCGAGGAGATCGCCAAGGCCACCGAGTCCGCGGCGGCCAACGGCGCCAAGGCCCTCGGTCTGGTCGCCGCCTGGTGGGGCATCAAGGAAGGCACCCAGCTCGACATGGTGTGCGACACCATCCGCGAGTTCAGCCAGAACGGCAAGGTCCGCCCGGACGTGAACCTGGGCATCCTGGAGAACCAGCGCTGCGCCGACCGGATCAAGGAGGCGGGCGCCGCGGTCTACGGCCACAACCTGGAGACCGCCAAGTCGTTCTTCGGCAACATCTGCTCGACCCACTCCTACGAGGAGCGGCTCAAGACCATCTCGTACATCAAAAAGTCCGGCATGGGCCTGTGCTCCGGCGGCATCGTCGGCATGGGTGAGAACCGCGATCAGCGCATCGAGTTCGCCGAGCAGATCCGCTTCATCGAGCCGCAGATGACGCCGATCAACTTCCTCAATCCGCTGCCCGGGACCAAGCTCGGCCACATCCCGCCGATGGATGCGGACGAGGCGCTGATCACCCTGGCGGCGTTCCGCTTCCTCCTCCACGACCGCAACCTGATGGTCGCCGGCGGCAAGGAGGTGGTCTTCAAGGACCGCCTCGGCGAGGTGTTCAAGACGGGCATCAACGCGATCATGGTCGGCAACTACCTGACCACCCTCGGCACCGCCGGAGAGCAGTGGCGGGCGTGGGCCGAAGCCCATGGCCTGGAATTCCCCGCGACCTGCGAGGAGCTGCCCGGCTCCGCCTGCTCCACCGGCGCCTGCGGCTGAAGGCTTCTACGGCTGACCCCAATGGCGTTTAGCAATGGTCCATAGTCGAGGCTAACAGGAGGGCCGGAGCTCTCGGAGAGCCACGGAGAGTATGAAGCAATGCTCCGCAGCCCTCCGTGAGCTCCCGAACTCCTATAAACCTCGAAAATCCGAGAATTCTAGGTGTTTCAGGCAGTAACTAAACACCATTGCCGCTGACCCGGGCGCCTGGAGCGGTCACATCCCGGCGAGGGCGTCCGCCAGGTTCCGGCACAGCCGGTCGCCGCTGCCACGCAGGCGCGGCATCCACTGGGCGGTCTCGGCGCGGATGCGCGCCGGGGCGTCGGCGCCCATCGCCTGAACGACCCACGCGCTGTCCGCGGCAAGCCACTGCTCCACGTCGGCGGCCTCCACCTCGGGGTGGAACTGCACGCCGATGTGCGACCGGCCGATGCGGAAGAGCTGGTTGGCGCAATGCACGCTCGACGCCAGCCGGATCGCGCCGGGCGGCAGGTCGAGCACCGCGTCCCCGTGCCAGTGCAGCACCACCTCCGCCGGGCCGAGGCCGGCGAGGAGGGGGTCGTCCATCCGGTCCGGGGTGTGGTGGACCGCGCCCCAGCCGACCTCGCGCACCCGCAACGGCGGTTCCCCGGCGGTGAGCGGGCCGACCCGGCCGCCGGCGGCGTGGGCGAGGAGCTGGGCGCCCAGGCACACGCCCACCACCGGCACGCCCCGGGCCAGACAGTCTGCGAGCAGCGTGCACTCGGGCCCCAGGAAGGGCAGGCGGGGATCGCCGATGTCGCCCACGCCCATCGGGCCGCCCATGACCAGGAAGGCATCCGCATCGGCCGCCGCCGGCACCCGGTCGCCCGCATCCAGGCGCACGGTGACCGGCTGGAATCCGTTGCGCAGAAGGTGCGGCATCAGCCGGCCGGGACCTTCGTGCGGGACATGCTGGAGGACGAGGAGGCGGGGCATGGGCGGAGCATGGATCGCCCGCCGCTGCGGCCAAGGCGCGGGTGCCGGCGGGTTCCGCCCTTCACGGCGAGCTGGCGGCACGCATACTGCTGGGCGTGAACCTGTTGCGCCACCTCCGGCCGGCCTGCATCCGCCTGCCCCTGGCCACCCTGCCCCTGCCGGTGGGCGAGGAGGAGACCGCGGCCCAGACCGCCCGCCGCCGGGCCGACGAGAAGGAGCTGGTCCTGCGCGAGATCGCCGAGCTGCTCGACGCGAGCGGCGAGGTGGTCAACCAGTCGAAGCTCATCCGCGACCTGATGTACCGTGAGACCCAGACCACCACCGGGATCGGCAACGGCATCGCGATGCCGCATGTGCGCTCGCTCCAGGTGCGCTCCTTCGTGATCGGCTTCGCCAACGCCCAGGAGCCCCTGTGGTTCGACGCCATCGACGGCGAGCCGGTGGACCTGTTCGTGCTCATGGCCGCCCCGCCCTACGACGACAAGGTCTACCATCAGGCCTACAAGGCCCTGGCCGAGGTCCTGTCCGACGAGGACTCGGTGGCCGCCCTGCGCGCCGCCGCATCGGAGCAGGATGTGTTCGCTGCATTCCGCCGCCACTGGCGCTGACCCGGGCTGGACGCCGCCGGCGGCCCGGGAGCATCCCCGGCCGAGGTCCCCATGTCCCGCTTCCCCGTGTGCATCATCGGCGTCGGCCCCGCCGGCCGGAACTACCTGCTCGCCCTGCTGAAGTCATGGGACATCGAGGTGGTCGGCTTCGTCAACCGCTCCCCCGACCGGCGCGCCGCGGTCCAGGCCGAGACCAAGGTCCCGGGCTTCGCCACCCTGAAGGACCTCCTCGCCGGGGTCGCGACCCGGCCGCGGCTGGCGGTGATCGCCTCGGCCAACACCACCCACCGCGACTTCGCCATCGAGGTCATGGAGGCGGGCATCGACTGCTTCTGCGAGAAGCCCATGGCGATGTCCCTGGAGCACTGCCGCGAGATGCTGGCGGTGTCCCAGCGCACCGGCCGCGCCCTGCAGATCGGCTTCGAGTACCGCTACGGTTCGATGACCGGCCGGATCACCGAACTGCTGAACCTCGGCACCTTCGGCGACCTGCGCTCGCTCGACATCATCGACAGCCGCGGCCACTGGTGGCCGGACAGCCCCGACACCCCGGTCGAGCAGGTGTGGCGCCTGAACCGCGAGATCGGCGGCGGCCCGCTCCTGCACTGTGGCATCCACCAGCTCGACCTGATCCGCGGCTACGGCGGCGAGGTGGCCGAGGTCCAGGCCTTCGTCGCACCCCAGAGCCTGGCGTTCTACCCCAAGGACATCCCTGACCACCTGACCCTGCACCTGCGCCTGGTCTCCGGCGCCGTCGCCAGCCTGACCATCCAGCACAACCTGGGCTCCACCTGGTATCGCCCGTCGCCCCCGTGGGTGCCCAAGTACCACGAGGTCCCCGGCCACTTCATGGACATCCGCCTGACCGGCACCGGCGGCGCCGCCATCGCCGAGCTGTACGGCGAGCGTCTGCACATCGCCCGCTACGACGTGGCCAATCGCGAAACGGTCCTCGACCGCACCGAGACCTTCCACCACCACAGCCCGGCGCGCACCCACCACGACACCCCGGGCATGATCATCGAGACCGCTCGCCGGCTGGCCGCCGGCCGCGGGGTCATGCACGATGCCCTGGACAGCTACCGAACGACCGTCCTGGGCATGGTCTGCGAAGAGGCTGTCCAGGAAGCCCTGGCTACGGGCTGGACCTCGGCCCGCCGGACGATCCCCTCGGCGTGATGCGCCACCGGCCCCTGGTCCTGTGTTACGACGGTGGCTGCGGCATGTGCAGCGGTTCCGCCGCGTGGCTCGCCGCCCGGGATCGCGAGGGCCGCCTGCGTCCGGTCATGCTCGGGGATGGGCCCTGCGTGCCCCCGGACGGAACCTGGCCGGACAGCGTGGTCGCGCTGATCGGCGGCCGCCCGTATTTCCGGAGCGCCGCGGTGGCCGCGGCGCTCCGGCGGCTCCCGCCACCCTGGCCCCTCGCGGGGGCGCTCATCCGCCTCGCCCCCCCGGGTTGGGCGGACGCGATCTACCGCCTCATCGCCCGCCACCGCCGGCGGATCAGCGATGTCTGCGGCCTGCGGCCGCGGCGGCCGTGATGCGGCCGCTGCTTATGCTGCCGGGCCTCGGTGCGACGGGGCGGCTGCATGCGGGGCTGCGCTGCCGGCTCCCGGCGATCATTGCCGCAGATTGGCCGGATGATCCCGGTTGGAACACGGTCAGTGAGTTGGCAGCCGTCTGCATCCAACGCTTCGCGCTGCGACCCGGCGATGCGGTGGGCGGATCGTCCTTCGGCGGCATGGTCGCCGCCGAGATCACCCGGCGCCTCCCCGGCTCTCCCCTCTTCCTGA
>CAMCAC010000066.1 GCA_945872305.1 Candidatus Kuenenia stuttgartensis | reverse complement strand
CACGATCCAGGGTCAGGCCCTGAACCACATCCTGGTCACGACCAGCGATCTCGACAGCGACCGCAAGATCCTCCAGGCCGGCATCGAGCCGCGCGGCGGCGATGTCGGTCCCCGGTACCGGCCCCTGCGCGAGGTCATCGACCAGCGCCAGGAGGACCTCGCCCGGATCCTCGAGAAGATCAATGAGGAGGAGACCCGCTACCGCGAGGACGACACCCGGCTCAACGAGCAGCTCAGCAAGCTCACCGAGCTGCGCGCCGCCGAGGACAAGCGCCTGCGCACCCAGGCGAACCTCAAGGAGAACGAGATCATCAAGCAGGAGGACGAGATCCGCCGCCTGCTTGAGCTCGAACTCCGCTTCATGGCCTCGATCGACCCGGTCGGCGGCGTGCTCGAAGTCGCCGCCGAGGCCGACCGCCTGATCATCGACCTGGGCGCCAGCGATCGCATCCGCCCCGGCATGCTCTTCGAGGTCTTCCAGTACGATCACGGCCGCTATCAGGCCAAAGGCCTGATCGAGGTCATCGAGGTCCGCGCCGGCACCAGCGTGTGCCGGATCCGCAGCCAGGTGGATCTCCGCCGCAATCCCGTGGCCCGCCATGACCGGATCGGCAATCCGCTGTTCAACACCAAGCGGCCGAAGGTCTTCGTCCTGGCCGGCGACTTCGCCGTGCACAACGCCGGCGACTACGAGGCGTTCATCACCGCCATGGGCAACGAGGTCCGGCGCGAGATCGGTCCCGGCGTCGACTACCTGGTGGTGCGTGGCGACGACAAGGACCGCAGCGATGCGGCCCGGGCCCGGGCCCGGGAGTTCCAGGTCGTCGGCATGACCGAACAGCAGCTCCTGACCTACCTGCCGCGGACCTTCCCGACCGTGTCCCGCAGCGCGACGAAAGCCTCGGCCCGTTGACTGGACGCCGGCCACGGGCCGGCCAGGATCACTCCATGCGCTCCGCCGGGACGGCATTGGTCGGCATCGCTCTCCTCGCCGCCACCGGCTGTGGCGGTGGCGGCGGGTCCGATGATCCGGCGCCGGCAACCCCGGGCGTCACCTCCATCTCCGCCAATCGCGCGGTCCTGGTCATCGTCGGGGGCTCCCAGGTGCCCACCCTTGCCGCCGGGTCAGGCAGCCAGGTCGTCCGCGACACCACCGACCTGGTCGATCCTGGCGAGATCTTCATCATGGTGCGCGACCCCATTGCCGGGTCTGCGTCCCTGGACCTGCCCGTTGCCGGCGGCTCCGTCGCAGCGCCCTTGTCGCGCCTCAACCGCTACCGGGCGAGCACCGGCGGGACGGCCCTCGATCCGATTGCCGAGTCCGCATCCCTCGCCACGGCCGCCATCCGCCATGCCGGGTGGCAGGCCCTGGACGATGCGGCCCGGGGGGCGACCTCGGCGCGGTTGAACCATGGCGAGCCGGCGATCAACGCGCTGTCCATACGGGATGCGGAAGGCTCCCCCATCATGGTCAGTGCCACTGATGGGAGTCAGGTTTTTTCCGGGGGGGTTCCCGCGGGTGACGACTTGGCCATTCGAATCCGGGTAGCCGAGGGCGGGGTATTTCCAGGGCGCGATGTGCTAGGTGCCAAGTTTTATCTGGAAGACATCGCCAGCGATCACGGCGAATCCGCCATCGACCAGTTGTGGAACACCGTCTATCACCGCCTGCCGATGATGCGCCACCGGGCGCGCTCCGCCGGATACGGTGACATGGCCCTGGCCCGCAGCCGCTTTCCCGCTTCCGGGGTGCCTGCCGACGATCCCTGGGGCAACGACGGCGGCAACGGCTACGCGACCATCAACTGGACCGAGTTCCGGACGCCCGCGATCCACCTGTCCGTCTGGCCCGTTGACGGCCAGGAGGGTGTTCCCGGCCGCTTTTCCACCGACTCCGAGTCTCCGGATCCCGCCAGCACGGCGGTGGGTTTCGCCAGCAACCGCGACCAGGTCGGCCCGGTGCTCCACGCCATCCTGCCCACCGCCGCCGCCTTTGCCGCCCTGCGGGTCGAGGTCAGCCTGGATGCGGCCCCGACCTGGACGCTGACCGCCACCACCGCGGCTCCGGCGTCCGAGGTCTTCGTCACCGGGCCGCATCGCTTCACCGTCGGACCATGATCCGCAGCGCGGTCAGCGGCATCGGCCTGATGGCCGTGGCCGCATGGCTTGCGGCCCAGCCACCGCCACCCCAGATCCGCCGCACCGGCGAAGCCACCCGACCGCCGGTGGTCCTCGGGGATCGTCCGGTCACCATCCGCCGGGATGATGCGGCCCTCGCCCGGGCCTTTGTCTGGGCGGCGCTCCGCCGGGGCGGTGACGATCCGCCGCCCCTTGATCCCACCGCCCAGGCGCATCTGCCGGATGCCGAACTGCTGGTCGGCGCGGAACCGCCGCCCTTTGCCGGCCCGGCGCTGCCGATGCCGGGCGGCGGCTTCCGTTCGCTGCCCCTTGCCGCGGATGCCGCCACCCGCCCGCCCAGCGATGGGGAGGCCATCGCCGCGGCGTTCCGGAACCTGCCGCCGCCCGGACCGCGGATGCCGGCGGCGGTGGTGGGCACCGGGCTGCACAAGGTGATCCGCTCCCCCGGAGCGGTGGCGATGGTGGCCTGGGATCCGGCCGAGGCTCCGGGTGCCCTGGAGATCAGCGACCGCAGCGGTGGCCACCACGGCGTGCGCATCGTCGCCGAGGATTTCGGCAGCATCCGGCTCGACGGCGGCCTGGTCGCCCCGGGCCGCCTGTATCGCATCCATGGCCGAAGCCGGATCACCGCCGATGGGCCGGTGCGGGTCGAGATCCGTCCCCTGGCCACCGCGGCCGCCTGGTGGGACGGCCCGGTGGTCATCCCGGTCGGCGGCGGCTGATCAGCGGGTCCTGCTGGTCACCGGGTCCAGCTGGTCACCGGGTCCTGCAGGTCACCGGGTCCAGCTGGTCACCGGGTCCAGACCTGGCCGGAATCCACGACCAGCACCTGGCCGGTCACGCAGCGGGCCGCATCGCTGGCCAGGAAGACCGCCGCGTTGGCGATGTCATCGGGCAGGATGTCGCGCTTCAGGCTGGTGAGGTTGATGTAGTACGGGATCACCTCGTCGGGGCGGATGCCCTTCTTCTTCGCCGCCTCGGCGATGTAGGTCTCGTTCCAGATCTTCGAGCCTTTGAAGACATTGCCGGGAGCGATGCAGTTCACCCGGATCCCCTGGCCGCCGAGCTCCAGCGCCCAGCCACGGGCCAGATGCAGTTCGCCGGCCTTGGTGGCGTTGTAGACGCTGTTGTTCTTGCTCGGTTCCAGACCGCTCTTCGACGACAGCAGGACCATCCAGCCGCCGCGGCCCTGGGCGCCGAGGATGCGCACCGCCTCGCGGCCGCACAGGAAGTAGCCGGTCAGGTTGATCTCCAGGCCGAGCTTCCACTTGGCGAGGGGGAAGTCGGCGAGGGGGAAGGCCGGAGCGACCCCGGCGCAGCAGGCGATCCCGTCGAGACGGCCGAAGCGGGCCAGGGCCGCATCGAAGGCGGCGGCCACCGAGGTCTCGTCGGTCACATCGCAGCGGGCGGTGTGGACCCGCTCCGGGCAGGCGAGCGCGGTCGCGACCGCGGCGAGTCCATCCGCATCCACGTCGGTGAACACCACGCTGGCGCCGGCGGCGAGCAGGCCCTTGGCGACCCCCAGGCCGAGACCCGAGGCGGCGCCGGTGACCAGGGCGACCTGCCCGTTCAGGACGCCGGCCACCGACGGTGCATCGGCCAGCTCCAAGCGGACATCGCCGACCGCCACCGAGGCCGGTCGCGGGATTCCGCGCAGGGCGGCGGCCAGGGCCGCCGGATCGGCCGCCGTGAGGGCGGCGCCGACGCCAGGGGCGAGGCGGGCCTGGGTGCCGGGGTGGATCGACTGGATGGCGGCGCAGGTGGCGCGCAGGACGGACATGGGGCCTCCGGGGCGGTCGGTGGACGGGGCATCATGGGTTCCAGCATGGCGGTGCCATGACCCTTCCCTTCCCGGACACCCGATGGTCGCTTGTTGCATCGGTGGGTGACGGCTCCCAGCCTGCCGGTCGGCTGGTCGGGCTGTATGCGGACGCAGTGGCACGCTACCTGCGCGTGCGTTTCCCCGAGCAACCCGGGCATGCGGTCGACGATGCGGCGCAGGAGGTCCTGGTGTGGCTCCTGGAACATCCGGAGATCCTTGGCCGCGTTGCGCCGGGTCCCGGGAGCCGCTTCCGCCATTGGTTGATGGCGGTGTGTTGGCGGGCCGCGTGCAATGCCTTCCGCCGCCAGGCCCAGGGCGGTCCAGCCATCGATCCGGAACTCGCCGCACCCGAGCAGCCGGTCGATGCGGGCATGGACCGGGCCTGGGCCGAGAGCGTGCTGCAGGGTGCGTGGCGGGACCTGGAAGGACGGGTGGCCGGCGGTCTGCTCGACCCGCAATGCCAGGAGGTGGCCGAGGACCACCTGGTCCGCGGCATGACCATCCGGGCCATCGCGGCGGCCCGGGGCATCGGCCTGGGGACCGCCCATCGCCGGCTGCAGGCCGGGCTCGACGCCCTGCGTGCGGGGATCCAGGAACGGCTCGGGGCCGCCGGCGATGCCGGCGACCCCGATGCGGTGTTCAGGCTCCTGGGCGACGCCCTGGGATCCTGATCAGAGCGACTGTTCGATCTCGTCGAAGAGGATCAGGTCCGCCTGGACGATGATCAGGGACTTGCGCTCGGTCTCCTGGCGGCCGTTGGTGGTGAACAGCCGGCCCAGGAAGGGGATGTGGCTGAGGAACGGAACGCCGGAGCGGGAGCGGGCGCTCGCCGAATCGGTCAGGCCGGCCAGGACGAGGGAGCCGCCATCGGGCAGCACCACCGTGGTCTGCACGCGCTGGATGTTCATTTCCGGCACGAGCAACGGGTTGTCGAGAACGATGCCGAGGAAGTCGGTGGATCCGATGCCGGTGCCGGCGCTGGTGAGGTCGCCGCCGGGGAACTGGGAGTCGTTGGCCACGCTCGAGAACCGCCGCCAGGCCCGGATCGAGCTCTGGGTCGGGCGCAGCGTCATCGTGATGTATTTCTTATCCGCCGAGGCGACCGCATAGACATCCAGCACGGTGCCGTACGAGACCGTGTCCACGGTCGGATCGGCCTGATCCAGGCGGATGTTGTAGTCGCTGATGTACGCCTGCTGGTTGAGCTGGACGATGTGCCCCTGCTGGCCGCTGAACAGGGTCAGGTCCGGCTCGTACAGGATGTTGCCCTTGCGTTCCTTCTCGACCGCTTCCACGATGGCGCGGGCGAAGAAGTTCTGCCCCATCTGCCAGTACTGGGTCGAGAACTGGAGGCCTTCGTTCACCCCCGGCACCGGCAGGCTGCGGTCGGTGGTGTAGGGCAGCAGCTGGCTGCTGTTCAGACGACCGGCCATCACCGTGTCGCCATTGCGGTAGTAGGCGCCGATGTCAGCGGGATTCGTCGAACCGCCCGCAGCGCCCGGGAGGGGGGTCAGCGGAGCCTGGCCCGGCGGCCGGGCGGGATTGAAATTCTGCCAGCGGACGCCGATCTGCTCCAGCGCGGAGTTTTCGATCTCCAGGAACTTCACCTTGACGTGGATCTGGGTGCCGGACTGGTTGCGGAGCTGGCGGAGCAGTTCCTCGATCTGGGCATGCACGTCGCTGGACTGGCGGACCATCATCATCCCGTTCAGGTCGGTGATGGTGTTCTGGTCGTTCCAGCTCTGCGGCGCGACCACCTGCTGGACGATCTGGATGAAGCTGCCGGCCTCCTGGACCTCGCGCGACTCGATCGGGGGAAGCAGGCTGATGCCGGCCTGGCCGGGCTCCGGCAGCTGGATCTCGGGTCCGGGGAACGAGCGCAGCTGGTGGGTCAGGTCGCGGATGTCGTAGATCTTCTCGAACGAGTCGCCCTGGATGCCTTCCGGGGTGCTGACGTAGATCGCCTCGTCGCGGACGGCGTACTTCAGCGCGGTGAGCTTCATCACGAAGTCGAGGGCGTGCTTGAGCCGCATCTTCTCGACCCGCATGGTGACGGTCGGAGGATTGTTGCTGACCACCCGCGGATCGAGGATGATGTTCGCGCCGGACACCTGCTGCAGGTAGGCGATCACCTCGAGCAGGTCCGTCTCGGAGAAGTCGGTGGTGATCTCCTGCTCAAGCTGGTTCTCGATCGCCTGCTGCCATGCAGGCCGCTCCTCGGTCAGGCCCTGGTTGTGGACCCGGCGGCGGGCGTCGATCTCCATCCATTCGGTGGAGTAGCGGAGGATCTCGAGCTGGGGCAGGAGCTCCCGGCGGATCTGCTCGCTGAGCCGCTTGTGGGATTCCTCCCAGGTGTCGGCGGTCAGCTGGCGCACGTAGACATGGCGCTCGCGCTTGCACTTGGCGCGCAGGCTGGCGGCCCGGGATTCGGCGCGGTTGATCTTGAGGACCTGGTCGCAGAGGAGGATGGCCTCGTCGAAGTCGCGGCGCTCGCGGGCCCGCTGGGCGCGGGAGAGCATGGCGTCGATGCGGTCGCGCTCGATGCGCATGGTCTCGCGGCGCAGGCTCTCGCCGCGTTCGACGGCGGTCTGGTTGCGCTCACCCGCCTCCTTGCGCTCGGCCTCGGCCCGGCGTGTGCGGGACAGCTCGATCAGGTCGGCGGCCCGGCGCAGCTCCGGTCCCTTGCGCTCATCCGCGTAGGGCAGGGTCTCGATGCGGGTGTGGGCCAGGGTGAACGAGCGCTCGGCCTCAGGGAAGTTCCCGGCGGACATCGCCTTCTCACCCTCGGAGAGCCAGCGTTGGGCATCCTGCCAGAGCTGCTGCTGCTTGACGAGCAGTTCATCCGCCAGCCGGTCGCGCTGCACGGAACGCGGGTCGCGGGAGATGCCGGCCATCGCCTTGGCCTCGTCGAGGGCCTTGCGCCAGAGCTGGTTGTCGGGCTGGTAGTCGACCGCCCGGGTGAAGGCCCGGATGGCGTCATCAATCCGGTTGGCGGCCATCGCCTCCTGGCCGAGGGTGTAATGGAACTCGCCGGCGGCGGACCGGGAGTCGCGCTGCAAGGAGGCATCCTTGGCGTACTGTTCCAGGAGGGCCTGGGCGGCGGCCTGGTCCACGGGCGGCTGCGGGGCAGGCGTCTCGGCGGCCGGCATCACCCCCGCGAGCAGAAGCAGGGTGGTGGAGAGGACAGGGCGGGCCTTGGTCACAGCTGGGACTCCAACTCGGGATAATCGATGATGGTGAATTTGGCGAACAGGTACAGCCGGCTGCGGTCGGAAAGCCGCCCGCGTGTGCCGAACACCCGGCCGAGGAACGGGATGTCCGACAGCCAGGGCACCCGGGTCTCGGCGGTCTGGTCGATGGACCGGCCGAGCCCGCCGAGCAGGATCGAGCCCCGGTCGGGTACCCGCACGGTGGTCGCCGCTGCCACCGTGTTCAGACGGGGCAGTTCGATGGGGTACTCGACCACCTGCGCGAATACCGCTTCCTCGCCATTCTCGTCCGTCGCCTCGATCGACCGGGCGAAGGCCCGTATGGACTCACGGAAGAAGCTCACCCGGCCGATGGTCGGGTGCACCTCGGCGATGACGAACCGGCGATCGGCGCTCACCCGCGGCTTGGCCGAGATCGCGGTGCCGGAGTTGATGACCGTGATGACCGGATCCAGGGCGCCGTCCGCCGCCTCGTAATCGCTGACCACGGCCACCTGGCGGAGGAATGCCGCGCTGGCCCGCAGGCCGTTGAAGGTCGCCACCGAGGCGGCGTTCACCTCGCGGGCCTGGGCACCGATCTCGGTGGCGCGCAGGACCGCCGAAACCTGGACGTCGCCCAGGTTGGTGACCTGCAGGGTCAGGCCCGAGTTGTTCGCCGAGGCGGTTGAGAGCGCACCCGCAGTCGCCAGGCCCATGGCCGGAAGGGGCGTGTTCGTGCGACCGGCGATTTCGGTGTTCTCCCCCAGGCGGTACAGGCCGTAGGCGGCCTGCTGGAGCAGCTGGCCCGCGTTCCAGTCGATCCCGATCTGCTCGATGAGCTGGTCGGAGATCTCCAGGAGCCGCAAGTCGCATTGCACGACGAGCGAGGCGAGTTCGCTCTGGGAACGGATGAACTCGGCGACCAGGCGCTGGATCCGCGGTGGGGCGATGACGATGAGCAGGTTGCCGCGCAGTTCCGGCGGTGCCGCCCCCGGGCTGGTCCAGTACGCGGGGGCGACCGACCGCTGGAGGAGGTCCAGGGCTTCCTGGGCGGTCATGAGACCCGCGGAGCCGATCTCGGTGGGGGCGGTGAACAGGTTGTCGGAGCCGGCGTTGTCACCCAGGGCCAGGGTGAAGGTCATGATCTCCGCATCCTGGAGCTGCAGCCCGAGGATGCCGGCATCGTGGACCATGACCACGACCGGCTCAAGGTCGTCGCGTCCGATGTAGACGGCCCCCTGGGCCAGGCTCCACGGCACGCCCATGGCCCGGCACAGCCAGGAGATGGCGTGGTCCAGGCGCATGTCGTGGGCCTTGAGGGTCACCAGCCGCGGCGGTGCCGAGGAGACCGCCGGATCGATGGCGATCGGTACCCGGCCCCGGGTCAGGGACTGGAGCAGGTCGAGGGCATCCGCCTCGCTGACATCGAAGGTCACCCGCTCGGACAGCTGCGATTCGAGCTCAAGCTCCCAATCCGCCTGCTCGGCTCCGCGGATCAGGCGTGCGTCCCGGGCATCCCGGCGTTGGCTCCAGTCGGCGGCATACGTCGGCGCACTGTCCAGGCTGATGGGCATCAGCTCCAAGGCGATGCGCCGCGACAATTCCTCGCGGCGCTCCCGGGCGGTCGCCTCGGTGTCCAGGCGGCGTTGGCGATGGACGCGGTCCAGGAGGTCCGCCCACAGGGCTTCGAATTCGGGGTCCCCGGGCCGCCGGGCGAGGGCGGCACGGGTCCGCTCCAGGGCAAGTTCCAGGTGCTCGCGCTCGACCAGGTCCCGGATGCGCGCCAGCAGTTCATCCCGCTCCCGGCCTCCGACGGCGGCTTCCCGTTCGCGGTCTGCGTGGGCGTGATCCAGGGCCTGGGTACGACCCTGGCTGCCGTCACCGCGATCCAGGACGGCCACCGCCGCTTCGGCCGCCGCCAGGGCCCGGGCGGTCTCGGCGGCCTCCTCGGCGGCCAGACCTTCGGGATCCCGGGTGCGCAGGAGGGTGAAGGCATCCCCCAGCATGTCGCGGGCCGCCCGGGGATCGCTGGTGGCCGCCCGCTGGCGCAGGCGCTTGGCCGTGGCCACGGCCTGGGCGGCGCGCAGGCGCTCCTCATCGGGCACATCGTCCACCCGGCCGCGGCGGAGGGTCCGGATGCGCTCCAGCAGATCCCTCGCCCCCCGGTCACCGGGATCCGTGGCGAGGGCCTGGAGCACGAGATCGTGGGCGAGATCCAGGCGCAGGGCCCGGACCTCGACCTGGGCCTGGGCGACCAGGGCCGCGGTACGGGGAACCGGCGCGTCACCGGCCGGGCAGGCGAGGGCGGCGGCGAGCACAAGCCCCGCCGCCCGGGACCACCGGCCGACGGCCATGCCGGTGGGATGGCGGATCACTGCAGGCGCTCGCGCTCCGCCAAGTCCAGGATCTCGACCTGGAGGAGGAAGAAGAGACGGCGGTTCTCATCGTACAGCCCGTTCCGGCTGAACAGGCGGCCGAGGAAGGGGATGTGGGACAGGAACGGGATGCCGGTGTGGACCTGCTGGCGCAGGGCCGCGGTGTATCCACCCAGGAGCAGGCTGCCCTTGTCCGGGATCATCACCGTGGCCTGCAGGCTGCGGGTCTCGATGTTGGGCAGCTCGATGGGATAGGAGACCGGGATCGACACGGCCGTGTCGCCGTCGCCGATCGTGCGCAGGGTGCGGATCTCTTCGCGGAACACGCCGGTCAGGATGTTCGAGGCGGGCTGGACTTCGAGCTTCACGTACTTGCGGTCCGCGCTCACGATCGGCCGGAGTTCGATCTTCTCGCCCGTATTCAGGTTGCGGATGGTCGGATCGAGCTGCCCCTCGACCACATCGTACTCGGCGATGTAGGCGTACTGACGCAGGAACACCGCGTGCGCGAGCTGGTTGTTGTGGCAGGTCATGGTCGTCTTCTGGACCGTGATCCGATCGGTCTCGTCCTGCGAGGCCGCGAAGATCATGTTGACCTGGTCGGTGTTCAGGAAGTTGAACGGCGACTGGGCCAATTCATAGACCAGTCCGCGCGGATTCTGGCCGCCCACGCCCTGGGTGTAGTTGACCCCGGTCGAATTCGCCGGGAGGGGATTGGTCTGCCGGGCGGCCAGCTCGAAGTCGTCGCCGAGCCGGGTGTAGCCGTTCTGGGTGCTGCTGTCGAGCATGCCCGCCGGGTTGTTGTGGTACTCGAACCCGATCTCCTCGTAGAAGCCCTTGTTCACGTCGAGGATCGAGACGTGGATGGTGACCATCAGCGATCCGATCGTGCGCTGGTTGGTCAGCACCCGCTCGATCATCTGGTGGATCTCATTGGTGTTGCTGGCGATGATCTGCGTGTTGCCGATGGGCTGGATGCCGGCGCCGCGCTCCGCGGCCCACTTGTCCTGGCCGGTGGCGGTCTGGATCCGCTCGATGATCGCGTTGATGTCGGCCACCGCGCTGCCACCGCCTTCGGCGGCGCCACCCGGATCGGCGAACAGGCTGGGCCCGGTGCCACCGGCACCGGCCGAGGTGCTGTAGCCAAGCTGCGGACCGGGGAAGTCCTGGGGGGCGCTGACCAGATCGCTCACGTCGTAGATGCGGGTGATCACGGATCCGGCGATGGCTTCATTGTTGATGAAGACCGCCTGGTCCTGCATGGCGTAGTGGAGCTGGGTGAGCTCCAGGATCCACTTCAGGGCGTCGCCGAAGCGCATCTCCTTCACCTTGAGGGTGACGTTGGGGATGCTGCCGGCGGACAGGACCTGGGGGGCGACGATGATGTTGGCGCCGGTCACCTGGCGCAGGAACTCGACGACCTCCTCGAAGGGCTTGTCCTCGAACTCGAAGGTGATGCGCTGCTCCAGGCGGTCGCGCAGGGCGGCCATCCAGGCTTCTTCGCGGATCGTGCCGATCTCGATCGGCTTGCGCCGGTCGCGGCGGGCCCAGTCCACCGGGTAGAGCAGGGTGTCGTTCTGCGGGATGAGATCCTTGTGGATCTCCTCGTGGACCCGGGCGACGCCCTCGGCGCGCTGCTCGCGGTACTCGTCGTCGAAACGCTCGTGACCGGCCCGGCGGGCCTTCAGGTACAGGTCCCGGGCCTCTTCGCGCCGGCGGTCGAGTTCATACGCATTCCAGGCATCGAGCTCGGCGCGGCGGAAATCGTCACGGTCATAGGCGGTCTTGGCCCGGCGGAGGAGCTCGTCCACCTTGTCGCGGAGGGCCTGCTCGGTGGTCTCGGCCCGCACCCGGGCGGCGCGCTCGGCGGCCTCGCGGTCGCTGCGCGAGCGCACGTTGGCGTCTTCGCGGGCCTTGGCCTGGGCCTCGTTGCGCAGGCGTTTGACCTCGTCCGGGAGGGTGCCCCACTCGAACTGGTACGGGAACGCGGACAGACCGACCTCGACCCGGTCGAAATCGAGCTCCGCCCCGTTGTAGTCCCCGGCCGCCATCTTGCGTTTGCCGGATTCCAGCAGGGTGCTGAGACGGACGGCGGTATCCTGGGAGCGGACCTCCTGCATGGCGCGGAACCATTCCGCAGCCTGCTGGAGACGGTTGTCGCGCACCGACAGGACCGCGAGGATCTCCTGGCGCAGGGCCTGGGCTCCCGGGTGGGCGGGATAGGCGGTGATGGCCTTCTCGACCAGGTCCCGGGCCTCGGCGAAGTGGGCCTGGCGGAAGCGGGCCAGGGCCTCGGTGTAGAAGCCCTCGGCGGCGAGGCGTGCCCGGGCCACGGGATCCTGGGCCGGATCGCCGGACTGCTTGGTGAACTGATCCCAGGCCGCCTGCTGTTCAGGAGTCATGGCCGGTGGTTCGGCCGCGGACAGCCCGGCGGCAAGGGCGAGGAGCAGAGGCGCCACCGGCAGCGGAGAGCGGCGGGCGGGGGGCATGGCCAAGGACATCTGGGAGGCTCCGATCGGCGTCAGGCTGGCGGGCGGATGGTCGGATTGAATCGGTGTCGCCGGGCGGGCCGGCGACTGTCACTCACGGTGCGGCTGATGGTCACGGTGCGAGCGGCGGGGTGCCGCCGGGTCGGGGGGCGGGCCCCGGACCGGGAGCCGAGCCGCCCCCGGTGCCCGCCGCCGGCGGCGTGATGGGCGCTGTGGCCTGCCCCTTGGGGAACTGGAATCCCTCGGGGGTCCATTGCTCCACGCTGTTTTCCAGCGGATACCACCAGATCAGGCGGCCATCCGGGAACTCGATGTAGTCGGTGTCCGTACGGGCCGTAAGGACACCCTTGGCGAGCAGGGCCGGCAGCGGACCCGCATCCGGTTTGTGGCTCACCGGCGCCGGCGGCACCAGGCCATAGGTCGTGAACTCGGCAGGATTCTTGGAGAAGACCTCGACCTCGTTGTAGTCGAACTCGAAGATGGCCGGGTAGACGATGGTGCGCCCCTTGCGGTCCTTGACCGTCCGGGTTGCCCGAGGGATGGCATCCAGCGTGATAAGATCAAACTGGGAGCCGCTCTGGGGGTTCAGGAGGGTGACGATCTGGGTCTTGCGAGACTTGGCCACGGTCACCAGATCGCGCCCCTTGCCACCGCCCTGACGAGGCTTGCTCATCACCTCGTAGTACCAGATGCGCTCAATGTCCCGCTTGACCTGACCGACCACGAACGGGGTGGTCAGATCGACCTCAACCCTCACTTGCTCTGGATTGACAAGTTTCGGGGTGACGATGTTGACGAGTGCGCCCAACGGTTGGCCGATGCCAAGGCTGAAGGTGTGTGGTGTATCAAGCCAGGCGACTTGGCCGCCGTTGCGGAATTGCTTGGTCACCTGGATCCTGATTGCGGACGCTGTTCCGGAACCGGGAGCGGAGCGCAGCGCGAACCGCGTATCGCTGGTCACGGTCACCTCGACCGCATCGCCCTGGGGGCCCATGAACAGGGCATCGAGGGGTTTGGGTGCAAGCGCGGCGAGGGCTTCCGGCGCCAAGCCCGCGGTCGCGGACAGGAACGGGCGGAGGAGCCGTGCCTCGGCCTCCGGGTCACGGGCGTCGGGCCACTGCTCCATGAGCCGCTTGATCTCGCCGAGGCCGTTCTGGCCGGCGGCCACGAACGGGCCGGGATGGAC
>CAMCAC010000065.1 GCA_945872305.1 Candidatus Kuenenia stuttgartensis | reverse complement strand
GGCGACCGCGAGTGCAGCCGGGCAGCGGCCCAGCTCCTGCGCGCCTGGTGGGCGAGCGGCACCGCGATGGCGACCATGGCCGATCTTCACGCACTGCTGCCGGACTGGACCCGGCACACCTTCCGCGCCGTGCTGCCCGAGCTGCTTGCCCTTGACTACGTCGCCAGCGCCCCTGGCGGTCGCGGCAAGGCCCGCGTCTACCACCTCCTGGCGGCGGCGAGTAGCAGCCCGGCGGCTGCCGTCGAGCCGCGCATCCGCCTCCTGCCTACGTCTATGATGGGTCCGAACGTCGATGATGCCAAGTTGGCGAGGTTGGCGGCAGTTGGTGAAACAATTACGACCAACTTATACGGAGACACCGCAATGGGTTAGCTCCAGTTGGCGAGTTGGCGGCCGAAAACAGGCCACCGGGGGCAGTTGACCGGAAGCATCGTAGGTCAGGCCCATCGTATCTCATCCACCCTGCGTCCGGCTCATCCCGACGCGACGAAACCACGCACCGAGATCCCCATGCACCCGAGCATGACCGACTACCTCGACTACCTGCGCACCGCCGGCCGCGCCGAGACCGCACGCGGCTACGGCAACGCGCTGAGCCACTACCAGCGCTGGCTGACCGCTACCGGCCTCGATCCGCTGACCATCACCACCGAAGGCATCCGGCAGTACCAGCGCTACCTCGCCGAGGTCTACGTCAGCCCGCGCGGGAGGCCGCTGGGCCGCAACACCCAGGGCACCCGCCTGGCGACGGTGAAGGCGTATCACGCCTGGCTGGCCCGGCGCGGGTTGACCCTCACCGACGTGTCGCGCACGGTGCAGCTCCCGACCATCGCCAAGGGGCCGGTGCGCAAGGACCACCTCACCTTGCAGGAGTCCACCGCCCTGCTCCAGACCCTGAGCGCCGAGGCTGCGGCCTTCCCCGAGGGTTGCGCCCGCTGGGCCGACACGGTGCGGACGTTGGCCTTTTTCGCGCTCGCCCTGGCAACCGGCCGGCGGCGGGCAGGACTGCGCGACCTCCAGCTTGGTCACGTCGATTTCACGCGCAACGAGATCCGGGTCGAGCGCGAGAAGGGCCGTCCGGGTCGCGTGCTGCCGGTCGCGCCGTGGGCGATGGTCTGCCTGCGCACCTACATCGAGCGGGCGCGGCCGGTGCTGCTCTGGCAGGCCGACAACCCCTGGCTGTTCGTCGGCGACCGCAGCCCGCAGCTCGGCCGCAACACCATCGGCGAGATGCTGACCCGCGCCCACACCGCGACCGTGGCGGCGAACCCCGACCTCACCGAACTGGCGGCGAAGCGCCTGACGCCGCACAGCCTGCGCGTGTCGTTCGCGCACCTGCTCTTCCAGGGCGGGGCGAACCTGCGCACGATCAACGAGCTGATGCTGCACGAGAGTCTGGGCACGACAGCGCGGTACACGCCGCTCGGCCTCGACGACCTCCAGCGCATCTGCACCACGGCGCACCCGCGCGGCTGACATGGCGAAGCCCCTGCCCATCTGGATGGAGGACTACCTCGCGCAGCGTGCCGCCGAGGGCATCGCGCTGGCCAGCCTCACCGGCTTTCGCAAGCGGTTGAAGCCTATGTCCCGCTTCCTCGCCCGGCGCGGCGTGCGCAAGGCTGCCGACGTGACCCCGGCCGACCTCGACGCCTACCTCACCGGCATGGCGGCGCGCGGCGTGTCGTGGCGCTCGCGCCGCTCGATCGCCAGCACGATCCGCGCCCTGTTCCGCTGGTGCCAGGAGCGCGGCCTGGTGCTGGCCAACCCTGCCCGCGATCTGCCGGTGGCCGAGGCCGACGACGACGAGCTGCCCCAGGCCCCGCTCTCGGAGGCCGAGGTCAACGACCTGCTCGCCGGCATGCCGCGCAGCGACGCCACCGACCTGCGCAACCGGGCGCACCTGGAGCTGCTCTATGGCTGTGCCCTGCGCCTGACCGAGAGCCTCAACCTCGACGTGCCCGACCTCGACCTGGAGCGGCGTGTCCTGCGGGTCCGCGACGGCAAGGGCGGCAAGGACCGCCTGCTGCCGATCCCGCGCGGGGCCTGGGGCGCGGTGCAGGACTATCTGGCTGTCCGCCGCGAGCTGCTGCGCGGGCCGGACCACGGTGCCCTGCTGCTGACCAGGACCGGCATCCGGCTCCCCGAGCGGGCTGTCCGGCGCTGGTTCCAGCGCCTGAATCTCGGCCGTGGGGCCGACGCGCCGCACCTGCATCCACACCTGTTCAGGCACTCGATAGCTGTTCACCTGCTGCGCGGCGGGGCCGACATTCGGCATGTGCAGCAGTACCTCGGACACGCCAATCTGGAGACCACCAAGGTCTACCTGCGCATGGTGCCGGGGCACCTACGCGAGGCATACGACGCGGCCATGCCGGTGATCGCGGTGGAGGACGACATTGACAAAATCCCAACACAGCCGACCTCTATGAAGCAGGAGGCCGATACACCATGACCCCGCGCATTTCCCTGCTTCACCTCCAGATCGCCGAGGAACTCAACGGCTTTGTCGATCACAACATCACCTTGTTCCGGTGGGCCATCGCAGCCGGTATCGCGGCGGCCTTCACGCCGCAGCCTGGCATCGCCTCAACTGTGGTCTGCCTGAGCGTATTCGTCTACGTCATCGCGGCCTGGTCGTTCATCTGGCCGACCCTACTGGATGACCTGCGCCGTCGCGGGCAGGGCAAACTCGCCGAGGACGCCCGGCAGACCTGGCTCGGCACCGCCGCGAACCAGCGCATGGCGCTGCTGTGTGGGCTCGCGGTCACCGCCGGCATGTGGCGGGAAGCGATCCAGGGCCTGTGGCTGGCTCACGGAGGATGACCGTGCGCCTCGCTGGACGGTGCCCCCTGGTGCTATCACCGGATCTGAACACCCCAGACCCTTCCCCGGCCGTGCCGGGGCACTAGGGTCCAGAGCTACACCACCCACCTCATGGCCAACCGCCCTCGTCGTTCGCGCGACCCCTTCAAGCCAAGGGACACCAAGCTCTTATGGGGCTTGGCTGCGGGGCTGTGTTCGCACCCCCAGTGCCGTCGTCCGCTGGTCGCTGACGAGACCGATGTGGACCCTGCTCGTCCCTTGGGCGAGATGGCGCACATCGTCGGCCACAGCGCGAATGGGCCGCGTGGTGACGCCGGCTTCCCCACGGCGCAGTTGGATCTCTACGACAACCTCATCCTGCTGTGCGCGCACCACCATACCGAGATCGACGCCCAGCCGGCGAGCTTCTCGGTAGAGCTGCTCAAGCAGTGGAAGCGCGATCACGAAGCCTGGGTGCAGGACTGCCTGACCGACAACCTGACCCGCATCACCTTCAAGGAACTGGAGATGGTCACCACGGCCATCGCCAGCCATGCCAGCGCGCCGACCTCGACGTTCCAGGCCATCCCGATCGAAGAGAAGATGCGGCGCAACGAGCTGAGCGACCGCGTGCGCGTGCTCTTGCAGCAGGCCATGGCCGGTGCCGCCGAGGTCCAGGCGTATGTCCAGCACATGGCGACCTACGACGACCAGTTCCCCGAGCGCCTGCGCGATGGCTTCCGGCAGCGGTACGCCGAGGACATCGCCGAGGGGCTGCGCGGCGACGAGTTGTTCGTGTCGCTGGTCGATTACGCCGAGGGCGATGCCACCGACCTCTTCAAGCGGGCGGCTGGCCTCTCTGTACTCGGCTATTTCTTCGGCATCTGCGAGGTGTTCGAGTCGTGATCCTGCCCACCAAGCACATCCCGACGCATCGCTCCCTGCTGGGCCTGGGCGGCATCGTGTTGTCCAAGCTCTCAGGACCGACGACGCCGAGCGCTCTGTGGGAGACCATCCGGCCGTATCCCGAGATCGCGACGTATAGCCGCTTCGTCCTGACGCTGGACCTGCTCTTCACCATGGGTGCGATTGAGCTGCGCGAGGGCCTCATCGCCCGCGTGGAGGCCGCATGATCCGCAGCATCAGCAGCAACCAGCCGTCGTTCCGTCGCGTCGCGTTCCAGCCGGGGTTCAACCTCGTCATCGCCGACTGCACGCAGCAGTCCCACGAGCGCGACTCGCGCAACGGGCTGGGCAAGACGCTGCTCTTGGAGATCCTGCACTTCTGCCTCGGTGCTGACGCCACCGTCGGCAAGGGCCTCTGCCGCCCGGAGCTGGCGGGTTGGACCTTCACGGTCGAACTCGATCTGGGCGGCCGTCCGGTCACGGTGACGCGCCGGGTAGACGCGCCCCGGCGCGTCTACTTCCCCGAGGCATATGGCCACCTGCCGATACGGCCCGAACGCCAGCGCGGCGAAGATCAGCTCAGCTTGTCGATCACCGAATGGAATGCGGTGCTTGGTGCGCTGACGTTCGGCCTGCCGCTCGACAGCGCGAGTGGCTACACCCCGTCGTTCCGGTCGCTCTTCTCCTACTTCGCTCGCCGCTCGAAGGGCTCGATCCTCTCGCCATTCACACATCACGAGAAGCAGGCGGAGTGGGATAAGCAGGTGCAGACGTCGTACCTGCTCGGCCTGAGCTGGGAGACGGCTTCGCAGCTCCAGGCGCTCAAGGACCAGAAGAAGAACCTCAAGGACTTCAAGCGGGTCGTGAAGACCGGCATCGTGCGTGGCTTTCAGGGCGGACAGGGCGATCTGGAGGCCAAGCGCGTGCAGGTCGAGGCGGAGGCGACGCGCACGGCGAATGACCTGGCGCAGTTCCGCGTCCATGAGCGTTACCGCGACATTGAGCGCGATGCCAACCGGCTGACTGAGGAGATCCACAAGATTTCGAATGAGAACTACGGCAAGCGCCGGTCGCTGACGACCTACGAGCGCAGTCTTGCCGAAGAAGCTCCGCCGAATGCCAGAGAAGTGCTCGCGCTCTACGAAGAGGCGCAGGTGGCGCTACCCGATGCGGTGCGCCGTCGCGTCGAGGAAGTCGATGCCTTCCATCGGACGGTGGTGACGAACCGCCAGCAGTTCCTCGCCGCCGAATGCGAACGGCTCAAGGTTGAGATCAAGGCGAATGACGAGCGCGTCCGGGTTCTGAGCGAAGAGCGGGCCGTGCACCTCAACATCCTCAAGACGCATCGCGCTCTGGAGGAATACACGCGCTTACAGGACAAGCTCGTTGCCCTGCGCACCCAGGCTCAGGACATCAAGCACGTCATCGAGAACCTCCAGAAGCTGAAGCAGGGCGAAGGCGAGATCCGTCTCCAGAGCGCGCAGCTCGAACAGCGTGGACGGCGTGACTACGAGGAACGGGAGCAGATCCGTGACCGGGCCATCAACCTGTTCAACGAGAACAGCCAGTTCCTGTACGAGGCTCCGGGCAAGCTCCTGATCGACTACCGCGAGGCGGGCTTCAAGTTCGATGTCGAGATTGAACGGGCGGACAGCGACGGCATCGCGCAGATGAAGGTGTTCTGTTTCGACCTCATGCTCGCCCAGATCTGGGCGGACAAGAACCCGTCGCCCAAGTTCCTGTTCCACGACAGCCGCCTCTTCGATGGCGTGGACGAGCGCCAGCGTGCCAAGGCGCTGATTCTGGCAGAGCGCGAGGCCCGGACACGCGGCTTCCAGTACATCTGCACGCTCAACAGCGACAGCGTGCCGACGGGCCAGCTCGCGGGGTTCAACCTCGACAGCTTCGTGCGTCTGCGTCTGACCGATCACGATCCGAGCGGCTGCCTGCTCGGTGTGAGGTTCTAGCCATGCTTGGGCTGCGCGCTGCGCCTACGAGCGCCGTGCATCCCTTGTCGGGTGTTCCGGCTCGCCTCGCGCGCTCGATGTCGGCCTGGTGCTCGTCGTGGTCGGATTGCTCGAACCTCGGCGGTCCTGGTCGACATGCAGCGCCAGCGCCGCGTCCCGTGGAGCCATTGCGGCAGCCCGAGGCCGTACTTTCTTTTGTCGCTGTGATCTCCTGGCCGCTGGAGGATGTCAGGAACTGGGTCCATGATCCCTGTACCGGCCGCGACGAGCACGTCTGGCGGGAGCCGCTGTGCCACGCCCACGCCTCGGCGGACGGCCGCTGGTGGTGCGCCGACCAGGATCCCTACCGCTGGGACCAGGAACCGTGCCGGGTGCTCCTGCTCGATGCCCGGAGCGGCACCCGGCGGGTCGTGCACGGGGGCCTGCCGCCGCCGCCGGTGGCGCGCGGGCCGTGGCACCTCGATCCCCATCCGCAGATCAGTCCCGACGGTCGCTTCGTGGTATGGATGTCCACCGCCCGCGGCCGTTGCGAGGTGGCGGTGACACCCCTCGCGCAGTTCGCCTGAGCGGCATCCGGTCCGGCGCAGGCGGAATCCCCGGGGCGCGGATTGCGAGCGAATGCCATCGACCATGGTCGCACGCCATGAGCCCCAGCGCAGACCGGGAGTCCTTCCAACGGGTGCTCGACGGATTCCTCGGCCGACACCCGCACCGGTCCGGTCCGGTCGCGGTCGACGCGCCCGATCCCTGGCGGGCCCGGGCGCGGATCGGGACCCTGGAGCTGCGGCCGCTGGCGGAGGGCGATGTCGCGGTCCTCGCGGATTTCGCTGCGCGGCTCGGAGCGGACAGCCGCACGCTCTTCTGCCCGTATCCGTGGGATGACCCGGCGGCCCTGGAGCGGGCGTTCCAGGGCGCCATCGCCCAGGCCCGGGACCACATCGATGCGATGGTCGTGCTGACCGACGGTGCGGCGACCGTGGGCCACGCCTTCCTGTGGAAGGCGGGTGGCAATCCCTACTCCGCCGCCGACGGCCTCGAGATCCCGGAGCTCGGGGTGGCGGTGGCGGATGCCTGGCAGGGCCGCGGGCTGGGCGGGCTGCTGGTGCGCTGGCTCCAGGCTGTCGCCGCCGGTCTCGGCCGCGATGCGGTGGAGCTGACCACGGCGCCCGCCAACGACCGCGGCTGGTCCACCTACCGCTCCGCCGGGTTCGAGCACCTGGGCGACATCCGCACGCCCCTCGGCGTCGATGTCACCGCCGCGACCCTCGGTCAGGCGGTGGCGACGGCGTGGCGGGTCGAGCGGCAGATGGCCTGGGTGGTCCGTGCGGATCAACGGGAGCGCATCCTGGCCCACCTGGCCCGCAAGCGGGCCGAGGCCGGCACGGCGACCCCGTGATGGCGGCGGTTCCGCGGGTATGATGGGGTATGGATCCCCTCGATGTCCTGGCGGTGCGTGCGGCCGGCGGTGACCACGCCGCGTTCCACGACCTGGTCCTGGCGACCCAGGCGGACCTGCGCCTGGCCATCGCCGCCCGGGTCGGGATTCCCGACCTGGTGGAAGAGGTGCTCCAGCGCACCTACATCGCCGCGTGGGATGGTCTGACCGGCTACCGCCCCGAGGGCCGCTGCGGCGGCTGGCTCGCCGGGATCGCCCGCCACCAGGCGTCGCACGCCCTGCGCGAGCGGGCCCGCCGGCGCCAGCAGCCCCTGGCCGGGATCGAGGACTGGATCAGCCCTGACCCGGACGAGCCGGAACCGGAACCGGACCTGATCGACCGCTTGCGCCGCTGTCTGGCGGCGTTGCCGGCCGGGGCGCGGGATCTGCTCCAGCGCCGCTACGGGGATGGTGCCGACCTCGCCGCCCTGGCCGCGGCCAGCGGCCGGCGGTCCGGCGCGGTGGCCCAGCACCTCCAGCGCCTGCGTGACCGCCTGCGCGCGTGTGTGGCCGGGGGCGCGCCATGAGCCCGGCCGAGGCCCGGTCAGCCTTTGGCCGCTGGTTGGATGGCGACCTGGCGGTGGCCGAGGATCCCGCCCTGCGCGCGGCACTGGCTGCGGATCCCGCCCTGCGCGCGGCCTGCGCCGCGGAGGCCCGGCTCGCCGCCGCCCTCGCCGCATTGCACGGCGCGGCCCGCGGCGAGGCGGTGGCGGCGATGTTGGCCGGCCATCTGCGTGCCCGTTCGGCCCGCACCGCTGCGCGCAGCGCCGATGCGGCGGTGCGCGGGGTCCGTCGTCCACGCCGGCCTGTCTGGTTGCCGCTGGCGTTCGCCGCCGGTCTGGTGGCGCTGGTCGGGGTTGCGGCGGTGCTGGCATCCGCCCCGTCGGCATCGCCCGTTCCGGTGGTGGCGGACAGCGGCCCCGGTGGGCCACCGGAGCGCCGGCTTGCCCTGGCCGGCGGGGGCACCCTGGTCGCCGCCCCGGACAGCGAGATCCGTTCCGACGGGGGCGTCTGGCGTTTGGAACGGGGCCGGGTCGAGGTCGAGGCCGGGCCGCACAGCGGCACCGGGGCCGTCGTGGTGCGGACCGCCGAGGCCGCCTGCCGGGTGGTCGGCACCCGGTTCTCGGTCGGACGCGAACCCGGTCGGACCACCGTGACGGTGACCCACGGCATGGTCGCGGTCGAGGGATCCGCCGGCGCCGTCCACCTGCCCACCGGCGGCCGGGCGGTCGCCACCGCCGGGGGCATCGTCGCCGATCTCGCCTGGATGCCTGGGGACCCGGCGCCCCCGTGGCTGGCCCTCGGCCGCGTCGGGGCCGAGGGGATCGCCGCAGTGCGCTTCCCCGACCGTTTCGCCACCCTGGGAATCGACCTGAAACCGCTTCAGGTGCCGTTGCGCAGCGGGACCGCCATCGATCTGCGGGTCCGGCTGGGGGGCGATGTCCCCGCACTCGAACTGTGGTGCCGGACCACGGATGGCGGGACGTGGGTGTGGGAAGAGCACAAGCCGTCGCTCGGCACCTGGCTCGACCGCCGGGTGCTGTTCAGCGCATTCCGCGATGACGCGACCCGTTCCGCCTCGCCGCCCCCCGGCTCGGTGGTGGACTGGATGCATGTCAGCACCCGGGACGGATCCGGACGGACCCTGGTGGCGGCCCGGCTCGCGGTCGTCGGCTGGGGCGTGCCGGCGGTACCGTGATGGCGCGCGCCGGCCGGGCATGGAGGGACATGCGCTGGTCCCTGCTCCTCGCCCTGGCCTCCGCCGTCCCGGCGGCCCAGGTGACCTTCACCCCCGACCATGCCACGCTCATCGCCAACCCGGAGCGCGGCTACCACGCCACCCTGAACGCCCCGGGTCCCGGTGGGCAGAACGTGGATGTGTTCGAGACCACCACCGCGTGCTGGACCCCGGCCCTGGACCAGACGACCATGACCACGCGCCGCACCAGCCTGGGCATCACGCTCCAGTCGGTGCGCTACAATCTCGCCAACTGGCGCACCGCCGACATCAGCCAGGCGTTCCTCGACCGCATCGCCAGCGATGCCGCGGCGGCCCGGGCGGCGGGTGTGAAGATGATCGTCCGCTTCGTCTATGGCTGGGTCGGCAGCCGGCCCGATGCGTCCCGCGACCGGATCCTCGGCCACATCGAGCAGCTTGGTCCGGTCCTCGCTGCGCAGCAGGACGTGATCGCCTGGATCGACGCCGGCTTCGTCGGCCGCTGGGGCGAATGGAACGGATCCACCAACAGCCTGCTCGGCCCCTACGATCCAGTGAACTACCTCTACGGCGACAACATCACCGCCGACAGCCGGGCGATCCTCGACCGGCTGTTCCTGCGTTTCCCCGCGGAGCGCGCCATCCTGTTCCGCTACGCCCGGCAGAAGTCGCAGTACTTCCATCCCACCGCGTCGGACCCCTGGTGGGACTTCAGCCCCATGCCCGGTCCGGCCCAGGCCCGGGACGGCTCTGCCATGTCGCGCGCCGGCAGCCTGTGCGACAGTTTCCTGTCCGACAGCCTCGACGGCACCTATGGCTACGGCACCAACCAGACCGACATCGCCAACCTGGCGAACCGGGTGGGGACCGAGAACCAGTTCGTGCCCATGTGCGGCGAACTGGACATGGGCCTGGGCGAGACTCCGACCTGGAACACTGCCGCGAACGCGGTGCGCACACTGGGCCGGCTGCAAACGTTCCGCTGGAGCGGCTTCAACCTGCTCGACGGCAGCGGGAGTTCCAGCTTCGCCGCGATCTGGCAGACCGCCGGCTGCATCCCGGCCACCGCCAGCATCACCGGCTCCGCGACCACGCTCTCCGACGAGGCCCATCGCCGGCTCGGCTACCGGCTGCGGCTGGTCGCGGCCACGATCCCCGACAGCGCGGCCCCCGGGGCGCCGGCGACAGTGTCGTTCATGGTCCGCAACGACGGCTTCACCGCACCGGTGAACCGGCGCACGGTGCGGCTGGTCTTGCGCTCCGCCACCGGGGCCGAGGTCGCGACGTCCGTGGCCGCGGATCCGCGCACCTGGCTGCCGGGCTCGGACATCGCTGTGACGGCGCCGTGGACCCTGCCGGCCGGGATGGCGTCGGGCACCTGGACGCTGTTCCTGCATCTGCCGGATCCCGCGCCGTCCCTGGCGGGCCGCGTCGAGTACGCGATCCGCCTCGCCAACGGCGGCGGGATCTGGGAGTCCGGCACCGGCTACCACCGCCTGGGCACGGTGGCCATCGGCAGCGTCAACGGGGCGCCGATGTTCACCGGCACCATGGCAGCCCCGGCGGTGCTGGCGCTCCCTTGAAGCGGTTCAGTCGAACAGCTCCGACAGCCAGGATTTCCGCTTCGGGGGATAGCCGTAGGCTTTGAGCCGGCCGCTCGAATCGCTGCTGCGGTACGGATAGGGCTGCGGCGGCGGCGCCGCGGGCGCCGGGGCCGCGGGCGCCGGTGCCGGGGCGGCCGTCGGCTTGGCGGCCTGGGTGGCGCCGCGCTCGATGAGCTTGTCGAGCTCGCCGCGGTCGAGCCACACCCCGCGGCAGGTCGGGCAGTAGTCGATCTCAATCCCCTGGCGTTCGGTCATCACCAGGGTGGCGTCGGGGCAGGTGGGGCATTTCATGGCCCCAGTATCACCGTCACGGGCGACGGGCCCACCCGGCGCCGCCGAAACCCGCCACGGCAGTTCCGGGGGTTGGGATGCCCATGTCACGGAGCGCACCTCCGGGCGGTGCGCAGGGTCTTCGTACGCGCACCACGGCGTGGTGCGCTCCGGGTGACGGCCACGGAGCGCACCGCGCCGCGGTGCGGGTGACCGGCATGCGCAGCCGCCGGTGTTCAGCGCACCTGCACCGAGAGCACCTGGTACGGGGCGTAGTCCAGGCGCACGGTGCGGTCCTTCACCGCGAGTGGCTTGCCGATGGGGCGGTCGAGGAAGTCCACCAGCTCGACCCGGGCCGGGCTGTCCGCCAGGCGCAGGACCGCGCTGCCGCGGCGGCCGGAGCATTCGTGCAGGCGCAGGGTGAAGCCGTCGGCGTCGGGCTTGACCCAGGCCGGGACCAGGGAGCCGAGCTCCGCCAGGGCGAAGGGCGGCGCCTGCAGGCTGCCGCCCTCGACCACCAGGGGCGCGGTGAAGCAGATATCCGCGGCGGCGGCGGTGGCGACCCGGTCGCCGTCGGTGGTGTCCCGGTGGCGGCCGAGGGCGAAGCGCAGGACCTGGCGGCCCTGGTCGGCCTCGGGATCCGGGCTGGTGGGGGCGCGGAGCAGGGACAGGCCGAGGTCGCCGTCCCGGCACGACACGCCGTACTTGGCCTCGCTGACCACCGCCAGGCCGGTGCCGTCGTCGTCGGTGACCGCGCACCAGCGGCTCATCGGGACCTCCCACTGGGCCTCGTCCGCGGGCACGCCGGCGTGCTGGGGGCGGAGCACGGAGCCGAACGGGGTGCCGAAGCGGGCGAAGCGGCCCCGGCGGGTGGTCGGGCAGTGGAACTTGAGCAGGCGGTGGCGGGCGGACCAGTCGATGTCGAGCTCGACCCCGAGCCAACGGGCCCCGGCGTCGAGCACATAGCGGATGGTGAACGGCGAGCCGCCCACGCTGCCGCGCCCTTCGAGCACCGCCCGGGCCGGGCCGTACGCCACCACCGAGAGCTGCACGCCGGGGATCTCGCCGGCGGGGGTGGACAGGGCCGCGTGGTCGATGTCCCAGGCGTCGAAGTGGGCCGGCTGGTCGATGTACCAGCGCAGCCAGGCGGGCCCGTCGAGGCCCACATCCAGGCCGTCCACCACCAGGCGGACCAGCCGGCCGTCGCGGTCGAAGGCCGCCTGGACCAGGCCGTTGTCGAGGAGGTCCGGCAGGGCGGCGATCGGCTCCGCCGCCAGGGCCGGGCCGGGCACCAGGCGCACGCTGCCCAGTTCCGGCAGCTCCACCGCCGCCAGGGTGCGGGCGTCGCGGCCGCGGCCGATGGCCTGCACCGGCACCGGGGTGCCATCCGGCAGGGCCAATCCGCGGTGGGCACCGGGGACCTCGACCACCACCCGGCGGGCGAGGGGCAGGGGGTTGAAGACGAGCACGCCGGCGTGGTCGCCGGTGGCAGCCAGCTCCGCCGCGGCGCCGCCGAGCAGGGCGGTGGCCCGGCCGGCGAACTCGTCGTTGAGCTGCGCGTACACGATGCCGATCGACGAGCCGGGGATGGCGTCGTGGAACTGGCCGAAGGCGAGGCGCTGCCAGTGCTCGTCGTCCACCGGGCCGGCGCCGGTTACCACCCGCACCGCCTCGGCGGTCTGCAGGGCCCGCTCCAGGCCGCGGAACCACGCCTTGTAGCGGGCCTGGGTGGTGAAGGTGCCGCGGTGGTATTCGAGATAGAGCTCGCCCTGGTACACCGGCAGGTCCTCGCGCACCCGCTCCAGGTCGGCGAAGAAGCCCTCGCCGGTCTGCCAGCCGGAGCGCGGCACCGCCGCCAGGTCGGCGCAGCGGCGGATGCGTTCCAGGGCCCGTTCGGTGGGGCCGCCGCCGCCGTCCCCGTAGCCCTCGGCCAGGAGCTGGGCGGGATGGACATCCGCCTGGCGGTGGTCGCGCAGGGCGTCGATGGCCACCGACGCGTCGCCGTCGCCGTTGTAGCCGGTGGTGCACAGGTGGGTCAGGATCTCGCTGCCATCGGCGCCGCGCCAGACGAAGGAGTTGTAGGGGAAGCGGGTCACCGCCGACCAAGTCATCTTGGTGGTGTAGAACCACTCCACGCCGCCGAGCTTGAGGATCTGCGGCAGGGCGGCGGAATAGCCGAACACATCCGGGATCCAGCACAGCCGCGACGGGGTGCCGCGCAGGTCCGCGGTCTTGGCCTGGCCCAGGGCGAGTGAGCGGGCCAGGGCCTCGCCGCAGGGCATGTGGGTGTCGGGCTCGACCTCGAAGCCGCCCTGGACCTCCCAGCGGCCGTCGCGGATGCGCGCCTTCACCTCGGCCATCAGCTTCGGCTCCAGGCGCTCCATGGCCCGGTACAGGGCCGGCTGGCTCTGGGTGAAGCGGAACTCCGGGTAGCGCTCCATCAGGCGCAGCACCGTGGCGAAGGTGTGGGCGCCCTTGCGCTCGGTCACCGATTCCGGCCACAGCCAGACGAGGTCGATGTGGGCGTGGCCGATGCGCGCCGCCCGGGGCTGCCAGGGCGCGGCCTTCAGCTCGCCCAGGAGCGCCGCCAGCACCGGCTTCAGCCCGGTCAGGCCGCCGCGGTCGAAGGCGTCGGCGGCGTCGTCGAGCCGGCGCAGGAGCCGGCGCAGGAGCGGATCCACCGCATCCGGCAACCGGCGCAGGCCGAACTCTCCGGCGCCGATGAAGCCGTGGTCCGCGAGCAGGCGGCGGGTCAGCATCGCCAGGGTGTCGAGGTCGTGGTGGCAGTCCCAGGCCAGGGGATCTCGCACCACCACCTCGGCGGCGCGGAAGCGCAGGCCGTCGGCCCCGAGCTTGTGGGCTCCGAACCAGATGCCGGTCTGCCAGGTGCCGATCTCGATGAGCAGGGTGCAGGCGCCGTCCGGCAGGGGGCAGGTGCGGTGGGCCACATCCAGGCCGGCCCAGGGCTTCCCGTCGCGGTACACGGTGGCCTCGCCGTCGCAGTCCCAGCGCAGGTGGCGCCGGCCGCGCTCGCCGGCCTTCGCCGCGGGGACCTTCACCTTGGCCCAGCGGCTCTGCCAGCCGCCGCCGGCGGGGCCGAACCAGGTGCCCGGCTCCAAGACGGTGAAGCGCTGGCGCGCCGCCTGCCCCACCGGGAGCAGCCCGTCGAGCACCGGCGCCGCCTGCACCGGCAGGTCGGTGCGCGTGGCCACCACCAGGGCCTCGACCCGGTTGATCAGGTGCTTGAGGCGGTCGGGGACGAGCTGGGGCA